>JANODX010000183.1:0-6875 GCA_031412915.1 Vicinamibacteria bacterium | reverse complement strand
GGCTACACTCATGTCTTCGCGGGCTATGGCTTCATGGCCGAGGACGAGCGCTTTGTCCATGTCCTGGAGGAGGCGGGCCTCAACTTCATCGGACCGCGTTCCTCGGTTCAAAGAGCGGCCGGCCGCAAGGATGAAGCCAAGCGCACCGCCCTCTCCGAGAACGTCAGCATCACGCCGGGTATCGACGACGTCACCGCCCGGGTGCTTTTGCGCAAGCACCCCGACCAGGCCGCCCTGCGCGCTCTCTCGGCCCAGTACGAGCTTGCGGTCGACCCATCAATCCTGCGCGACGAAGCGCCGCTTCGTCCCGCGGCCGCCGCGGTCCTCGATGCGTCCTACCAGCGCGGCCTCGACCTCTACTCCATCGCCGAGCTCTCCGCGGAGATCGAGCGCTGCGCCATGGAGCTCTTCATCCAAAAGCCGGGCCACCGCGTCCGCCTGAAAGCCATCGGAGGCGGCGGAGGCAAGGGCCAGCGCATCCTCACCGGCATTCCCCGCGGCGGCTCGGCCGCAGAGGCGGCGGCCGCGGCCTCGAAAGCGTCCGCCCTGGTCCTCGAGATCCTGGCCGAGGCGAAGGCCGGCGGGGTCGGCGACAACAAGAACATCCTCCTGGAGCTCAACATCGAGGAAACGCGCCACAACGAGGTACAGCTCATCGGCAACGGCGCCTGGTGCATGGCCCTCGGCGGGCGCGACTGCTCGCTGCAGATGCACGAGCAGAAACTCCTCGAAGTCTCGGTGACCGAGGAGGGCCTTGCCGAAGCGGCCGCGCGCGCGCGGCGCTCAGGCCGCACCGTGGAAGCCGCCGCCCTCGAGTACGACCTCGAAACCCTGCGCCGCATGGAGTCCGAGGCGGAGCGCTTCGGGGTGGCGGTGGGCCTCGACTCGGCCTCCACCTTCGAGTGCATCGTTTCGGGCGAGCAGCACTACTTCATGGAGATGAACACCCGAATCCAGGTGGAACACCGGGTCTCCGAGTTGTGCTACGCGCTGCGCTTTCGCAACCCCGAGGACGCGAGCGAGTTCTTCGACGTCACGTCGCTGGTGGAAGCGATGGTGCTGGTGGCGCGGCACGGCCGGCGGCTGCCCCGTCCCTTCCGCATCCCGCGTGAGGGCGCCGCGGTGGAGGCGCGCCTCAACGCCACCGACCAGTCGCTCTCGCCCCACGCTTTCGGCGCCATCGTGTCCTGGAGCGATCCCGTGGAACACGAGATTCGCGACGATCAGGGGATTTGCACCAAGAACCCGGACACCGGTCTTTTCGTCCACTACCGCCTCGCCGGCGCTTACGACAGCAACATCGCTCTGCTCGTCACTTACGGAGAGGGACGCCAGGAGTCCTACGAGCGGCTGTGCGAGATCCTGAGGCGCGCTAAGCTTCGCGGCCACGATCTGGACACCAACCTCGAGTTCCACTACGGCCTCGTCCATTGGTTCCTCGCCCGCGGCGTGTGGGCCAAGCCGACCACCCGTTTCGTGGTGCCCTACCTCACCCAGGTGGGCCTTCTCCACGAGGCGACCCTGGAGATGGACCTGGTCTTCGCCTGGACCCAGATCAGCGCGCAGATCGAGAAACAGATTCGCGCGCACGGCGACGGCGAGGCGGTGCAGCAGGCACTCGCGGCCACGCGCCGCGCGCTCCAGCTCAAGGAAACTCTCCTGAAGCGCCCCTTGGACGCGCTCTTCGACGAGGCGCACGTCTTCTCCGCGTGGCTCTCCCGCAATCTCCCCAGTTTCGCCTTCGAGGATGGGCGCGTGGTCTGGCGCAAGAATCCGCTCGAAGTCCTGGCCGACACCTACTGGCTCCTCAACATGGACCACCGCACCGACGTCCCGGCCGCCCAGGTCATCTGGGATCACGACAACGAGCTCATGCAGACCGGCCTCGCGTTCTATCGGCGCCTGGAGACTCGCCTTGCGGGTACGGATGGTCGCCTGCCCTGGACGGAGTTATCGAAGGCTCTCGCGCAGGAGGTCCCGCCCGAAGGCTTCGACCAGGCTACCTGGGAGCGGGTGCGGGCCTCGCACACCGGCTTCCAGTGCGGGCTGGAACTGCTCGACCTGCTACCCCTCATCGGCGAGCACACGGGCTTCTTCGAACTGCGCGTCGAGGAGGATCTCGGCATCACCATCCCGCCCAGGCTCACCGGACCCTCGCTGCAAGCGCGGATGAAGAAGATCCTGGCCCCGCCCCCCGCCACCCGGGCCAATGAAATCGTGGCCGCCACCGGAGGCATGTTCTACGCGCAGGAGGCCCCGCACCTGCCGCCGTTCGTAAGAGAGGGAAGCCACTTCGAGGCGGGCGACCCGCTGTACATCATCGAAGTCATGAAGATGTTCAACAAGATCCACGCCACCTTCGCCGGCACCATCGACAAGGTGCTCATCGAGAGCGGCGAAGGCAGCATCGTGCGCAAGGGCCAGCCTCTCTACAGTGTGACCCCCGACGAAAAGACCGTGGACGAGAGTCCGGCCGATCGGCAGAAGCGTCTGCGCGAGGCCACCAGGACGTACCTCAGATCCATCCTGGGGTAAGCGAGCCCGCGGTTCAGTGTAGAAGCCCCCGCCCGAGCGCCATCCGGACAGCGTTTGCGGCCTTGAGAGTGGCGGCGGCCACGTCCTTGGGAATGTCCCGGTGCTTGATCCGCGGCCCGACGCCGCCCGCGGCTCCGCCGGCCGCCACCGGACTCCCATCGCGGTCGCGCATCGACCCCTCGGGGATGTTCTGCCCGAATTTCCCGTCTTGCGTCATCCATTGCTGCTTGAACCACCAGGCGTGCGGCACCGGGATCAGCACCAGCTTCCGGTTCTTGCCGCTCTTGAACTCCACGACGAAGCCGGCCTGGTCGCTGACATTAACGTTCTCGACCTCGTCGAACGAGGCTTCGACCTTCAGCTTGCAGCCGACCTCGCCGGGGATGCCTTCCCACACCACGAGCCGCCGGTTCTCATCGACGCGGAGGATTCCACCATCGGGGCGACCCTTCTCTTCGTGGGCGAGCTTCAACTCCAGGATGCCTTCGTCGTCGCTCATCCAGTCAGCGGAACCGGGCGGAGCGGCGCCCGCCTGGTCTTTGGTGACTCCGGGTTGCTGCGCCGGGCCAGCCATCGCCGCCACCAGCAAACCAATCAAGATTCTCATGAGTTCCTCTCCGGCATCTCAAAGCGCCCCCCGGTCCTGTCCGGACAACTACTCGACGCGGAGGGCCTCGAGCGGACTGACCGAGGTGGCGCGGCGCACCGGCACGATGCAGGCGGCGATGGCCGCGATCGCGATCAGGAAAGGCGCCAGGGTCAGCGAAAGCGGGTCGGTCGCGGCGATGCCGTAGAGCAGTTTTCCGATGATCTGAGAGAAAGCGAGGTACAAGGCGAGTCCGGTCGAAATCCCCACGACCATAAGCCCCGCACCCTGCCGGAGAACGAGTTCCGCGATGTTTCTCGCACTCGCTCCGAGGGCAATCCGGACCCCGAACTCGGAAGTCCGCTGCGACACCGCGAAGGTAAGGACTCCGTAGACCCCGAGAACGGCGAGGAGGACCGCCACCGCGCTGAAGATCGACAGCAGAATCATGGGAGCGCGGCGGGTGAGGGCCACGTCGTCCATCCGCTGCTGCATGGTCTTGATGTCGTAGATGGGCTGGTCGGGATCGGCGGAGCGGACCGCGGCGCGGACCGAAGGGGCGAGGCTCAAGGGATCGCCATCGGCTTTGACCGCGATGATCAGGTTGGTCCCCGGGGTCTGGGCATACGGGTAGTACAGCGTCTCCTTCCTGACGTTCTCTTCGAGGCTCTGAAACTTGATGGGGGCCACCACGCCGATGATGGTCCACGGTTTGTCCGGCCCTCCCCGCGTGATGCGCTTGCCAAGGGGGTCCTGGCCCGGCCAGTACTTCTCGGCCAGGAGGCGATCGACCACGACCACGCGCTGCGTGGTCATGACGTCGGCTTCGGTGAAGAGCCGGCCCTTGATCAAGGTCAGGCCCAGGGTCTTGAAGTAGCCCGGATCGACGACGCGCTGTTGGCCGTGTGGCGCGGGCGCGCCTGGTGGCACCACGATGTCAGGACTCGAATACGAACCCGAACTGTTGTTTCCGGTGAAGGGCAGAACATCGGTCACGCCCGCCGAGCGAACGCCCGGGAGTGCGCGCACCCGCGCGAGTGCCGCGTCGACAAACGCGATCCGCTTCTCAGGCACGTCGTACTTCGTCATGGGGAGAGACAACTGAACCGTAACCACGCCTCCGGGGGTGAACCCGGGACTCTCGCGTTGCAAGGCTTCGAAACTGCGCACCAGAAGGCCCGCGGTTGAAAGCAGCATCACCGCGAGCGCGATCTCGGCCACCACCAGGCCGGAACGAAGGACCTGGGTTCGCCGCCCTCCTGAGGTACCCCGCCCTCCGGCTTCCTTCAACGTGGTCGCCGCTTCGCCTCCAGCCGCACTCCAGGCGGGAAGAGCACCGAAGATCACGCCGGTCAGGACGGCGCAGATCAGGGTAAAGGCCACCACGGTCAAGTCGAGTTGCACACTGAAACCGCGAGGCATGGTGGCGAGGCCAAGACCGCCGAGAGCGGTGACGCCCCACCAGGCCACGAAGACGCCGAGTATCCCGCCACCGACGAAGAGCAGGACGCTTTCGGTCAGCAGGAGGCGCAGGAGTTGCCCTCGTCCTGCGCCCATGGCCGACCGTATCGCGAGTTCGCGCTCACGCGAAACCGCCCGCGAGAGCAGAAGGCTCGCGATGTTGGCGCAGCCGATGAGGAGAGCGGCTATGACTCCGGCCTGCACCAGCCAGAGCATGCTCCGGATGTTCGACACGTTCTGGTCGAGAAAGCCGTTGATCCGCCCCCCGAAACCGCTGGTCTTCCAGAACTCACGGGACTCGGGGATTCGTTCGGCGAGGCGGTTCTGGATAGTGTCCAGATCGCGCTGCACCGCGGCGAAGGCGGCCCCGGGTTTCAGGCGGGCGACCATGGACGAGTATTCATTTCCGCGCTCTTCGTCGCTCTTCTCCTCGGCCGTGAAAGCGAAGGGCACCCACATCTGCACCCTCGGGGTCGGGAAGTAGAACGACTCGGGCATCACCCCGATCACCATGTACGGGATGGTGTTGAGGCGGACGGTCTGACCGACGAGGCCCGGATTTGCGCCGAACCGGTTCTGCCACAGGGCGTGGGAGAGGACGACCACTTTGTCGGTGGCGGGCTCGGCGTCGGCTTGGTTGAACACGCGGCCGAGGACAGCCTGGGCCTGCAGGGTCGTGAAAAGAGAGGGAGTGGCGCGCAGGCCGACGATGCGCTCGGGCTCGCCGTCGCTGCTCAGATTGAAACTCTGATTGTGGTACATCGCCGCGTCCGCGAAGCCGGCGACGCCCGCCTTGCGGTCGAGGTAGTCGGGAATCGACGTTCCCGCATTGGGCAGGCCCATGAGCGGGTAGGTGTTGTAGGCGAAGACCAGGCTCTCGGAGTCGGGCCAGGGGTAGGGCTTGAGCAGAACCGCATTCACGACCGAGAAGATCGCGCTGTTAGCCCCGATGCACAGGGCAAGGGTGAGCATGGCGATGAGGGTGAAGACCTTCGACTTCCAAAGGGAGCGTAACGAGTAACGGATGTCATTCACGAGGTCACACCTTCCAGTCGTTTGTCAGTTCTACTCGGCGCGCAGCGCGTCGACGGGGTCGACGCGGGACGCCCGCAGCGCCGGCACTACGCTTGCCGCAACCACCAGAACCACCAGAGCGATGGCGCCGGCCAGTGGACCGCTGGTGTCGAAGGCGCTCACTCCGAAGAGAAGCCCGGAGGCCGCTCGGGCGAGCAGAAGGGCCGCCGTAATCCCGACCGCAGCACCCGTTCCGGCCAGGAACGCAGCGCGTGAGACCACGAGTCGAGCGACCTCTCGAGGCGAAGCGCCGAGGGCCAGACGAACCCCGATCTCACGACGCCTCGTGGCCACGAAGTAACCGAGAAGGCCGTAAAGACCGGTCGCGGCCGCGATCAGAGCTCCCGCGCCGAAGCCGCTCATGAGCCGGCCGAAGAGTCGCTGCTCCCAGGTGGTGAAGGCCCGGAGTTCTTTCATGGTGCGGACATCGAACGCCGAAGCGCCGGGGATTGCCGCGGTGACCAGTTTCGGGGTCATGGGAACGAGAGCCGCCGCAAGAGCAGCTGACCTTGCGCGCGCAAGCACCGATATGGTCCGGCCGATCTGCTCGCCCTGGGGAACGTAGACCGCGTTGGCGGAGTAGTCGGTGGTTTCACCGACCTCCTCCCACTGAACGTTCGGCGCCACTCCCACGATGCGAACGGTGTACCGGGAGGCGGCCGAGTCCTCGGCGAGAATGGTCAGGCTCTTTCCGACCGCCTTCTGGGCATCGCCGAAGAGACGATTCGCAAGGCGCGAGCCGATCACGGCGTTGGTTTCCCGCGAGGTCGCGAGGGCGAGGTCTCCTTCCTGAAAAGCGGCGCCGGCAAGCAGGCCGCTTCCGAAGGCCCGGAAGAGTCCCGGTGTCGCGCGAACAATCGTTGAAGGAACCATCTCCTCGGCCCGGGCCTCCTGGCCAAGGCTCACGCGCACATCGTCTCCCGAATCGTCGGCGGGGATGGCGCTCGAAACCGCAACGCTTTCCACGCCCGGCTGCGACTCGAGTCCGGCGATCAATCGGACCATCGCGGCCGCCCGCGCCGTGGGCGAATCGTAGGCGTCTCCGCTGATGTAGGCGCGGAAGGTCAACAATCCCTCGTCGCGAACCCCGGTGTCGGCGGTGAGGAGATTCTCACCGCTCTTGACCAGAAGGCTGGCCATGGCAAAGAGGGTCACCGCCACCGCCACCTGGGATGCGACGAGGACGGACTGAGTTCTCCGCGATTCGCGACTGGGTGAA
>JANODX010000182.1:0-5803 GCA_031412915.1 Vicinamibacteria bacterium | reverse complement strand
GGCGTGATCGCCATGCGCGCCGGCCTCTTTACCAACGGCATCCGCTTCCTCCCGCCCCTGGTGATCACCGACGATCAGCTGTACGAGGGGCTGGGCGTGATCGAACAGGCCCTTGCCGAGGTGGAGGCTCGCCTGCTCGCGGCTTCGGCTTCGGCTTCGGTCTCGACCGCGACCACCACCGCCGAGCGCCTTCAACCCGCGGGCCGAGCCTGACGCCTCGTCCGGTCATGCGCGCGGGCACGGCCGAGACGATCTTTCATAGCGGCCTCGTGTGGACGGGACGGGGAGGACACCCTGGCGCGACCGCGCTCGCGGTCACCGGGGGACGAATCCTGGCCGTGGGCGCCGACCACGACGTGCTGGCGCTTCGCGGGCCCGACACGCAGATGGTGCATCTTGCCGGGCAGACCCTGATCCCGGGATTCATCGACGCCCACGCGCACATCTGGAAGATCGGGCATCTGCTGACCACACTGATGGACGCGCGGGGCGTGTCGAGCCTTGATCATCTGGCCGCGCGCATGCGCGATCGGGCGAGCGAACTGCCGCCCGGCGCGTGGCTTTCGGGGCGCGGTTACAACGAAGCGCGGTTTCCTGATGGCCGGCCGCCCACCCGCGTCGATCTGGACGCCGTGGTCGCCGATCGGCCCGTAGTCCTGATGCGGACGTGCGCCCACATCGTCGTGTGCAACAGCCTGGCCCTGCAGCAGGCCGGGATCACGCGGAACACCGCGTCGCCCCAGGGCGGCGAGATCGATCGCAGCGAAGACGGCGAGCCGACCGGCGTGCTGCGCGAAACCGCCATGGGGCTGGTGCTGCGACAGATCCCGCCGCCATCCCCGGACGAGTACGCGGCGATGATCACCGCCGCGATGCGACATCAGCTCTCGCTCGGCATCACCAGCACCAACGATGCGGGGGTCGGGCCGGAGCTCCTCGCCACCTACCGGCGCATGGACGAAGAGGGACGGCTGCCGAGCCGCATCAACGTGATGGCCCTGCGCCTCCTCGATGGCCTCGACGCGGCGCCACTGCCGGAGTCGCGCCACGTGTCGGATCGACTGCGCATCGACACCGTGAAGTTCTTCGCCGACGGCGGATTGAGTGCGGCCGCCGCGGCCTTGAGCGTTCCCTACCGGCATGCCGACACCCGCGGCCTGCTCCGTTTCGAGTACGAAGCCCTTCTGGCCCTGGTGCGCGAGGCCCGCGACTCCGGCTGGCGCGTCGCCACCCACGCCATCGGCGACGCAGCCATCGATCAGGTGCTGCGCGTCTACGAGGCTGTTGGCCCGGGACCACTGCGTCACCGCATCGAACACTTCGGTCTCCCGAGCGCCGATCACCTGGCGCGCGCGGCCCGCATGGGGGTCATCGTGGCGCCCCAGACCGTTTTCCTCCCCGCGCTGGGGCGTAACTTCCGGCAGTATCTGCCGGAGGCGATGCTGGCGCGCGCGTATCCGGTGAGATCCATGCTGGACGCGGGCCTCACCGTGGCCTTGTCGTCCGACGCGCCCGTGGTCGAAGACGATTCACCGCTCCTGGGAATCCAGGCGGCGATGAGCCGCCGCGACGAAGATGGCCAGACGATCGCCGCGGACCAGGCCATCTCCCTGGACGAAGCGCTCGACGCCTACACCCGGGGCGCGGCGGTCGCCTCTGGAGACGAGGAGAATCGTGGCCGCTTGCAGGAGGGGATGTGGGCGGACCTGGCCGTGCTCTCGGGCAACCTGAGCGAGACCGCGCCGGAAGCGCTCACCTCGCTCCGGGTAACCCAGACCTGGGTCGGCGGGCGCCAGGCGTACTCGACTTAGCAGCCCGTGGTGGAAGTCTGCCGGCATTCGACGAACGCTGCATCCCGCCTGGACTTCTTCGCTCAGACGCCCGAATATTCCCGATATTCGGGCGCTTCGGCTCATCGCCAGCCGGGCGCATCGCTCGTCTCGGTGCTGCGGCCGACTTTCACCACGGACTGCTAGACCGCGTCGATCAACCAGTTCCTTCATTCATCAAGAGGCCCGGCCATGAACTTCACCTGTCAGCAACACATCGACGGCGCCTGGACCGATGCAGCGGACGGCGGCACGTGGGACGTCATCAACCCCGCCAACGAAGAAGTGGTGCGCACCGTCCCCTTCGGCGGACGAGAGGACGCTCACGCGGCTATCGAGGCGGCGGCGCGCGCCTTCCCGGCGTGGGCTCGCCGCACGCCCTACGAACGCGGCGCAATACTGCAACGCGCGGCTTCACGCATGCGCGAGGTGGCCGACGAGGTCGCGCCCACCATGGTGCTCGAATGCGGAAAACCACTGGCCCAGGCTCGCGGGGAGTGGATGGTGGGTGCGGATCTGTTCGACTGGTTCGCCGAAGAAGGCAAACGCGCCTATGGGCGGACGATTCCCTCGCGTGTCGCCACCAAGCGGATGACCGTGTTGCGCCAGCCGCTCGGAGTTGTCGGCGTGATCACCGCCTGGAATTTCCCCGCCTACAACCCGGCGCGGGCCTGGGCGGCGGCGCTCGGCGCCGGTTGCACGGTGGTGGCCCGCGGGTCCGAGTTCACACCGCTGACCGCGATGGCCATGACCCAGGTGCTGGTGGAAGCCGGCCTGCCCGCAGGCGTGCTCAACCTGATCAACGGGGATCCGGAGGCGATGGGACAGGAGATGCTGGATCATCCCGCGTGCCGGAAGATCAGCTTCACCGGCAGCGTGCGCGTCGGAAAGCTTCTGATGGACGGGGCCTCGCGCACGGTCACGCGCCTGTCCCTCGAACTCGGAGGCAACGCGCCGGTGATCGTGTTGCCCGACGTCGATCTCGATCAGGTGACCGCCGGCGCCATCACCAGCAAGTTTCGGAACAACGGCCAGGTGTGCGTGTCGCCCCAGCGCTTCCTCGTGCATCGGCGCGTGGCCGACGCGTTTACCGAGGGGGTGGCGCGACAGGCCGCGGCGCTGCGCCTGGGCAGCGGGCTCGATCCGACCACCCAGGTGGGGCCGCTGATCAATGCGAGGCAGCGCGACCGCGTGGCCACGCTGGTTGAAGCGGCGATCGGTCAGGGCACCGAGGTCCGCACCGGAGGACGGCGTCCAGCCGCACTTTCACGTGGCTACTTCTTCGAGCCGACAGTCCTGTCCGGAGTCAAGCCGGACATGCCGGTTTTCGGCGAGGAAATCTTCGGACCGGTGATGCCCATCGTGGCCTTCGACGAGCTGGACGAAGCGATCGCGCTGGCCAACCAGACGCCGTACGGCCTGGCCGCCTACGTGTGGACAAACGATCTTCGCGCGTCGGTGAAGGCCTCGGAGGCGCTGGAGTTCGGCATGGTGGGCATCAACGAATGGGTGCCGCATGCAACCGAGGCCCCCTTCGGCGGCTGGAAGCAAAGCAGCATCGGCCACGAGAGCGGCAGCGAGGGACTCGCGGAGTATCTCGAAACCAAGCTGGTGGCGGTGGGCAGCCTGAGATAGGAGTCCGCGGTGGGGCCTGGGGGAGGATTGCCCGGGCTGCGTCTACAATCGCCTCGGATATGACCAATCACAACCGGCGGCTGGGCATGGACTCCGAAATCACGCGACGCGACTTCCTGAATGGCGTGGCCATAGGCACGGGCGGTGCTATAGCCGCGTCGATATTCCCGGATTTCGAGACCGTGCTCGCGCAAGGCTCGTCCGGGGCGTACCCGCCCGCTCTCACCGGCCTGCGCGGATCGCATGCCGGGTCCTTCGAGGCGTTCCACGCGATGAAGGATGGCGCCTTCTGGAAATCGGCGCCCGCGCCGCAGGACACCGGCGAGGAATACGACCTCGTGGTGGTAGGTGCGGGGATCAGCGGCCTCGCCGCGGCGCACTACTTCAGGAAAGCGAGGCCAGACGCCCGCATCCTGCTGCTCGACAACCACGACGACTTCGGCGGCCACGCCAAACGCAATGAGTTCACCCACGACGGCCGCACCTATCTCGGCTACGGCGGCACCCAGTCGATCGACAGCCCGGCGCCCTACAGCGCGGTGTCGAAAGCGCTGGTCGCCGAGCTGGGCATCGACATGTCGCGGTATGAAAAGGCGCTCGACTCCGATCTCTACAAGTCGCTCGGTCTGCGTTCGGCGTTCTTTTTCGACCAGGAAACCTATGGCGCCGATCGCCTCGTCCAGGGCGATGTCGGTGACGAGCGGTTCCGGGCCGAAGCGCCCGTAAGCGACACCGTGCGTCGCGATCTCAAGCGGCTGCTGACCGAGCGCTTCGATCCGATGCCGGGCTTGAGCTCAGGGGAAAAGAAGGCGCGCCTGGCCCGGATGAGTTACACCGACTTCGTCACCAAAGTCTGGAAGCTCGATGCCGGAGTGTTACGGTTCTACCAGACCCGCACCCACAGCCTCTTCGGGGTTGGGGTGGACGCCGTGCCCGCGCAGGACGCGTTCGGCCTGGGCTTGCCGGGATTCGCCGGCATGGGCCTCGATGACCAGCCGGGCCCTGGGCAGAACTTCGATTCGATCCGAAACGCCGAGGCCGAGAGTTACTACTTTCATTTTCCCGACGGCGGCGCGACGATGGCTCGTCTCCTGGTGCGCCGCCTCATCCCCGATGCCATCCCGGGCTCAACCCTGGACGATGTGGTGACCGCGCGGACGGACTACGCGAAGCTGGATGCCGCGGGAGCGCCGGTCAGGATCCGTCTGAGCAGCCCGGTGATGCGGGTGCGCCACCTGGGTGCGGCAGGCCCCGGCCAGCGCGTGGAAGTGACCTACGCACCGCCCGGCCCACCGGGCCTCGAAACCTCGAATCGTCGAGACCTCAAGACCGTCTCGGCACGGTCGGTGGTGCTGGCGTGCTGGCATACGGCCATCCCGTCGATGTGCCCCGAACTCCCGGCCGCGCAGACGGCCGCCCTCAACTACGCGATCAAGGTGCCGCTGGTGTACACCAACGTCTTCATCCGGTCGTGGAAGGCCTTTGTGAAGCTGGGGGTGCAGCGCATCTCCACCCCCGGGTTCTGGCACACCTCGGTCGGTCTCGATTTTCCGGTCAGCCTCGGGTCCTACAAGCATCAGACCCGGCCCGAGGAGCCGATCGTGCTGCACCTGGCGAAAGCGGCATGCCGTCCGGGCCTTCCGATCCATCTGCAACACCTCGTCGGCCGCCAGGAGTTGCTCTCCACCCCCTTCGCCACCATCGAACGGAGCATTCGCGACCAGCTGGGCCGGGCTCTGGGCGGTGGCGGCTTCGACCCGGCCACCGACATTCTCGGCATCACCGTCAACCGCTGGCCGCACGGCTACGCCTACCAGTACAACTCTCTGGCTGACGAGTTCTGGTTCAATGGAGGCGAGCAGCCATGCCTGGTGGCGCGCCGGCCGCACGGGCGCATTGCCATCGCCAACGCCGATGCCGCCGCCTACTCCTACACGGACGCCGCCATCGACCAGGCACACCGGGCGGTTCAGGAACTGCTGGGCTAGGTGTCAGACGCGCCGCGGATGCCGAGGACGCTCGGCCTGACCGACCTTGTGCTGCTCGGCACCGTGGCCATCGTCAACGTCAACACCGTGCCGCCGGTGGCGGGCTTCGGACGGGCCACTCTGCTGTTGTGGGTGGTGGCCTTCGCCGCGTTCTTCGTGCCCGAAGCGATCGCGGTGATGGCGCTGTCGCGCCGGTACCCCGGTGAAGGCGGCGTGTATCTGTGGGCTCGCCGTCACTTCGGGGAGATTCACGGTTTTGTTTCCGGCTGGTGTTACTGGACCAACAACCTGTTCTACGTGCCCGTCCTGCTCGTGTATCTGGCCGGCGTGGTCGCCTTCGCCGGGGGGGCG
>JANODX010000181.1:0-57604 GCA_031412915.1 Vicinamibacteria bacterium | reverse complement strand
CCACGCTCCTTGTCGGGCACCAAGCACCAAAAGTAACGGCGGCCATAGCTGCTGAGATCCGGAGAGAAGAGTCCACCCTCTTCACCGTTTCTTCCAAAAGTCACCGACGAAGTCGGTGCCTTGCTCCTTGGTCGTGTGAATCCGTATCTCATAAACGCCGGGCCCGACTCCGGGCATCGGCTTCCAATCTTCGGCCTCGAGGCCCAGCTGGACCAAGTGCAGGTTATGCCCGCCGACTCTGCGGGCGTCATCGGGGAAGGCCCGAAGGTCAGCGAGGGCCGAACCAACCCATCGGAGGGGTTTCATCGTCGGGCCGACTATACAAAAAGCAGTATGACGAGGCAAGGGACCACGACCGAGACGCCGGTGGCTTCGACCGTTCGACGCTTCGGCAGGCTCAGCGCGAGCAGGCTCACGGCGAGCCAGCTCAGCCACCGTTTGCCTCGGACCCTGAGCTCGGAGAGAAGGGTGGTCCCTGAGCCAGTCGAAGGGTCCTCACGGTCACGGTGGCTTCGACACGCTCAGCCACCGCGTTGCTACGGACCCTGAGCCTGTCGAAGGGACTGGACGGCGCGGCCACGGTGGCTTCGACCAGCTCAGCCACCGCGTTGCTACGGGCCCTGAGCTCGGTAGGAGGGTGGTCCCTGAGCCTGTCGAAGGGACCGGACGGCGCGGCCCCGGTGGCTTCGACCAGCTCAGCCACCGCCTTGCTACGGACCCTGAGCTAGTCGAAGGGTCCCGACGGCCACGGTGGCTTCGACACGCTCAGCCACCGCCTTGCTACGGACCCTGAGCCGGTCGAAGGGTCCTGACGGGACGATGGCTTCGACTACGCGACGAAGTGCAGTTCGCTGAGCGTCGTCGGCTTCCGGGTCTTGCGTCCGGTCGTGGCGGACTCTCCGGCCTTCAGATGGTCGGCCAGAACCTCGATCGTGATGGCTGTCGCTTTGCGAACAGCCTCGGCCTTGGTGGCGCCATACGCCAACGCGCCGACCGGTTCGATGCGGGCAATCCACCGCCCGTCGATTTCCTTTTCAACCTCCACGGATAGCCTCACAGACCGAGTATGCCACCTGGCCCAGCAAGGGTCCCTGAGCCTGTCGAAGGGGCCGGCGACCGAGATGCCGGTGGCTTCGACACGCTCAGCCACCGCGCTGCTACTCAGCCACCGCGTTGCTACGGACCCTGAGCCTGTCGAAGGGTCCTGCGGCTACGGTGGCTTCGACCGGCTCAGCCACCGCGTTGCTACGGACCCTGAGCTTGCCTGCGCTGAGCCTGTCGAAGCGTCGAAGGGTCCCGACGCCGCGTGCCGGAGACCTTATAGGATCGATTGTCGGCATCGAGGTCATTGAATGCAGTTGTTCGACCGGGTCAAGCTGAACGAGACGCGAGCCGTGATCGGCTTGCTCGCAATCGGCCTCTGCCTGCGGCTGGGGCTCGTAATGCTGGCCTTCGGCGGCGAATACGACCCGTACGCCCGGCTTGGCGGAGACACGGAGAAGTATCTGGCCATCGGGATCAGCCTGAGCCGAGGCGAAGGCTTCTCGATGCACTACCGCGAGGTCCTGTCTGAATTCTTCCGGGGCCATCCCGTCGAGGTTCCACCAGCGGTTCCTACCGCTGCACGCAGTCCAGGCTACCCGCTGTTCCTGGCTCTGGTGTTTTCCACCCTCGGATATCACCTGAGGGCCGTCGTGGTACTGCAGGCGCTCCTGAGCACGCTGACCGCGCTGTTCGTGTATCTGATCGCTCGAGAGTTGAAGGCGGCGCCGGTGTTGGCTCTCACTTTCGCGGTCTTCTATTACCCGTTTGCGTTCGACGCCATCTACGTGATGGCCGAATGCCTCCTGACGTTCTGTACTGCCGCTCTCTTGTGGCTCCTCGTTCGGCCCAGGAGCGAACTCATTGCCGGGGTGGTTGCCGGAGTCGTTGTCCTCGTGAAATCGGTGACCTTGCCTTTTCTGCTTCTGGCCGGGCTGATCGCGGATCGTCGTGGCTGGATAGCCCTCGCCGGGTTCGCATTTGTGGTCTCGCCCTGGGCATTCCGCAACTATCTCCACACCGGCGGACTCCACATCACGCCCTCCTACGGAGGGGAGGCCCTGTTCCTGCTTCACAACCCCTGGAATCGAGGGCTTCCCAGTTTCGATCGGCCCGGAGATGTGAACGAGCTGTACCCGGGGTTCCAGGCTGCGGTGCGCACGGCCAAAGGACGAGCGCCCCGCGTGGCCGACCCGGTGGCCCAGGAATACCTCGAGGACCGCGAGCTCTATCGGGAAGCCCTGCGGTTCATCCGCGCCGACCCGTCCCAGGCGTCCCGCGTGGTGTGGCGTTCTTTCCTGAACACCTGGCGCGTTGATTACCCAACCGCCAACTGGATCCGCTGGCTCAGCAACATCGCGCTCTATGCAGGCTTGCTTCCATTCGTCCTGTGGGGCGCACTCCAGGCGATTCGGAACGGCCCGGCCGGCGCACGGCTGCTCGTTCTCTTCCTCGTGTACTTCGTTTGCGTGCCCTCGGTGTTCGTTTCCGAAATCCGATACCGCGTGTCGGCGATGCCCGCCTATTTTGTCCTCGCGGCCTATGGGATCTCAGTCGTGAAACGCATGCGCCGAGAGGGCGGTCCGGCCGTCACGGAAGGGGCATCGCCTTGAAGTCGATAACCAGGGCGCCCGTTCGGTCGATGACGAATGGTTCCTGGCTCGCATAGTCACGGTCGCAGACCACGCTTGTCTTCGAAATCTCAAGATTGCCGGAACACGTTCTCACTTCCGGCACGCGTGCGGGTGCAGCGCCGTACAGCACCTCTTGGACCATGGACTCAAAGCCCCAACCGGAGAAGGTGTGGATACCCCAGTAGGCGCGCAGCACGTTGGCCTTCCGGTCGCCCCAGGTGTAGGAGACACGATGTGCGAGGCTGGAGATGTCGAAGACCACGAATGCGGCCGAGCGAATCTCCTCCCGATGTTGCCTAACGTCCGCGTGGACCGAGGCCTGCAGTCTCGAAGCCTCCGCCTGCCGTAAGGCCAACCCTTGCGTCGAGAGGAGCAGCACGACCATAACGGCCGCGCCGAAGGGGGGCTTCAACCCACCGGCGAGCGCCGCGACGACCACCCCCATCCCGATTGCCGCCAGAACCGACTGCCGGCTTTCGACGAGAACCATCGCGGCCGGAGCGACGAGGAATATGGCGGAAAGAAGTCCGCAGGCGACCCGAGCCTTCCACCGGCCCTGCGCGTCCGGCGCGCGTGCCACTTCACCGATCCACCGGGCCGACCAGAGACCCACGATGAAAGCCGCTACCGCGCACCAGAGTTGGAACCACGTCGGTCCGCTCAGGACTGCCCATAGCCCGTATCCCACGTTCCGAGCCAGCTGGAACCCCACCAGATTGGAAGGCAGGGACGTGACCAGATTGCGGCCAGAACGCCGAAGGAGACCGGATACAGACCTCCGCCCATGGGAGCCCCGGTCTGGGCGAAGCGGAGCACCCAGTAGAGAACTGCCGGAACCAGGAACCACAAGACTCCGCGCGACCGAGACCGCGCGGACCGCTCCATCAGGAGGAAGACGAGCGGCGCCAGATACCCGATCTCGTAGGTGAAGATCGACAAACCGTAGTAGATCACCGCCAGGACAAGCGTCACTGGCCGCGAGGTCCGCGTCCATCGCCGGTAGAGCAAGGCCGAACTCACGATCAGCACGGCGACAAGATTGTGAACCCCGAACAACTGAGAGGCATAGACCTCGTGCTTGACCGGCCAGACCACGAAGGCCAGCGCCGCGAGATTCGCCATCGCAATCGGAAGCAGGTCCGTCAGCAGGATGTAGACAAGAGCAGTCAGAAGGGTCGTCGTCGAGACGAGGACCAGTAATTGAGAGGCCTCGGAGAGGCCCATCAGCTGGGGCAGAAGGGTGAAGAGCAGGAAACCCAAGGGCCGGGTCGGTTGCGACAAGCACACGCCCACGAAGCTCCACGCGGGTTCGATCCGGGCACGCTGCAAAAACAAAAAATCGTCCGGCTGGAAACCCGGCCGCGCGAAGGGGATGAAGTGAACCCCGATGTTCAGTACCAGAAGCGACGCCAGTACCCGACGATCTACTTTCCCCTGGCCCGTTTCGGTCACTGTCGTCTTTCTTCGGGATGGGCGAGTTTGGCCCAGCATTGCGGCCGCTGCGACCGAGTCTAGCGAACTGGCGCTGGCTCCCTCACCGGAATCGGCACGTTGCAGACTTCGATGCGGCCGACTTTGTACTTGAACGACTCCTCGGCTCGCGTGCGGCGCGCGCCCACCAGCGAGGCGAAGGTTGGGGTGTCGGTTCGGAGGACTTCCAACGCGGTCCGCTCCGCCGCGGGCACGTCGGCGGCCACGCGGATCGATTTGATGGGGACGCGCTGCTCCGGCTTCTCGTAGAAACCGAGGGCGCCCGTGCCGCGCGGCAGAGTCGCCAGCAGTTCGATGCCTTTGACCACCCGACCAAACGCGGTGTAGTTCCGATCCAGATGTCTCGGGGCATGGCCGATGACCACGAAAAGCTGAGTGCCCCCTCCACTCGCCGGATCGTTGCCGCGGGCCGTGCCCAGGGCGCCGTAGCAGTACGTAAGCCAGGTGCGGCCGGACTTCGGGTCGCGGGCGGCGGGGAAGCCCATCGACCACCCGGTTTCGGCCGCGTAGACGTCCCCGTCAGGCGAAGGCGTGAAGGGAATCTCCGGGCTCATCTCGCGATCGAACTCCCCGGGCAGCGTCGCCTTTGCCTGCTTGACGGCGCGCCGCTTCGCGGGATCGTCGTTCGGGTCGCCCCATTGCGCGACGTAGTTGTCCTGAACGCGGTTGATGGTGAGGCCATCGAAGTAGCCCTCGCGCGCCAGCGCTTTCACGTTCGCCGCGTGAGCCGGCGCATAGGCAGGCGCGAGTTCGATGACAACGCGTCCGGCGGCGAGGTCGAGGTAGAGCGTGTTCTCGGGGTCGAGCGGACGCCAGTCGGCGGGGGAGGCGGCGGCGAGGACGGAGGCGGTGGTGGGGCTGGTTGCAGGGGGAGTCAGCGCTGCGGCCTGCGTCGACTCCTCTCGTGGCGCGCCTACCGCCCCCACAGACGCTAGTGCCGCGGCGAGCGCAAGGGCCCGTCGAGTCCGGCGTAGACGTCCCGTCATTTCGAAATTCTCCTCAATGTTGTCGTTCGGTCCCACCGGCCTGGAACGAATCCGCCGAGGGGGCCGTCATACTACGCTGGCCGCCTTCGTCTGCCTCGGTTGCCGACGAACGATGCCGGACTCCGCCGCGCGGCGTGAGCGCTCCGATAACATGGCGTCCTTGGACTCGACACCAACGAAGGATCCGATCGGGGGGACCGTGCCGGAGCACTTCTGCACGTACTTCGATCACCGATACCTCGCTCGCGGTGTGACGATGTGGGAGTCGCTGAAGCGCCACTGCCCGGCGGCCGAACTTCACGTTCTCTGCCTGACCCCGGCCTGTGAGGAGATTCTCTCCGGTCTCGGTTTGCCGGACGTCCATCTGATTCCGCTGGACGCCCTGGAGTGCGCCTTTCCCGAGTTGACCCCGGCGCGGGTCGATCGGAACACCGTCGAGTACTACTTCACCCTTACGCCCTACCTCCCGCTCTACCTCCTCGATCGCGTCGAGGCGACCAGGCGCATCACATACGTGGATGCGGATCTCTTCTTCTTCGGCGATCCCCAGCCCATATTCGACGAGGTCGCAGAGGCTTCGATCGGGATCATCGAACATCGCTTCCCCGAACGGCTCCAGGCCCTGGAACGGCGCGGACGGTTCAACGTGGGCTGGCTCACTTTCCGCGACGATGCCGCGGCCCGGGCCTGCCTGGACCGCTGGCGAGGACAGTGTCTTGAATGGTGCCATGACCGCGAGGAGCCGGGGCGGTTCGCCGACCAGAAGTATCTCGATGACTGGCCGGAACGGGTACCAAGCCTGAGGATCATCGAGCACAAGGGGGCGAACGTCGCGCCCTGGAATCTGGACCGATTCGAGTTGGTCGAGCGAGAGGGGAAGCTCTTTGTCGGGACCGACGCGTTGATCTTCTTCCACGCGCACGGTTTCGAGCCGGCGACACCAGGAGCCGGCCGGTTCCTGAACGTGGAGCCATATGGGGTTACTGAGACCCCCCTGCTTCTCGAGCAGATCTTCGACCCCTACACCCGGGCGCTCGATGAGGTGACGAAAGGACTGGCCTCGGCTCCCGCGCGAGTTCCGCCCTCGGAGCCGGAAGGGTTGCGCTCCCTGCGTGTGCACGGGAGGTTACGGGCTCAAGGATGGAGGCGAGTCTGGGATTGGCGCTGGACGCGCGGCGTAAGAGAGGCAGCGCGGTTGGGCCTTCGAAAGTGGCGGGAGGGACGAGCTTGATGCTTGGCAAATCCCCCGACGCCAATGCGGACCAGCCTTCCCTAGAGCAGGTCAGGAAGATCCTGCTCATTGGAGCGGCCGGCGCGGCCCTGTACGCGACCGCATTCGTGGCGTGGTCCGGAGTGGTGGTGGACGAGGTGGTCAGGGCCGCTCAGGTGATCAGCGGCGACGTCCGCTATCCGGCCGGACACCCCGACGGCATCTACTACCCCGGCGCCTTTTCGCTCTCGAATTACGCGGCGGCCGCCATCTGGTTCTTCGTGCCGAGCGCCTACGCCCTGTCGGCCCTACGGAACGTGGCCTGGGTGTGGGGCAGCGTGTTCGTGCCTTTCGCTGTGGGCAGCGTTCTCACCCGATCTGCGTCCTGGGCAACCCTCGCTGCAGTGTTATCGGTATGCGAGGTGGCCGTCAACTTCGAGGGCGCTTACCCGATGAGGGTCTGGCCCCTGTCCACGAGCCACGGAGCGTTTGGAGCGGATGCCGCCATCGTGACTCTCGTCCTTTGGGTCGTGCGATCCTGGACATTCGCCGGGTTCCTCCTAGGGCTGCTGCCTTCTTTGCACGCCGCTATGACTCTGCCCGTTTGGCCTTGGGCGATTGCGATGGCCTTGCTGAAGCGAGGACCCCAAGGGAGGGTCGAGTGGCGACGGTTCGCCCGGGGCGTTGGAGGCGGGATGGCGCTGTGCAGCGTGGTCCTGGTCTTGAGCCTGCGTAGAGAACTGCCGGCTCCCGCCGAGCCCTATGTCGTCTCCGGCAACGGAGACCACATTCGGGCCGAGTTCGTGGACCACTACGACGGTCACCGGCGAGCCTTCGATATTGTGTCCCGGGCCTACCTTCTCGGCCCGGTCGCGCTCGGCCTTGCCGGGGGTTTGGCGCTCTGGGGTCAGCGCCGTGGCCGCGGGCTCACCGCTCAAGATCGCCGCGCTTGGGCGGCCGTTCTCTCACTTGTGGCCGTCTCTTGGGCGGAGGTGTACGCGAGTCGGGTCACGCACGCGATGTGGGATCGTTTGCCTCTCGTCCTCGACGTCCTCATGCCCTACCGTTTATCCAATCTCAGCGCGCTATTGCTCCCTTCGTGCCTTCTCGGGTCGGTCGCCGTCGCACTCCGGTCGCTTTCCCCGCGGTTGAGCCGGAGGGCGCTGTGGGTCGGCTTACTCGTTCTCATGACCGCCACTGCCTGGTTGGCGGCAGCGACAGTCGTCGGCCGGTGGAATGAATGGGAGCGGGTGGCGCTTCATGCGCCCTTCGTTCTCGTGGGGCTCCTGATAGGGATTCGCGCCCAGGCCCGCGAGGACGGTGCTTCGCCTAGGTTGCCGCCCGTTGTGGCCACGGGGGTGGTCGCACTGCTGGCTCTCGTACCCGCTTGGCGCCATTCGGTGGTAATCGCGATGGTCGTCGCCCTGGTGACTTTTTTGACAGTCCGGGGCCGTTGTTGTAGGCGAACGCCGGTAATAAACAGGGCACGCTGGATGCACGCTCTCGCAGCTCTAAGCTGCGTTTGCCTCCTGGGCGCTGGGCTCGCGCGTGGGAAGAACTGGAGTGCCAGGCAAAACGCGCTGCTCCGGTTCGACAGCGATGCCCGAGCGCTGTCCGCTTGGCTTCGGAAGAACGCGGAGCCTCGCGAAATGGTCCTGGAGCCTCTTGAACCGGTTCTAGAAATCCAGGCGAGGACTGGACAGCCTGTTCTCTTCGATCGCGAAACACTGCAGACGATGACGTACCTGCCAAGGCTGGCTGGCACGGTTGGCGCAATGGTACGGGATCTTTATGGAATCGACTTCTCACGACCTGACGAGTTGGGTGGCTTGCGGGCGGGCCGGCCCGAAACTTGGGTTGACAACTGGGGCCGTCGATCACGCGAGCAATGGCTGGACCTTGCCCGCCTCTACGGTTTCCGACTCGTCGTCTCGCCGAAAGATTTGCCGCTTTCTTTACCTGTCGCTCTGCCTGGCCCAGCCTGGACGCTTTACGAGATCCGCTGATGGGAAAGTATCCTGGGCGATGAGGATTAGAGCGCCATCGGCATACCGAAAGGCTAGCCACGGCGGCGAGGTCGACCGGATCATGTTGAGGGATGGCGAGCTTTGCTGTCCCCTCGAGAAGTGAGTCAGCAATAATGTGCGGCATCGCCGGATACAAATCATCCCGGCCGATCGACGAGCGCGTGCTGTCCACAATGGTCGAGGCCGTCCGCCACCGCGGGCCAGACGCGTCCGGATTTCACCGCTCGGGTGATTACGCGGGCGGCATGCGGCGCCTGAGTATCAATGACCTCGAGGGAGGCAACCAGCCGCTGTTCAATGAAGACCGATCGGTCGTGTTGCTGTACAACGGCGAGATTTACAACTCGCCAGAACTGCGCCGCGGGCTCGAGGCCAGGCAACATCGGTTTCGGACGCATTCAGACGGCGAAGTCATCTGCCACATGTATGCCGAGCACGGCGAACGCCTCTTCGAGCGACTCGATGGCATGTTCGCCGCCGCGCTCTGGATTGAGCGTGAAAGGAAGCTCATCCTGGCCCGCGATATCCCCGGTGAGAAGCCTCTCTACTACGCGATGCTCTCGGACACCGACGTGGCCTTCGCCTCCGAGATCAAGAGCCTCTCGACCCTCCCAGGGCTCGACCTTTCCCTGGACCAGCAGGCCTTGTGGGACTTCCCGACCTTCCTCTGGATACCTGAACCGCGAACCGTCTATCGGGCCATCAAGGCGTTACCGAAAGCACATCTGTTGATCGCGGACCCGTCCGGCGTGCGCATCGAGGCGTACGCGAATCGTTTCAATTCCGGGTCGATCGAGACCGACGACGCCGCCGTGATCGGCGAAACGCGGCGAGTGGTGACCGACGCCGTCCACAGCCGGCTGCTCGCGGATGTGCCCATCGGTTGCTTCCTGAGCGGCGGTCTCGACAGTTCGATCGTCGCGACCGTTGCCTCGCGTGCTCTGCCGGCCCTCAGAACCTTTACCATCGGATTCGAGGATGTGGATGACCCCTACCATGGCCGGGCAAATGAGGCGGAAGAGGCCGAGCAGTTGGCGCGCCACTTGGGCACCGATCACCACACAATCCCCGTTGGCGCTGAGGACTTCCGTCGCAACCTGGTCGATTTCTGCCGTTACGGCGACCAGCCCTTCGCTGTCTCCTCCGGCCTCGGAATTCTCTCGGTGGCGAAGAGAGCCCGCGAGAATGGCGTAAAGGTCCTCCTATCGGGTGACGGGGCCGATGAATGCTTCGGTGGATATTCGTGGTATCGCCATCTGGGCGCGTGGGCCGAAACGGCGCCAGGGCCAGGAGCGGCGGCCGACTCAGATCGTTCGTTGCAGGATGTGGGGAATTCCGGCGATGCGATCAAGGTGATGGGCCAGTACGCGCCTCAGAAGCGCGCCTGGGCGTTGCACTACTACGCCTCCGAAAGAGAGAAGCTTCGCTTGTTCAACCCAGACTACTTCGATGGCTTTCGCGTGCGCTCCTCGATCGGTCATTTCGGGGACTTCAAGGCCGGTCCAAGCTGGAATCCCGAGGACTACATCGCCCAGGATCGCGACTTCTATCTTCCGAACGAGATGCTGAGCAAGGTGGATCGAATGACCATGGCCCATTCGGTGGAAGGCCGCATGCCCTTCGTGGCGCCCGCCGTTCTCGCCCACGCGCACAAGCTCCGATATCGACACATGGTGAGGGACGGTACCTTGAAATGGGCTCTGCGCCGGGCCTTCGCCGATCTCCTTCCCGCCGATGTCCTCGCCCGCCCGAAGCACGGGTTCAACGTCCCGATCGACCATTGGCTTCGCTCGGGGTGGTCAGACCTCGTGGCGGATGCATTCCGGCCGGATTCCGCTCTGGGCCGATGGGGCCTGATTGGCGCGAGCAGCGCCGAGGCCGCGGGTTTGATGCTGGCCGACCGGTCCCGACTGAACGGCCACACTCTATTCAGCTTCGTGATGCTGAACATGTGGCTCGCCCAAGGAGAAACCGGGTGATCATCGCTCGACCGCGAAGTCCCCCAGGGTCCTTGGAGACTCCGCGCGTTTGAACGGTTTCGGGGGTGGTCGCGTAGCCTTCCGGTAGATCGAATGACCCTTCCGAAGATCACCGTCTACATCCCGTCCCACAACTATGGCCGGTTCCTCGGCGACGCCATCGAGAGTGTTCTGCGCCAGAAGCGTACGGATTGGGAGCTTTTGGTCATCAATGACAACTCCACGGATAACACCGGCGAGGTGATGGCCCGCTACCAGGGCGATTCCCGCGTCCGTCTTTTCGAAACCCAAGGGATCGGCCTGCCCGGGGCGTGCAACCTCGCCCTTCGGGAAGCGAAGGGGGATTACATCATCCGCCTCGACGGCGACGATATCTTCGATGAGAACATCCTTCTCGTGCTGGGTGAGTGGCTGGATAGGGAGCCGGAGCTGGCGCTCGTCTTCCCGGATTATTACCTGATCGACGAACTCGGCGACGTCTTCGCGCACGAGCGGCACGATCCCGCGACCCGCCAGGGTCACGCCGCCGACCTGCCTCCGAACGGCGCCGGCACCCTGGTGCGAAGGGACCTGCTGGCGAACGCCGGCGGATACCGCGAGGATCTGGGCACCCAGGACGGTTTCGACCTCTGGAGCAAGCTGGCGCGGATCCACAAGACCGCGAATGTGAATCTGCCGCTTTTCTATTACCGACGTCATCCGAACAACCTCACCAACGACCACCATCGGATCCTGAGCGCCCGTCGGGAGATCAAGAAGGATTCGACCGGCGGCTCTCTGGCTGAATTCAAGCCGTTCATCGCGGTCATTCCCTGCCGCGAGAACTACGACTTCCGCCCCAACGTCTGGCAACAGGACCTGGGAGGACGAACGCTGCTCCAGCGCGTGATCGAGTCCTGCCTGACGTCCAGGATTTTCGATGGCGTGGTCGTTGCTTCCGACAATCCGCGCGTCCAGGACACGATCGCTCGGTACGGGGACGACCGCCTGAAGTTCCACCAGCGCAAGCCCGCCGATACCCAACGCTCCAAGAGCATTACCGCAACCTTGGAGAAGATCGCCGCCGAACACGACCCACAGCTCCGCGGAGTGATGGTGGTCTGTTACGTGCAGGCGCCGTTCGTCACCACCGACACCCTGGAAGAGGCGGTTTTCACTCTCGTGATGAACCACGCCGACAGCTCGATCGGAGTGGAGGAGATCGCCGACCCGGTCTACAAGCGCACCGCACACGGTCTGACCGCCATCAATGCGCCGCGCGCGCCATCCACGGAGTTTGACCGGGTTTACCGCGAGGCGAATGTGGCGTTCGCGTCACGCACCCGTAATTTCAGGGCCGGCTCCCTCATGGGATCGCGCATAGCGAACTACGTGGTTTCTCCGGACGAGTGTCTGTTCATCCATTCCGAGCGCACTCTCAAGATCGCCCGCATCCTCCTCGACGAGAAATGAGGTTCGACGTCATTGTGGCCGCCCGGTTGGGCTCACGCCGCCTGCCCGCCAAGGCGCTGCTTCCCCTGTGCGGAGTGCCGATGATCCGACTGCTCCTTCGCCGTATCAAAGGAACGACGCGCGCCGCCAACCTCGTTCTCGCCACCACCGAGCGCGCGGAGGACGATGCCCTTGCGGCCCAGGCGCGCGCCGAGGGCGTGGCCGTCTTTCGGGGAGCCTCCGATGATGTCGTCAGGCGCTACGACGATGCGGCCGGACAGATCGGCGCCGAATACGTCGTGCGGGTCACGGGCGATTGTCCATTCATCGATTCCGACATGCTCGATTACTGTCTCGCGGCCTGCGATACGCTCGGCGCCTTCGACCTGGCGACCACCAAAGGGGCGTTTCCCACCGGCCTCGACTGCGAGATCTATCGTGCCGAAAGTCTGCGCCGCCTTCATCAGGGTAATGCCCTGAGCGCGTCAGACCGGGAACACCTGACCAAGTACTTCTACGACCACCCATCGAGATTCCAGGTCGCGACCATCGAACCGCGCTCGGAATGGCGATGCGCGAGTCGACGGTTCACCATCGACACCCCCGAGGACTATCAGGCGGCTCGAAGCCTGGTCGATTCATTCGCCGATCCCTTGTTCCGTGTGGCGGAGCTCGTCGCGAGGGCGAAGGCCCAGTGAAGATCGATTTCTCGAAGCCGTCCGGCGACCTCGCGAAGGAGAGCACAGAGCTCCGCGAAGCCGACGCCGATCGCCGCCGCATGCAAAGGCAGGTCTCGGTCGCCTTGACCAAGGGAACACCTCGCCTGCGGTGCGTCCTCTGCGGCAACCCGCTTTCGGCGGCTGAAGTGTTCCTGCACCGCGAGATCGAGTACTCGTCCTGCTTGACCTGTGGCCATATCCAAAGTCGCATGGAGCCCCCTCCGGGCTACCCTCACTCGCACGGCGGTCCTGGCTTTCCTGACGTTTATCCGAGTCTGGAACCGGGCGAATATGCATCGCGGCGAGATCGGATCTACCGGCCCAAGTTGGAGTGGATCCTGGGGTGTCATGCCGAAGTGGGTTTGACCCAGGGTCAGATGATCGAGAAGAGGTGGATCGAACTCGGGTGTGGTGCGGGGTATTTCCTGAGCGCGCTGCAAGAAGCGGGAGTGAAGCGTTTCCTCGGAATAGACAGCGATCCGAAGCTCGTCGAGTCGGCCAGGTCGGCGGTTGGCGGCGATCGAGTACGGCACTATGAGGGGGCCCTATCCGAGGCCCTCGCGGGCACCGACGTGGACATCATCGCCGCCTTCTTTGTCCTCGAGCACCTTGCCGATGCCAGGGCCTTCTTCGAGAACTTGCGCGCCCACAAGCGCGGCACGGTGTTCGCGTTTTCGGTTCCGGCCTTCGGGCTCGCGGCGATGCTCGAGAGCGCGTTCGACGTCCACAGCGCCCGAACCCTCGATGGCATCCTCCATACCCAGATCTACACCGATCGGTCGATCCGCCACGGCCTCGACTTGGCCGGCTACGAGATGGCGGGGCAGTGGGTCTTCGGGCAGGATGCCATCGATTTCCAGCGCCTTCTAGTCGTTTCCCTGGAACGACGATACGGGCCCAGGATGATGGGCTTCGTCTCGGAGACCTTGGGGCGAATCGTGGATCCTTTTCAGTCGGTGCTCGACCGCGGGGGTCTCGCGGATGCGAGGCACGTGGTCGCGGTAAGGCGATAGAGGGCGGCATGATCGTCCTCGGCATCCACGACGGGCACAACGCCTCCGCGGCTCTTCTGATGGATGGGGTTCCGGTTGCCCTTGTGAGCGAGGAGCGGCTCACTTATCGAAAGAACGAAATGGGGTTCCCGCTTCGGGCGATAGAGACGTGCCTCGACATGTCGGGGTTGAAAGCCGCGGACCTCGATATCGTGGCCTTCTCGTCGACGGCCCTTCCCATTCACTATCTGCGCAGCAAGCGCGAATTCGCTTTCACTGTCCGCGACTGGCTTGACGAGCAGGAAGAGTACTGGAAGCCGCTCCTCTTCCAGAATCGCGTCAACGTTGACTACCTGGCTCGCCTTAGCCGGGATCCGCGCTTCAACGAGCCGCAGGCCTACACCTTTGAGGGCGTGCCAGATGTTGTGCCCTCCGCGGACAACGCGCAGTATCTCAACGCGATCCGTTTGCGGGCGGTCTCGATACATCTGGGCATTGGTCCGGGAAGGGTGGCCACCTTCGACCACCACCGTTGTCATGCGAGCTATGCCTATTTTGCCAGCCCGTTCCGAGAGGAACCCTCGCTCGTCGTCACCTCCGACGGTGGCGGCGACGGCGCCAACGCCACACTTAGCATCGCGAAAGGAGACCACCTGCGTGAAATCGCGCGCAACAATTGCACAGACTTGGGCCGCGTCTATCGGTACATCACCTTGCTGCTGGGCATGAGAATCGGCGAGCATGAACATAAGGTCATGGGCCTCGCGCCCTACGCCTCAGAGTACGAGATTCGCAAGTGCGACAAGGTCTTCGCAGGGATGTTTCACGTCCCTGGCCTGATGGTCGAGTACCTGAAGCGCCCCCCCGACCTCTTCTTTCATTTCCGAGAAAGCCTGGCCGATTGCCGATTCGACGGTATCGCGGGCGGTGTCCAGCGCATGGTCGAAGACGTGGGCTCCCAGTGGATCGCGAAAGCGAGCCGGCAACTGGGGGTTTCTCGCGTTGTCTTTTCGGGCGGGCTCTCAATGAACGTGAAGCTCAACAAACGAATCGCGGAACTCCCCTCGGTGCGGGAATTCTACTGCGCCGCGAGTGGCGGCGACGAAAGCCTCGCGCTGGGGGCCTGCTATGTCGCGCACCGTCGCGCGGGCCTCGGGGCTCCCGGGCCGATCCGTGACAACTACCTTGGTCCCTGCTCTTCACGTTCCGACATTCTGCAGGCGGTATCCTCCTTGAAACGGGTAAGCGTGCGCGAAAACGTGACTGTGAGCGAGGTAGCCGCGCTTCTTGCCAATGGACTTGTCATCGGCCGGATGGCCGGACGCATGGAGTTCGGCGCCCGCTCCCTGGGTAACCGGAGCATCCTCGCCAATCCGGCCGACCTGCCCATGGTGAAGCGGATCAACGCGAAGATCAAGAAACGCGATTTCTGGATGCCCTTCGCGCCCTCGATTCTCGATACCTACGCGGCCCGGTATCTTGTCAACGAAAAGAATCTGCTGGCCGATCACATGACGCAGGGCTTCGACTGCACACCCGAGGGCGCCAAGGCTTTGGCCGCAGCGGCACACTCGGCCGACGGCACCGTACGCGCTCACGTGGTTAGCAAGGCGATCAATCCCGGCTACTATGATCTGATCGAGCGGTTTGCGGACATCACCGGGGTTGGAGCGCTACTCAATACCTCGTTCAACCTTCACGGGTATCCCATGGTTTGTTTTCCCGACCAAGCCGTGCATGTTTTTCAGAACTCCGAGCTCGATGCAATGATTCTCGAGGACGTGCTTGTGTTGCGCGACACTGCCGGGATGTCCGATGCCACCCCCTCTCCGTCCGTGTGTCTTCGCGAGAACTGATTGACCATGGCGATCGCGGTCATCGACTACGGAATGGGAAACCTGTCAAGCGTCCGAAACGCCCTCCGCGCTGTCGGTGCGGACGTTCGAATCGTCCAGCACGGCCACGAACTCGGGGGAGCGTCCGCGATTGTGCTACCCGGTGTCGGAGCCTTCGGCGCTGGGATGGAAGGCCTGCGCCTCCGAGGCTTCGCGGACGCGCTATCGCGAGAGGTTATCGAAAGGAAGAAGCCCCTTCTGGGCATCTGCCTTGGCCTCAGTCTGCTAGCAGAGATTGGCCACGAATTCGGAAGGCACCTAGGCTTGGGATGGGTACCCGGAGAGGTCGTGAGTCTCGACGTGGCATCCCTTGGTCTGCGCGTACCTCACGTTGGCTGGAACGAGGTTCACGGTAGTGGGACCTTGTTCCGTGGCATTCCAGAAGATTCAAGTTTCTACTTTGCGCACAGTTACCACCTTGCGCTGCGTGAACGCTCTTGGATTTGTGCCACGACGGAATACGGACGAGAAATCGCTTGCGCCATAGAGCAGGAAAACATAATGGCCGTTCAGTTTCACCCGGAGAAGAGCCACCGTTGCGGACTAGCGCTCCTCGCCAACTTTGCCGCACTCGCCGCCTGAAGTGTTGAAAAAGCGCTTGATTCCCGTCCTTCTGCTTAGGAACGGGCAACTGGTGCGAAGTGAAGGGTTTGCGACCCATCAGGTCCTTGGAGACCCGGTACACGAAGTGGCGCGATTCAACGAGTGGGCGGTGGACGAGCTCCTCTACCTTGATATCAGCGAGGATGCTACGATTTTGGGACGTGCCGACACGAAGGTGAAGCCAGAAACCTCGATACTCGCAATTCTGGAGGCGGTTGCCGCCCGCTGCTTCATGCCGCTGACATTCGGGGGGCGCATCCGGACTCTCAACGACATCCGCGCAAGGCTTGAGAGGGGTGCGGATAAGGTGGCCCTCGGCACCGCGCTGGTAGCGAATCCGACGCTTGTGACGGAAGCGGCGAGATCTTTCGGCAGCCAGTCTGTGGTCGCCGTGATAGACGCCAAGCGCGACGGGGATGGCGACTTTCGTGTCGTCTACGACCATGCCAGGCGGACTACGTCGTGGACGCCAGCGCTGCTCGCCTCACGAGCCGAAGAGCTCGGCGCGGGAGAAATCCTTCTCCAGTCGGTGGACCGCGACGGAAAGGCGCAGGGGTATGACCTAGCCCTGATCCGATCAGTCACCGCTGCAACTCGCGTCCCGGTCATAGCCCTCGGCGGGGTGGGATCGTTGGATCATTTCGCGCTGGCCATCACCGAGGGTGGCGCAGCCGCCGCCGCCGCTGCGAACATCTTTCACTTCGTGGAGCTCTCCGACCGTCGTGCAAAACGTGCGATGGCGCTGGCCGGGGTCGACGTCAGGTTGGATCTGTCGAGGTGACGTCCGGGGTCATGCGGTACTGTGCCCGCTGCGTGTATCCAGCCTCGGCCGCAACGCCGCTAACGTTCGATGGCGAAGGCGTTTGCAGCGGCTGTCGGACCTACGATCAGCGCGCGACCGTTGATTGGACGGCGCGCCGGGCGGCGTTGAGCGTTCTGCTTGAAGGCTACCGGTCGCGGGGGGACAACTACGATTGCATCATTCCCGTTAGCGGCGGCAAGGACAGTTACTTCCAGACACATGTGATTGTGAAGGAGTTCGGTCTAAAGCCTCTCCTCGTTACTTACCACGGCAATAACTACCTTCCTGTCGGGGAGCGAAATCTGCTGCGCATGCGGGAGTTGTTCGACGTCGACCACATTATCTTCAGACCATCAGTGAATACGCTCCTGAAACTCAATCGCATCTGCTTCTACCTTATGGGCGACATGAACTGGCACGCTCACTGCGGCATTTTTACCTACCCCGTGCGGGTGGCCTGTCAGTTGCGAATCCCGCTTCTTGTCTGGGGCGAGCACGGCTACACCGAGTTGGCGGGGATGTACAGCCTGAACGACTTTGTAGAGATGACCGCGAAATTCCGCCTTGAACACGGTCAGCGCGGATACGACTGGCACGACATGGTGGGCCGGGAGGGGCTTTCCGAGAGCGACTTGCTCTGGGCTAAGTACCCGACTGACGACGAGATCGACCAGGTGGGCATCCGCGGCATCTACCTTTCAAATTACGTGGCATGGGATGCCAACGGACATACGAGGCTCATGCAGGACCTCTATGGGTGGGAAGCAAGCCCCGAATCATTCGACCGGACGTATCGGCTGATTTCTAACCTTGACGATATGCACGAGAACGGTGTACACGACTACCTTAAGTTTGTAAAGTTTGGCTACGGACGTGCCACCGACCACGCATGTAAGGACATCCGCGCCGGGAAGCTCACGCGCAAGGAGGCGATCGAGATGGTACGGAAGTACGACCACGTGAGGCCTAGTGACCTCCAGCGGTGGCTCGCCTATGTGGGAATGACCGAAGAAGAGTTCGACCGTGTGGCAGATACCTTTCGTGACCCTCGGGTATGGCGAAGGAACGCGACGGGGGAGTGGCAAAAGGACAACATCTGGGAGACCCCTTCCTGAGCACCTCCTTCAACGAGAAGGACATCCGTCCCTGGGGCACCGCGGCCGAGCGCCAACGCAGGTACGAACGGGATGTGAGCCGACTTCTCGAGCGTCGGGTGGAATTCGTTGACGTTCCGTGCCCCGCGTGCGGAGTGGATGAAGCCTCGGTCCGCTTTGTGAAGTACACACTCACATACAGGCAGTGCCGCGAGTGTGACACCCTCTTCATTTCCCCGCGGCCTTCAGGGGCGGTGCTGCTGGATTACTACGCGGAATCGGAGGCCTATGCTTATTGGAACGATGTGGTGTTCCCATCTTCAGAGGAGATTCGACGCGAGCACATTTGCCGACCCCGTGTCGACCGGTTGCTTGAGCTTTGCAGGATTCGCGGTGTGCGAACCAATGTGCTCGTCGAAGTCGGGGCAGGCTTCGGCACTTTTTGCGAAGAGGTTCGGTCTCGCTCAGTGTTCAACCGGGTAGTCGCCGTTGAGCCGGCTCCCTCATTAGCCGAAACATGCCGAAGGCGCGGCCTCGAGGTCATCGAAAGCCGGTTGGAGGATTGCTCTCCCAACCATCGAGCCGACGTAGTTGTCTGCTTCGAACTGATCGAGCATGTCTTCGATCCAATGGCCTTTCTCGAGCGATGCCGCAGGCTACTCACGCCCGAGGGCGTCCTGGTGCTCACCTGCCCGAACGCGAAAGGCTTTGACATAGAGCTAATGGGCCCCATCTCGCCCTCGGTAGACGCCGAGCACCTAAACTACTTCCATCCTGACTCGCTCGCCATGCTCCTTGGCAGAAGCGGCTTCAAGCTGATCGAGTCTGCAACGCCGGGGCAGCTGGATGCCGAGATCGTGCGTAACCGTGTACTCGCGGGGGAATTCAAACTGACCGACGGCTTCCTGCGGCGCGTTCTACTCGACGAGTGGGAGAGGCTAGGCAGGCCCTTCCAGGCATTTCTTTCCAACCATGGCCTCTCCTCCCACATGTGGGTGGTCGCTGCACGCGCGCGATGACGCGTCACATGGATTCTGAGTTCGAGACGCAACTGATCACGGTCCATTCGCACGGCGCGGAGTATTTTTACTATACGGTGCACGCTGCTTTCTTCTTGAGCAGGCGCCTTGACTCCGATGTTCGTGTGGTCTTTATTCCCTTCGAGACGCCCCTGCGGAAGATTGTCCAGTGGCTGCGCCGACCCGCCGGAGGGCCCGATCACGCCGCGGACGTGCGAAAACCAGCGGACGCAGGCGAGCCTTTTTACGAGAAGTTCGCCCGCAGGCCAGAGACCGCCCTACGGCGCAGGGGGCGGCGAATTACCTTCGCCCACGCCCGCGTTCCCCTGTATCGACGAGTTAGGTGGGCGATCTGGAGTCTGCTGGCGGCGTTCAGGATTACGATCAGCTGTATCCACCGCTTTCGCTTTCGGGGAGGCGAGTTTCTCCGCGCGGAGTTCAAGCAGACCAGGATAGGCGATCTCGTGGTGTCCAGCTTCGAGAGGTGCCCTTATTTCAAGGACCGTGTCGTCCTCCACCCTTATCTCTTCTACGTGCTGTGGAAAGCTTGCTATCTGGTCCATGTCGCCGAATGGCTCTGGCGGCGATGCCCAGGCTCCCTCACTATGACGCCGGAACCGAGTTATGTGCACTCGGCCGCGCATCGCTTTCTCCATGGGAACGGGGCCGTGGAGGTGAGCATCCACCGGCCGTGCGCCGCGCACGAGTTGATCCCTTCGGGTGGCGATGGCAGGAATGGCCGGGAACTCCGGAGGGAACATCGGCCAGCGCCCGATGGCTCGTACCTGAGAGATGTCGAAGCGTATTTTGAGACGCGCCTTCGCGACGCCAAGAAGGCCTTCTACTACATGGCGGCCGGGCAGAACGACAACTCGGCCGATATCGTCCTGGACTCACACTTTCGGCCCGTCCACTTGAACGATACCGGCGTGTACGCGGTTGTCTTTCTACAATCGGTTATGGACGCGACCAACCTGTTCGGAGTCGACGGCTTCGAAACCGTGACCGACTGGACCTACCATTCGATCGACCGCTGCCTTCAGAACGACCAAGTGGAGGGAATCCTCGTCAAGCCCCACCCCGGTGCCGATTACGTTGCCTACCCGAGAGATGGCCTCTTCGTAGCTGCCGTCAAACAACGTTACGCGCACAATCCGCGCGTACGGGTGCTGCACGCGTGCGCATCGCTAAGGCGGTTATGCACTGGCTCGCGGCTGGTGGGCCTGACGAAGTTTGGCAGCGTCTCGGAGGAGATGGTGTACCTGGGCCAGCCTGTCATCGCGTCGCGATTCGCTCCCTGGGGCGACGAATACCGCTTCGCTCGGACTTGGACCACCATCGAGGGATACGATCAATTGTTGGAAGACATCTCGCCCCAGTCGTGGCAACCGCCGACGGACGAGGAGCGAGCCGAGTTGTTCAGATACGTAGTGGATTACCGGCTTTGCGAAGTCGGTCCGGAGGAGAGATTCCCGCGCGTCATGCTGGCCGACCTGATGAGCCGGACCCTTGACAACTGTCCTGCCCCCCTTGACTCTCCCGCCTACCGGAAGTACGAGCGCTGTCTTGACGCTCTGAGCGAAAGCGACGCTATGTTCCCGCTGTTGCTCGATCGATTCGATGACGAATGATCGGGTTTCCATGAGTCAGGCTTGGCAGTGGTTCCGCGGCGACTATGCCTCTTGGGGCGAAGCACTTGCCCAATGTAGCGGATACGGGGACAACAGAATTCTGGAGCGCGTGATCGCGGGAACGCGACAGGTGAGCGCAGGAGAAGCAGCGTACGAGCGAGACGGCGTGGCCTTTCGCAAGCCTCAGGTGAACCATCCTCTCTTGGCTGCATTTTGTCGCGTGGCAGCCCAGACCGGAGGGCACCTTCGCATAATTGATTTGGGCGGCTCTTTAGGGAGTCTGTATTGGCAGCACAGGGCTTCACTGGGGAACTTGAAGGAGATCGACTGGAAGATCGTCGAGCAGCCTAATTTCGTCGAGGCTGGCAGAAGAGAGTTCCCCTTCGGGCCATTGTCCTTCTGGGTTGATCTCCCTTCGGCGCTCGCTGCTGGCCCGGTGGACCTCCTCCTCCTCTCTGGTGTCATCCAATGCGTCGAGAAACCGTACACACTCCTTGATGAAATCATTGGCACAGGGATCGAGTGGCTGTTCTTCGACCGTCTCCCGCTACTCGGTGGCGATCGTGATCGTCTGGCCATCGAACACGTTCCGCCGGAAATCGGAGAAGCGACCTACCCCGCATGGTTCTTGAGCAGTAAGAAATTCGAAGGCGTGATGACCCGGCGCTACTCGATGGTTGACTCCTTCGTCACCCGTCTGGACGGCGGTGTTCTGGAAAGGTGGGAGGTTTTTGGCACGGTGGTTCAAAACCAAGGGTTTCTCTTCCGCCAAACCCGTTAACGTCCAACCAGTCACGCGGAGCGTCTCCTCGGTCATTCCCACTGCAGGCGCACCGTCGCTGCGGGCCCGTCAGCAAGGATTCCGTGAAGGTCAATATCGGCTGCAAAGGCCGGAGTCGTCAGCTCCCAGACGTGCGCGCCTTTCGCGTTTCTGACGGGCGCGCCCTGGAAGGCGCCGTTCGGCAACTCCGCTTGCAGCCTAGCGTTCGCCTCGCAGCGCACCTCGATCCTTCTCACCCGCGCGAACACCGGGAGGCGAACGCGGAAGCGTCCGGGTCTCAACCGTCCGCCGGGACCAATTCCCTGAACGTGGGCACTCGTTCGCGGAGCGTGCAGGACGGTTGACCAAGCCCATCGGGGTAGGAAGGCGAGGGGTCCCGCATAGCGCCTCAAGTGTCGTTGGTAGAGTTGAGCGGCTGCGGCGACGGGGATTCCGAACCAGGCGTGACGCCGGTTCACGCGCCAGATTTCCATGGAGCGCTGACGGCCTCCTTTCGAGGTCTTGGCTTCAGGATGGGTCCTGGCCGCGGCCAGGACCTCATCAAGCCGATGGAACCGACAGCCTGCGCGCGCCATGCGACACCAGAGATCCCAATCCATCGCGTAATGGAGCGATGGATCGATGCCCCCCACCGCCTCGTAGGCGCTTCGTCGGAAGAAGGTGCTCGGTTGGGGAATGAAGTCGCTGAAGTTGACCAGATCGCGGCGGGAGAAATCCTGGATGTCGTGAAAATAGCCGAGGAACTGGCCGCTCGCGGAGACGAAGGCACAGTGTCCATATACGAGGTCGACGTCAGGGCGGTCGCGAAAGATGGACGCGACGCGTTCGATGGTGTCGGGGAAGATCATGTCGTCGGCATTGAGCCAGCCCAGGATTTCGGCGCTGGTGCTGGCGAAGCCCGAGCGCAACGCATCGGCCTGGCCGCGATCCGCCGAGCGGACGATTCGGGTTAGGCGGCCCTCGTAGCGGCGCAGGACGTCGGCGCTCTCGTCCGTCGACATGTTGTCGAAGACCGTTGTTTCGATTGGGCCGTAGGTCTGTCGGACCAGGCCCTCGAGGGCAAAGGGGAGGTAGGAGCCCTGCTGGAACGAGGGTACGACGATCGCGACACGGGGAGACGGGAGAATCGCTGTCTCGGCCGCTACTTGCATCTGGCCGTTAAGTATAGACAGGCCTCCTCATCGTCGGGCGACCCAAAGGCTACGCCGAGTCGCAGCGTGTTGTCCGTCAGGTAGATGCACAGCAGCGCGTAGCCGATCTGGCGGTGCCACCCTCGTAGACTTGGGTAGATGTCCTCACTATCGACACCGAGCTGCCCGGCGGTGGGCGTCAACGGCCCGGAGGCACATCAAGTTAATCTATGAAGACACAATCTCACCTGTCGCCCCGATTAGAAGATTCGTCCCCATCCCCCGATGAAGACCCCCAGGTACATCCTCGGCTTCAACAGCCACATCCACGATTCGTCCGCATGCCTGCTCAAGGACGGAGTCCTGGTGATGGCGGTCGAGGAGGAGCGGCTTTCGCGCCGGAAGCACACCAAGGACTTCCCGCGTCTGGCCACGCTCGCCTGCCTGAAGCAGGCCGGTATCTCGTTAGACGATGTGGACCACGTAGCCTTCTGCTTCGATCCGTGGCGCGGCCTCCCGCGGATCGCCCTGCACTTCCTGAAGAACCTTCCGTCCTCGCTCCACCTGTTGCGTGATCGTGCCGGCAGCGGCTACATGGCGATGTTCCGCATGCGCGGGATCATGGCGAGCCAGCTCGGCGTCGAGGACGGCATCCGTTTCCGTTTCCAGTTTGTCGAGCACCATATGGCCCACGCGGCGTCTGTGTTCTACGTCTCGCCATTCGATGAGGCGGCCATCCTATCCATTGATGGTGTAGGGGAGTGGGCCACTGTGCTGCAGGGGCACGGGCGGGGGCTCGGGATCCGGAAGCTGCAGGAGACCAGCTTTCCCCATAGTCTGGGTCTCGTGTACCAAGCGGTAACCGTCCACCTTGGCTTTCGGGCGATGTGCGACGAATCTAAGGTGATGGGCCTGGCCAGCTACGGCGACCCGGCGCCGTACCGCGAGCTGATGCGCGACGTCATGAGGCTTCATGACGGCGGCAAAGTGATCATCGACAGATCCTATGTCTCCTACGACCGCTATGGCCACCACCGAATGCTGTCCGACCGGTTTATTGCAGCCGCCGGCCCCGCGCGGCGGTACGAAGAGCCGATCGAGAGCCGCCACCAGCACCTCGCGGCGGCGTTGCAGGAAAGGTTGGGGGACGCAGGTGTCCATGTGGCACGCGACCTGCGCGCACGAGCGGGGAGCACAAACCTGTGCCTGACGGGCGGCGTCGCCCTCAACTCGGTGATGAACGAGCGCATACGGCGCGAGGCGGGATTCGAGCGCGTGTTCATGCAACCCGCATGCAACGATGCCGGCGCGGCCATGGGGGCCGCTTTGTACGTGGAACATGGTCTTCTCCGGCAGCCACGTCGCTCCGTCTTCGACAGCCCGTACACGGGCCCCGACTACGCCGAAGGAGAGATGGAAACCGAGTTGCGATCGGCCGGGCTGGCGGTGGAACGGCCAGAGGACCTCGTGCCGCGCGTCGCCCGTCTCATCGGCTCCGGCAAGGTCGTGGCGTGGTTCCAGGGGCGCGTCGAATGGGGACCGCGGGCGCTTGGCAACCGCTCCATCCTTGCCGACCCCCGCCGCGTCGACATGCGGGACGTCTTGAACGTCAAAGTCAAGCATCGTGAGGCCTTCCGCCCCTTCGCGCCGGTCGTGCTCCTCGAGCGCGCTGCCGAGTTCTTTGAATGCGACGGCCCATCACCCTACATGCTCTTCGTCATGAATGTGCGCGAGGACAAGAGGGCGACCATCCCGGCGGTGACCCACGTGGACGGAACCGCCCGTGTCCAGACCCTTACGCGAACCCTGAACCCGCTTCTGTACGATCTCCTCACGGAGTTCGATGCACTCACCGGGGTCCCCGTGCTGCTCAACACGTCCTTCAACGATCGTGGCGAGCCGATCGTCTGCTCTCCTGCCGATGCCGTGAGGACCTTCACCAGCACACGCATCGACGCGATAGTAATGGGACCGTTCCTGGCGCGCAAAGCATGAGCCATCCCTCTCAACGGAGATCAGCGTACCGGATCGATTTCCTTCTCGCGCTTGCTGTGCTGGCCACGACGGTCTGGGTCGCCCACTTCATGCATTACCGCGCCCTCGGCCTGTACGAGGACGACTACTTCTTCGTCAGCGGCGCATGGCGGTGGCCTGGATTCCTGGCCCACGCCAAACAGGCTCTCCTGACTTGGACTGAGGGGCGGCCGGTCAATTTCTTCTCGCTTGCCGTCTGCTCGTTCGCGGCAGAAGCACTGGGCGGCTTGCCCCTCATCTACTTCGTGGGCTTCATCGCCATCGCTTTGAATGCGTCCCTGTTCTACGTTCTGCTCGGTCGGTTGCTCCCCCGATACATAGCGCTGGCCGGTGCCCTGGCGTTCTGTCTTTTCCCGGCCGACACCACACACACGCTGTTAACCCACGCCCTGGGCTTGCAGCCGGCGCTGACGCTCTTCCTCATTGCTGCTTTGGCGTATTTGTCCGGCAGACGCATCCCAGCATATTTCGCGATTGCAGGATCGCTGCTCACTTATGAGTCCGTCTACCTCGTCTTCCTGGCCGTACCCCTTCTGAGGGGGAAACGGGGCCGTCCGTTGGTCGAGGAACTCTGCCGGAACGCGGCCATGTTGTTCGCGATTCTGGCGGTTGTTGTCATCGCGCGAATCTCGATGGGTGATGAGCGACTCGGAACACTGGGCCTGGGCTTCAGCACCATCTTGGCCAGGGTCGCTGTCGGGGTCGTCACCGGCCCCGTGGTAAGTCTCTTGGACTTCGTGAGAGGACCGGCCAGAACGATTCTTCGATGGAACCGAGAACTCGCCTTCGTCGTCGTCGCGTTCGCGATCACTTTCACGTGCGTGCTGCGTAGGCAGGGAATTGGCTTCTTCGACGAACCGCGAAATGAGCCGTGGACAGTCGAAGGATCACGGTCGCTCGCAGCGGGCGTGGTCATGCTGGGCCTAGCCTATGCGCTGTCGTTCACTCATTTTCCGCCGATGGCCCAACAGGGTCGGATGACATCCGTTCATCTGGCCGCCGGGGTTGGGGGCTCACTCGTGTTTGCCTGCGCGTCGTGGGCTTTCGTCGCCGTCGCCCATCGGTTTCGACTGAGAGACGCGGCCCTTGGGCTCCTCTCCCTGTACCTGTCGCTGGTGGTGGCGTATCGCGTCTCCATCCAAGAGGACTTCGTGAGAGCCTGGAAGAATCAACGCTGGTTCTGGACGAGCACAGTCGGGCTCTTGCCGGACATCGAGGATGGGACCATCGTTTTCGTCCTCGATCGCGATCTGCCAAAGACCCGTTACATCGAATCGAACTCATGGGCGGATCCGCTGATTCTCGGGCAGTTGTTTGTGATCCCACGGCACTGGCAGGCTCCGCCCCGGCTATTCGTGGTGAACTCATGGGCGAAAGAATTGCGACGCCAAGGAGGCAGTGTCGAGTGGCTGGTGACGGACCCGGAGCCGCCGGCGGGAACGTGGAGCGCGCATTCCGAAATCATCGGGGATGCACGTCTCATCTTGCTGGAGATGGAAGACGGACGGTTGGTGCGTCGGTTTGGCTCTATCGACGTGGACGGGCTCCCGTTACAGTTGAAGACGAGGCGAGTCGGCGCCAAGCTGGGCCTTGACAAGAGACCGCTCTATCATTACCTGATTGAGGAGTAATGTGTCGTTCAGCCCGAATGATTTGTTAAAGAGTGAACTGAAGCGGGGAGCACACAGGGTAACGAGAGCCTAGGCGGCCCGACTGCCGGGCCATCCCTCCTGTCACCAACCTCAAACGACCTCTGGCGCGCGGAGCATCTCGACCGGAGCGCCCTCTGCCACTATTCTGCCCTGATCCAGGCGATACAAGCGGTCGCAACGTTCAACGGTGGTCAAGCGATGGGCAACCACCAGGAGGGTCTTGCTGCCCTGCAGTTGGCCGACCGCCTCCATCACACTCCGCTCGGCCGCGGTGTCGAGCGAGCTGGTGGCCTCGTCGAGCACCAGTACCGCGGGGTCATGGTACAGCGCCCTGGCGACGCCGATGCGTTGCCGCTGTCCGCCCGAAAGCCGGACGCCGCGCTCACCTACTAGCGTGTCCAGTCCGTCGGGCAGGCTGGCGACAAAGTCTTCCAATTGTGCGGCCTTGATAGCCTTGCCTACCGCGGAATCGTCAATCTGCTCGTCCGGAAGGCCAAAGGCTACGTTGCGTCGCAGCGTGTCGTCCGTCAGGTAGATGGACTGCGGTACGTAACCGATCTGGTCCTGCCACCCTCGTAGACTTGATTGGATATCCTGCCCATCGACACGTACCTGCCCGGAGGTGGGCGTCAACAACCCCAGGAGCACATCTACCAGCGTGCTTTTCCCCGAGCCGCTGGGCCCTATCAAGCCCACCGACTCGCCAGCCTGGATATTCATTGACACTCGGTTGAGGGCGGGCGCCGCGGCGCCCGGGTAGGAATAGCTGACGTCGATAAGCCTCACCTCGCGGTGCAGGGCAAGCGCAGGTCCGCCGAACCGCGCGGCCGGATCGAGCGCGGAAAGCCTGAGTTCGTCGTGCAAGGTCTCGATCACAGGGGCGCTGTATCGAAGAGACTGAACCGACCCAAGAATTCGATTTACCGACGGCATCAGGCGGAACGCTGCCGCCGCGAAAAGCCCGATCGTCGGAACGATGTTGGTCATGTCGCGCCCTCTGGCAACCAGGCTGACCACCAGCGCCGCCAAGCTCGCAACCGTAAACAATTCGAGCCATAGCCGCGGAAGCTGTCGCAGAGTCTGTTGTAACTGCTCGGTCCGTGCGCTGCGGCTGTTGTGCACGTGATACTGCGCCAGGAAGTCGTGCTCTCGGCCGAACAGTTTGACATCCTTGGCGGCGCCCAACCCCTGCATCAGGTGTTGCAGCCGCAGACCCTCGTGGTGCTCGTGCGCCTGGCCCCAGGCCGTGATGCGGGCGCGCGTGGCGACGTGAAGACCCCCCGTAGCGGCGCCGAGCACGATCACGACGATCAAAACCCCCAGCGGCTCGACGACGAGCACGAGGCTTGCGATGCCGAGCAAGGTCAGGCTTTCCGTGACTGTAAGCATGGCAGGGACTATCGCCTGGTGAGCTGAACGCGCCCACCACCCCGGTCGCGTTGTGAATCAACTCTGCCGAGTTGCGCTGCAAGTGAAAGGTGTAGGGCTGATGTAGATAGGTGGCAAAGAGCCGCTGTGAAAGTTGCGCCTGCAGACCAAAGACAAACCGCGCCTGCTGCCAGGCGAGGAAGGAAAGGCAGAGCGCCTTGATCAGGTAGATCCCGGCAAATCCGCACATGGCGCCGACGATCAACGTCGGTTGGCTTGGATGGCCCAGCCACGCGAGCACCGGAGACACCGAGGGGTACCTCGCGCCAATGTCGGTCATCATCATCAACCCGATGACCGGAACCATGCCGACGCCGACGGTCTCAAGCACTGTTTCGCTGAGCATCAGGCCGAGCAGTACCGCCGCGCTCCTGCGCTGTGGTGGCGTGAGCAGTTGGCGGATCTTCGTGAGCGTCGTGGTTATCGACATGCGATAGATGAGGTTCTCACGATGTCGTTCGCAGGTTGGGCGACTCTTGAGATGGGTGTGGTTCCTTGGAGTTCTGCTGTGCGGTCTCCGGGAATTGTAACGGTTGCGCCAGGGAGCGAAGGCCCGACGCGACGTCGAGGCGGTGGGCTCGGGTTGGGAGTCCCTTCGACCAGCTCAGGGACCCCGCTGCATCGGTGGCTGAGCGGGTCGAAGCCAGCGGCGTCAGCTCGGTGGGGTCCCTTCGACAGGCTCAGGGACCCCGACTCAGGGGCCCTCTGCATCGGTGGCTGAGCCGGTCGAAGCCACCGGCGTGTTTAGGCTGCCGGGAGGGGGCCTGCGGCGACGAGCTTCTTTCGGCGGGGATCCACGACGAGCGAGAGGCCCTCGAGCGTCCGCGCTCCGAGGAGGGTCATGTCTCCCGCCTCGGCGAAAACCACCTCATCGATCGTGAAGTGCTTTCCTACCCTGAGAATCGCAAACCCTACGTTTCGGGTCACGGTCTGGCCGTTTGCCATGACGAACGCCAGGTCCTTCTTTTCCCGATTGACGCCGATCTTCTCGAGGGTCTTTGCCGGAATCCAGCTGTATTCGCTTCCGGTATCAACCAGGACGCGAGGAACCGTCACCCCTTGCTTGCGGTTAACGTGATTCTCCAGCTTGCAGCCGATGTGAAGTGTGACCATGAGTGAGCACAGTATTCTGCTTGTCGCGCCAAGAGCAAGCCCTCTGCGTCTCGGTCGTGGTCCCTTCGACGCTTCGACAGGCTCAGCGCAGGCAAGCTCAGGGACCACCCGGCTCAGGGAACGGAGCTGCGTCGGTGGCTGAGCCAGTCGAAGCCACCGTAGTGTCGGCGGTCCCTTCGACTGGCGCAGGGACCGCCCGGCTCAGGGGCCAGTGCATCGGTGGCTGAGCAATCCTGAAGCCGCCCTGCAGACGAGCCCGCCTTCTCTCGGTGCTTCCGCCCAAGGACATGCGGGCCTGGCTCAACCTGCCGAATGCCCAGCTCGACAACCGCTCGCCGCTTCAGGCCGTCCGCGCGGGGCATGTCGGCCAGGTCGCCGACCTGGCCGATGACATGCTGACCGGCGCGCCAGCGTGACCTTGGGGACGCGGCCCGATCCCGGGCCGTTGCTGGTCTCGCTGCCCGCGGTGCGGTTTGAAGGCATGTTCGACAGAGCTTTGATGGTGGGGGCATAATGGGTTTTGAGGTATTCCGATAATGCGCAACGAGTTCACCGCCGTCGTGGAGCGAGACGAGAAGTGGTTCATCGCCTATTGCCCGGAGGTCCCCGGAGCGAATGGCCAGGGCAAGACGAAGACCGAAGCGATCGAGAGCCTGTCCGGCGCAATCGCCCTCATTCTGCAGGATCGACGTGAGGACGGGCTTCGGGGACTCCCTGAGGGAGCCGTCCAGGAGCTGGTCACGGTCGGGTGAAGCTTGGTGACCTGCTTCGTCACCTTCGGCATCACGGCTGCTATCTGAAGCGCGAAGGCGCTGGCCACTCTCTCTGGTTCAGCCCGGCCAATGGCAGGGTTGAGGCAGTTCCTCGGCACACAGAGATTTCAATACAATCTCGCCCGGAAAATATGCCGCGGTCTCGGTGTCCCAGAGGTTGGGAATTAGCCAGGGCCGGTCGAACACCGGGTTGCAGCTGAACCCGGGTGATGAAGTGCTGCGTTCCCCAACTCGACTTCGATGACGGCAGGCCGCCGTCTGTCGCATGGTCCCTTCGACACGCTCAGGGACCCTCCCGTGCTCTCCTGTAGACGTTGCACTTAACTATTTGTTATGTCTAAACTCTGCGTGCCTGGCTGGTGAAGCCTCTTTGTGGCGTTCGACGGGTTGGACGAAGGCGAGCCGCGGATCCACATCGTCACGGTGTTTCGGAGGTGAGGAAGACCATGAAGTGCCTGAGGTGCCACGGGCCCTTGAGGACGCGCCGCGAGAACTACCTCTACGACGGCGCGGGCCTGCCGGGCGTCACGCTGGTGGGCGTGGCGGTTTCGCGTTGCCAGGCCTGCGGCGACGACAACGTGGAATTGAAGCATCCGCAGGCTCTCCACCACGCGATCGCCGCGCGGGTGATTCGAAAGCCCGGCCGGCTGTCGCGGGAGGAGGTACGTTTCCTTCGAGCGATCCTTGAACTTTCCGGTGTCGACCTCGCGCGGGTGATGGGCGCCTCGCCTGTCTCGATCTCGCGATGGGAGAACGGCCGCGCCCCGATCGGCGTTCAGGCCGACAAGCTGCTGCGAATGCTGGTGGCGGCCTTGCCGGGGCAGGACGTGTATTCGATCGAGGACCTTCAGGGCGCGGCGAGTTCGAAGGCGTCGTCGCCCCTGCGGATCCGCCTGCGGCTTCAAGACAAGGGGTGGACGCCAGTGGCGGCCTGACGTCGGAAAGGCTGAGCCAGTCCCTTCGACCAGCTCAGGGACCGCTGCATCGGTGGCTGAGCGAGTCGAAGCCACCGGCGTGGGAGTCGAGGGGTCCCTTCGACCAGCTCGGGGACCGCTGCATCGGTGGCTGAGCGTGCTTGCCGTGAGCCTGCTCGCGCTGAGCTTGCCGAAGCGTCGAACGGTCGAAGCCACCGGTGTCTCGGTCGTGGGGTCCCTTCGACTGGCTCAGGGACCCACGCATCGGTGGCTGAGCCGGTCGAAGCCACGGGCGTCGCGGTCGTGGGTCCCTTCGACGCTTCGACAGGCTCAGCGCAAGCCAGATCAGGGACCACGCGGTTGCTACTTCTTGGCCGTCCGTTCGTTCTTCTGCTTCTTCACCGCGGGTGGTCGAGCGGCCGGTTACTCGTAGTGCGTCCACATACGCAGGACCTTCACCACGCGCTCGCGCGCCAGAACCTGATAGACGAGACGATGCTGGATGTTGATCCTGCGCGAGCATGCGCCTTCGAGGTCGCCCACGAGCCCTTCGAAGGGCGGCGGAGTTTCGAACGGGTCGCGCGCGAGCAGGGCAAGGAGAAGCTCGATCCTGGGCCTCAGGGGGGACCGCGCGGCCTTGCGCGCGTCTTTTCTCGCCGAAGGCGCGAACACCACCTGCCAGGGCGGACTTACCAGCCCGGCTTTGTCGCGCACTTCCCGACCGGGGTCTTCATGGCCTTGCGAATGGAATCGCGCATTCCCGGGATCGAGAGCAGATACAGCGTCTCCTGGATGGCGTTCCAGTCCTTCTCGGAAACCAGGACGGCGCTGTTGCGAGGGCCGTTGATCCGGATCGGCTCGCTCGACTCCGCCGCCTGATCGATCAGGCTGTAGAGCCGGGCGCGCGCGACGGTGGCAGTCAGGCTGGTCATGACGATGGGATCGTACGCTATCACGTACGCTGGCAGATAGCCTCCGGCCGACCCGCCCGCAGCCTCAGGCCATCAGGCGCAGGGATACATGCATCGGTGGCTGAGCATGTCGAAGCCACCGGCTGTCGCAGTCGTGGGGTCCCTTCGACCAGCTCAGGGACCCCTGCATCGGTGGCTGAGCCGGCTTGCCGTGAGCCTGTCGAACGGTCGAAGCCACCGGCGTCGCTGTCGTGGGGGCCCTTCGACCAGCTCAGGGACCACTTCGGTCCCTACTTCTTCGCCGCGCGTTCCTTTTTCTGCTTCTCCACCATCGCGGCCACGTCGGCCAGCAGCTTCTTCGCGTCGTAGACGATGCCGTCCTTGATCGTGTACTTTACTCCGCCCTTCCAGTCTTCCTTGCCGGTCTTGTCGTTGAGGTACAACGCTCCGTTGCCGTAGAGCGTCTTGAAATTCTGCAGCGGGTTCTCGGGAACGATGATGAGGTCCGCGAGCAGGCCCGCGCGAACCACACCGAACTCGATCGGCTTCTTCTTCGGCTCCGACAGGGTCAGAGCACCGTTCATGGTCGCGGCCTGAATGACTTCGAGAGGGTGGAAGCCCGCTTCCTGCAGCATCTCCAGCTCGTTGACGTAGCCGAAGCCGTAGGTCTGATAGATGAAGCCGGAGTCGGATCCCGCGGTTACCCGGCCGCCCATCTTCTTGTAGTCGTTCATCAGCCTGAACCACACCTGATAGAAGTTGCGCCACGCGACTTCGTCCTCCGTGGTCCAGTCGTACCAGTAGGCGCCGTGATTGACGCGCGACGGCGTGTAGAAATCCATCAGGGAGGGCAGCGTGTACTTGTCGTGCCAGGGCGCGTACCGGAACTTCATGACGTCGCGGCCCGCGGAGTAGATGGTGAGCGTGGGATCGAACGTGGTGCCGAGCTTCAGGTGCTCTTCGAGGTACGCCTTCCATTCCGGCGACCCCTGCGGATGGATCTTGTCCCACAGGCGCGCGACCTGGCCGAAACGCTGGTATTCGTTGTTGTTGTTCTGATTGACGGGCCAGGGCTGGACCACGGTGTCCTTCAGGAGCGATTCGAAGTGGCCGTAGAAATGCGTGACCGTGCCGAGACCGAGCCGGGCGGCATCGATGGCGTTCATCTGGGCCACGCCGTCCTGGCCGAGATGGGCGGTGGAGCCGAGGCCGAGCTTCTTCGCCTCGTCGAGGAGCGCGCCCATGATCTCCGGACGAAACGAGCCGAGCTTGAGGCCATCGATGCCCTGGCTCGCCGCCCAGCGGATGTACTCGCGCGCCGTTTCCGGCGTATCGGGCGCGGGCTTGCCCCAGCCCGTGCCGAAGTACTGATAGTTGAACATCCGGGGCGCCACGATTTCGTTCGAAGCACTCCGCTTCTGTTCGCTCGAAGCCAGGACCTGGCTCGCGAGGGGAACGCCGCGCACGGTGGTGACGCCGTGGCCGAGCCAGAGCTTGTAGGCGTATTCGGCCTCCTCGTTCTGGACCTTGCTGCCCGCGTGAACGTGGGGGTCCACGAAGCCGGGCAGGACGTACTGGCCGGTGGCGTCGATCTCGAAGTCGGCCTTCTTCGGATCGCGATCGGCCTTCGGGGGAAGGCCGGGAGTGCCGGCCGTTCGCACCGCGGCGATGCGATTGCCTTCGATCACGATGTCCACGGGTCCGCGGGGGGCCGCGCCGGTGCCGTCGATCAGGGTGGCCCCGCGGATCACCATGGTCTTGAACGGTCCTTTGCCCTCGTCGGAGCGCCGATTGGGCGCGGGCTTCAGGGTTTCGGGCTCCTCGGGGTCCTGGGCGTAGGCGCCGAGGCCGAGACAGGCGAGTGAAACCGCCGCGAGTGTGGTGATTGTGAGTTTGCGCATGGACACCTCGAAGGTTCAGGAATGGATCTCGAATGCGCGGGACCGGGCCGGGCCAGCGGCTCTCGAAACGGGAATACTACTTGTGTCGCCGGGGAAGATCAGTTCGGGAGCAGCAACGGTGGCTGAGCCGGTCGAAGCCTGAGCTGCAACGGTGGCTGAGCCGGTCGAAGCCACCGCAGTCTGTGTCGTGCGCCCTTCGACGCTTCGACAGGCTCAGCGCGGGCCAGATCAGGGACCGCCCTTCGACCAGCTCAGGGACCGGAGCGGCAACGGTGGCTGAGCGCGTCGAAGCCACCGCCGTCTGAGTCGCGCGTCCCTTCGACGCTTCGACAGGCTCAGCGCGGGCCAGCTCAGGGACCGGAGCAAGCAACGGTGGCTGAGCCGGTCGAAGCCACCGCCGTCTGAGTCGTGCGCCCTTCGACGCTTCGACAGGCTCAGCGCGGGCCAGCTCAGGGACCGCCCTTCGACCAGCTCAGGGACCGGAGCAAGCAACGGTGGCTGAGCCGGTCGAAGCCACCGCCGTCTGAGTCGCGCGTCCCTTCGACGCTTCGACAGGCTCAGCGCGGGCCAGCTCAGGGACCGCCCTTCGACCACCCTTCGGCAGGCTCAGGGACCGGAGCAGCAACAGGCTCAGTGCAGGCAGCGCGGCTGATATCGTCCGGCCGTGAGCGACCGGGCCGCATCCTCAACTCCGGCCCATCTGCGCGGGCTCACGCCCGAGGCTTTGGTCGCGAGGTTCCCCGAAGTCGGCTTCACGATGTCGCAGGCGCGCAGGGTGGTGACACGGCTGGTTCACGACTACCGCGACGACCTCCACGACATCCCCGGCCTCAAGAAGACGAAGGCCGAGGCCTTGCTGGCCGCGGCGCGACTTGATCGGCTGGAAGTCACCGACCGAAGGCGCAGCGCGGTCGACCCTTTCGTGAAATACCTTTTCCGATCGGGCGACGGGCGTGTCTTCGAAACCGTTCGCATTCCCCTCGAGCAGCCTCGATGGTCGGTGTGCGTCTCCTCTCAGGTCGGCTGCGCGCTCAAGTGCGCGTTCTGCGAAACGGGGCGGATGGGTTTCGAGCGCAACCTGGAGCCCTGGGAGATCGTCGATCAGGTCCTGCGCGTGCGCAGCGAATCCCCCGAGCGTCCCGTCACCGGGGTTGTCTTTCAAGGCCAGGGCGAGCCGCTTCAGAACTACGACAACGTCATGACCGCCGCCGATGTCTTGCGGCACCCCTGTGGGGGTCGGATCGGCAGCGACCGCATCACCATTTCGACGGTCGGCCTTCTGCCCATGATCGAGCGGTACATCGAGGAAGGCCGGCCCTATCGACTCATCCTTTCGCTTACGTCCGCGTTTCCCGAGAAACGCGAGTCGCTCCTGCCTGTCGCGAGCAAGTGGCCGGTCGATCAACTCGCCAACGCGATGAAACGCCTGGCCAAGAGACAGCGCAATGTCATCAACATCGCGTGGGTCCTGATGTCGGGCGTGAACACAGACGCGGCCGAGGCTCGCGAGCTCGGACGCCTGTTCAAGGGCGAACGTGTGCGCCTGTCCGTGATCGACGTGAACGATCCCACGGGCCAGTTCACACGGGCGAGCGATGCGGAACGCGGCGAGTTCCTGAACGCGCTCTCCGCGAACAAGATCCCGTTCGTCCGCCGCTACTCCGGCGGCCCCGACATCCACGCCGCCTGCGGCATGCTGGCGAAGCACGTTCAAGGCGGGGAAGCGCACGCGGTCTGAGACCGACCCCGCGGACGCGGTCCCTTCGACAAGCTCAGGGACCGCCCTTCGACGCTTCGACCGGCTCAGCGCAAGCAAGCTCAGGGACCGGAGGCGCGTCGGTGGCTCAGCGGGTCGAAGCCACCGGCGATCGTTGTTGTGGGGTCCCTTCGACCAGCTCAGGGACCCTTGCATCGGTGGCTGAGCTTGTCGAAGCCCCTTAGATCGGATAGGGAGCGGGACCGAGGAGCGGGCGGGTTGCATGCGTGGCCCAAGCTCCGGGACCGCCCTTCGACGCTTCGACAAGCTCAGCGCGAGCGCTTCGGCAGGCTCAGCGCAGGCAAGCTCAGGGACCGTCGTGGCCGATCGGCCCAAGGAGGGGAGTGCCTCCCCTTCCCCTGGCCGTGCCCCTGATCTTCTTCGGCGTGGTGGACGCCTTCGTGCGCACCGAGATCTCGGGGAAGCAGGGCGCCGACGCCGCCCGTCCGGTCAGGCCGCGAGTTCGGTGAGCGCCTTGATTCCCCGCTTCATCGAAACCAGGAAGACGGCCAGGCTCAGGCCAAGGGCGCTCAGGATCCCCGCGGCCATGGCGAGCAGCCGCGGGCCCGGAATGGGCCGGTTCCGGAAATCGTAGTAGAGGAAGATCGACGTGGGTCCGGCCAGAAGGGCGATCTCTACGCATATGAAGGCGACGGCGCTGACCATGAAAACGACGCCGCCATAGGACCCCGCGATCTGGTTCACGTTCTCCGCCCCGAATCTCGGGTACTGCGCGCCCAGGCCCGCGGCGAGACCCACGAGGGCGAGCGACATGAAGATCACGGCCACCGCGGTCAGGACCTTCAGGAAAGGATGCACCCCCAGCATCTGATTGGCGGCGATGGTGAGGAAGGTCGCGAAGAAGACGATGGGGGCAAACCCGGTCGCGAACTTCGACCAGAGAAAGGACCTCATCGGGACCGGGGAGGAACGGAGAATCCAGAACGACGTGCTCTCCATGGACACCGCGGGGAACACGAAACGCACGGCGATCGATGACAGCACGAAGGAGGCCATGGCCAGGTTGACGAACGCGTAGCTGTTGCGGAGCACCCGGCCCATGTAGGGAACGCGATCGAGATCGAGGACGGTGAAGTTGTAGAGATAGACCGCGACGAGGGCCACCAGGAGCAGGAGTTGCGACCACTGGGTCGAGTCGCGCATGAAGATCTTGACGTCCTTCAGAAGCAGGCTTCGTGAGGAGGTGGACACGGGGAGGAATCCGGCCAGCGTGTCCATGAAGGCGAGCCTCGAGAAGCGGGCCTTTCGCGCTTCCTGCGACTTGCTGAAGCCTTCGAAGTAGATTGCGCCATAGGCCATCCGCGCGATCAGGGTCGCGGCGAGGGCGGTGGTCCAGAGCGCCAGGAGGTACAGCCAGCCGGTGCGATTCATCAGAGGGGCAAAGGTGGCTTCACCCGCCCAGAACGAGGGCAGGAGCGGCGTGATGGGCGACTGCAGGGTCGCGAAGAAGGCGGTGATATCGGGCAGGGAACGCACGGAGAGCAGACGCTCCGGCCGGATGAAGCGCAGGAGCATGACGATGGCGACCGCGAACAGGAGGCCGGTGAGCATCAGGATGTCGCGCGCCCGCTTCGCCGGGAATACGTTGACCAGCATCAAGGTCACGACACACCCGAAGGCGACCGGTATGACCACGAACGGGGCCATGACCAGGGGTACGGTGAGGTAGTAGGACGCGGGCGCGCATCGAGCGACCCCGATGCCGAGGAGGACCGGGGTGAGGAACGCGAGGACCATCCACGACGACTGGAGGAGAGTCCGCGCGTAACGCGAGTAGAAGAGCCGGGTCTGCGGGATGGGTGCGGCAAGCAGGAGTTTCAGATCTTCCGAGAGAAAGAAGGTGGAGAGCGAAGTGACGAGGGCGGAGAAGGCGAGGAAAGACAGGAAGGTCAGGAAGAGCCAGGAGATTCCGAGGCGAAGCAGGTATTCGCCCAGTTCCTCGTAGTCGGTCAGCTGCCAGGTCAGCCAGAACGACACCGCGAACAAGGTCGCGGCCACCCCGATGGCGATGCCGCCGAACACCACGCTGCGAACGGCGTCGCCCTTCTCGCGCCTTTTGGCTCGATTGGCGGATCCGAGGAACGTGGGCAGGAGGAGGAAGGGGAAACCCCGCTTCAGGCCGGGCCACGGGGTTGCGGTCATCGAGACGATTCTACGTGGGCGCCTTGTCCCCGCGACTGGTAGTCTCGGGCCGACCGCCATGAACGACGACGACGCCACCCGAGAATTCACAAAGCCCGCGGAGAACCAGAGGACGCTCGAGGCCGGAATCGTCCTCGACCTGAAGGGCCAGCTGACCTACGCGGGCTACTTGAACCTCGATCAGCTTCTGAAGACCCAGAACCCTCTCTCGAAGCCCGCGCATCACGACGAGATGCTCTTTATCATTCAGCATCAGACGTCGGAATTGTGGATGAAGCTGATGATCCACGAACTGACGGCCGCGATCCGGCACCTTCGCGCCGACGAGCTTTCGCCCTGCTTCAAGATCCTGGCTCGGGTGAAGCAGATCCAGATGCAGCTTTTCAATCAGTGGGCGGTGCTGGAGACCCTGACGCCTTCCGAGTACCTTCAATTCCGTTCGGTTCTTGGGAACGCTTCGGGATTTCAGTCGATTCAGTACCGCACCATCGAGTTTCTCCTCGGCAACAAGCACGCGGGAATGATCGAGGCGCATCGGCACGAACCGGCGGTTTATGCGGAGCTCGCGCGCGTCCTTCGGGCCCCGAGCCTCTACGATGAATTCCTGTCTCACCTGACCCGCGGCGGCTTCGCGGTGCCCGCCGATCTGCTGAGTCGCGACAAGACCAGGCCGCACAAACGCGATGCCCGCCTTCTCCCGGTCTTCGTCGAAATCTACGAGAACCCGGCGAAGCACTGGGCCGAATACGAGATGTGCGAGAAGCTCGTGGATGTCGAGGAGTATTTCCAGCTCTGGCGCTTCCGCCACCTGAAGACGGTCGAGCGGATCATCGGCTTTCGTCGCGGCACCGGCGGATCGTCGGGAGTCGGCTTCCTCCAAAAGGCCCTCGAACTGACGTTCTTCCCGGAGTTGCTCGACGTGAGGACGGAACTCAAGCAGGCGTAGCCGCCGCGGTGGCGACGACGCCTTCGCGAGGGGCGGTCCGTCGTCGCGAGGAGGACGTTGGAAGACTTGCCAACGCAGCAACGTCGCGGGCGTGGTAGTGGTGGTCCGCGGGTCCGGGCGACGAGTGGGCCAGCTTGCGTGGGGGACGGCGGGTGCGTCACACTGGAACGCGTCACGATGGAATCGTGTGTTCCTTACCCGCCTCGGATCGGCGAAAGGGAAGCGTTCCGATGGAGCGACTCGCCTCTACGCCCCCGCGCATGCAGCCCACTCGTAGCCGGGACCCGCTCCATCTTCGCCGAAATGGGTGACTCAGAAATCGCATGGAGGAACCGTTTTCGACTGGCGGCAGGAGGTCAGTGGCGAGCGAGTCACAACGCACCTTGGCGATGTGCCAGGGCCATGAAGTTTCCGATCGCCGCTTTGAGCAGAAATGGAGCGGGACCGGGGAGCGAGTGGCTTGCATGCGCCGGGGCGTGGAGGCGAGTCGCTCCATCGGAAGGCGTCCCTTTCGCCGATTCGAGGCGGGTAAGGAACACACGATTCCATCGTCGCGCGTCCCAGTGTGACGCAGCGCGACGCCTGGCCTTGGGCCACCCGCCGTCCCCGGGCGCGCAGCCTGCCCTTGGGGCACACAGCAAGCCACTCGCTCCCCGGTCCCGCGGGCCACAACTACCGGGTCTCGATATTCGAAGGGGAGGTGTCGAACGGTCGAAGCCACTGACGGTCCCTTCGACGCTTCGACAGGCTCAGCGCAGGCAGGCTCAGGGGCCATCGCTGAGCGCGGCGAGCTTACGACTCGTAACGCCGGCCTCCCGGCCCGGCGGGACCCAACGAGGATGCTCGATGTTCCAGAACGCTAAATCGCGTCGGGGATTTCCTGGAAGCCCGATCCGCCCGTCAGCTTGAGGAAGACCGGCGTCAGTTCGTCGTGGCCTTCTCCGGCCATCGACAGGACTTCATTGACGGTTCCTTCGGCGATGATCTTGCCGCCGAGGATGATCCGGACGTAGTCGCACATCTCCTGCGCCACTTCGAGGGTGTGCGTGCTCATCAGGATCGACACCCCCTTCTTCGCCATGGCCCGGAAGATGTCCTTGATCAGGCGCGCGCCGCGCGGATCGAGGCCGACCATCGGCTCGTCGACCAGAACCGCCTTCGGGTGATGCAGGAAGGCCGAGCACATCACCACGCGCTGTTTCATGCCGTGCGAGAAAGCCTCGATCAGTTCGTCCTTCCATCGCGTCAACTCGAAGAGCTCCAGCAACTCCAGCGCGCGCGCGTCGAGCGATGGGCCCTCCATTCCATAGAGCCCCCCGCAGAATTTCAGGAATTCGAAAGCGGTCAGCTTCTCGTAGATGAACGGTCGGTCGGGAACGAAGCCCAGGGCCGCCTTCGCCTTCTCCGGTTCCCGCGCCAGGTCCGCGCCGTCGATGTTGATGGTTCCGGATGTGGGTTTCAGCAGTCCCGCGATCATGCGGATCGTGGTGGTCTTGCCGGCACCGTTTGGGCCCAGGAAACCGTGGATCTCGCCCGCAGGGACCACGATCGACACGCCGCTCACCGCGTCGAAGGAGCCGTAGCGCTTATGGATGTTGTTGACGGTGATCACGAGTCTTTGGCTCAGTGCGCTCAGCGACGCGCCGGCCGTCTCCAGCAGCTGTCCTTGCTTTCGGGGACGGGGAAGTCGAGGGCGAGTGACGGTGTTTGTGTGTTCTCGGCGCCCACCAGGGCCGTCGTGTTGCTTTGAGCCGGCCCGTCGACCATCTGCAGGATCTTGATCCTGGCCCGGCCGAGCAGAGGAAGAATCGCCGCCTGCCGGTCGAAGCCACCGCGGACGAGGCGAACGTGGCCGACGTCCGCCGGAAACTGGTTCAACGTCGGATCGACCGGAATCCAGACCCCGGCCGGTCCATCCGCGGTCGATTTCGCGTCGCCGACGAAGACCTCGGGCCAGGCGTGGTAGTAGAAAGCGCCTCGGAGGTTCACGAGGCCGATCGCCACTCGAGCGGGAATCCTGGCGGAACGGGCCATGGCCACGTAGAGCGCGGTGTGTTCGTTGCAGTCGCCCACCCGGGTGCGCAGGACTTCGACCGCGGAAGGAAGACTCATGGTGGGCTTCTTCTCCAGAACGGCGTTGACGTAGCGGACCAGGATCTCGGCCTTTCTCCGGGCCGTGGCCTTCTCGCCCGCTCGTTCGAGGGCCAGAGCGGTCTCCGCGATGATCTCCGGCGCATCGCTTTCGATGAAGGCTTCCGGAGCCAGCCAGGCCTTGATATCGGCCGGAGCCGGACCCTGCTTCAATCCCCGGGCGTCCTCGATATCAACCACGTTGCCCGTGACCTTCTGGCCCGCTCCGTTCTGCTCCTCCGGCGTTCCCGGGAGGGCGGCCCCCGAGAATTCGAGTCGCAGGCTCGAAAGAGACGCCGCGTCATCGATGTTGCGCTTCGAGTCCGGCTGAATGGCGGCGGACTCGATCATGTCCGTCTTGACCTCGGACGACATGGCGAGGGCGGTGGCCCGCTCGCGGCTCTCCCGCACCACCACCATTCCCATGGCACTCTCCTCCTTGACTACGTCGCCCACCTCGGTGATCCAGGACGTGGCCGTGATTCCCGAATACGTCATGGTGAGCCTGAAGACGGGGACCGGCTTGTCGAGGATGCGCACGACCTCGCGCGCGCCCACCTCGATGTTGGCGAGACCGTTGGTCAGGGTGGCGGGGTCGAAGATCTGGATCTGATGGCGAAGGCCTTCCTGCAGACCCAGGGCGAGAAGGCGCTTGGGCAGATTCAGGGCCAGAACCGGAGGTGCTTTGAGGTCGAACGTCCTCGACCTCTCGCTGCCCGTGGGGGAGGAGATGCGCACGGCCAGACGAGTGGGGGCCTCGAGCGCGCCCTTGATCGAGATGGGCCCGGTCCCAGGGTCGAGCGAGAACACGAAATCCTGCAGCAGGTATTGCGGATCGACGTTGACTTCCGTGCGGAGTTTCGATGCGGTGGTCGCACCCATGAGGGTGAGCAACATCTGGCCGTCTTCCTGGAGCTTGAAGCCGCCCGGCCGCTCGGTCATCTGGCTCACCGAAAAACCGATCTTCTCTCCCCGGTAGTAGATCCCGCTCCAGCGCGCGCGTTCGCCGTAGGCGGCCAGATCGCTGGTGAGCGCGAGGGCGGTTTGCTCGGTGGCCTTCCGGACGACCAGGGCCATGGCCCCCGTCCAGACCACGAGCGTCAGCAACGAGAGCGGTATCGAGAGGCCCCTGGGAAAGGCCGGCCACCGCGTGAGAAGTCGTTCGATCAAGGGACGGGGATTATAGGGGTGGCCTTGTACGATCCCTGGCGTGCCCATCGTGCGATACGACCTCGGCGCCGCGCAACTCACCACGGATCAGGAACTCGAGGTGGCCGCTCGTCTGCGTGATGGAGCGCTGGCCATCTATCCAACCGACACGCTCTACGCCATCGGATGCTGCGCCCTGGATGGCGCCGCAGTGAAGCGTCTGCGCGAGGCCAAGGGTCGAGAAGCCGACAAGCCTCTGCCCGTGATCGTGGCCGATGTCGCCCAGGCCCGTTCGCTCGCGTTGCGGTGGCCGGAGGGCGCTGAGCGCCTGGCGGAGGCGCTCTGGCCCGGACCCCTGACCTTGATCGTACCCGTGCTTCCGACTCTGCCCCCCGAACTCCTCGCCGGTGCGGAGAGCGTCGCGGTTCGCGTTCCCGCATCGGAGATCGCCCGCGCTTTGGCCCGCCTCGTCGGACCCCTGGTCGCGACCTCGGCCAATCTCGCGGGACAGGCTCCCTGCGTGACGGTGGATCTGGCCGAGAAGGCATTTCCTCTGGCCACCCTCGCGTTCGACATCGGCCCGCTTGAAGGCGCGCCCTCGACCATCGTCGATCTGACCGGTCCCAGGGAGACCTTCCGGTTGCTGCGGGAGGGCCGGATTCCGCGGGCGAAGGTCGAGGCGGCCCTGGGCCCGGGCGTGCTGAGCGACTGAGCTCACCGACCATGACCGCGGCACTGGTGTAGTCTCGTCTCCGACCCAATTGAGCACACAAGTCAAAACGCGAAGCCACGAACGTGCCGTGATCTGCGGCACCTACCGGACCAGCCGAGAGCGTGAGGCTTCCGCGATCTCTCTTCACGAGATGAGGCTTCTGGCGAAGAGCGCGGGGGCCGAGATCGTGGAGGTGATCGCGCAGGAGCGAAAGCGGCCGGATTCGGCTACGTTCTTCGGCCGCGGGAAGGTCGAGGAGCTGAAGGATCTCGTCGCCTCCCAGGCGGTGACGATCGTGATGGTCGATGCCGAGCTCTCCCCGGTCCAGGCCCGCAATCTCGAGGCGAAGCTCGAGGTGAAGGTCCTCGACCGCACGGAGTTGATCCTCGACATCTTCGCGCAGCGCGCGAGGTCGCGCGAGGGCCGCCTTCAGGTGGAGCTCGCCCAGCTCCAGTACCTGATGCCCCGGCTCACCGGCAAGGGCGTGTCTTTGTCGCGCCTGGGCGGCGGCATTGGCACCAGGGGTCCGGGCGAGACCAAGCTCGAAACCGATCGACGCCGGATCCGCACCCGCGTGTCCGTGCTCAAGGAATCGATCGAACACGTCAGGCGAGAGCGAGGGACGAGGCGCGAAGGCCGCCGTCGTCGCGAAGAGCCCGTGGTTTCGCTCGTCGGCTACACCAACGCCGGAAAGTCCAGCCTCTTCAAAGCCCTCACCGGCGAGGCGAACGTCCTGATCTCCGATCGTTTGTTCATGACCCTGGATCCGCTGATGAGGGGGGTGAGAATCGGGGAACGCGAGAACATCGTCCTTGTCGACACCGTCGGCTTCATCCGAAGCCTGCCGCATGGCCTGGTCGCGGCCTTTCGGGCCACCCTCGAAGAAGTGATCGAGGCCGACCTGGTTCTGCACGTGGTCGACGGGACCGATCCCGAGATGGCGGAAAAGGAGAAGGCGGTGCGCCAGGTGCTGGAGGAAATCGGCGCCGAAGACGCGCCGAACCGTCTCATCGTGATCAACAAGATCGACGGGGCCGACGAGGCCGCTCGCCTGGCCTTGAGATCCGAACGCCCCGACGCCGTCCTCGTGTCTGCCCAGACCCGCGAAGGACTCGACGCGCTGAAACGCCGGATTGCCGAGACCCTGGACATGGTTCCGCGTCCGGTCACGCTCCGTATGGATCCGCTCGACGAGCGTCGAATCGCCAATGTCTATCGTCACGCCAAGGTGCTGTCCCAGACCCGCGACGAATTCGGGCAGGTGGTGCTCGAAGCGGAAGCGTCGCCTCGGGCCCTTCTCGCCATCGCATGAGCGAACCGCGGAGGGTCCTGCCGTCCTTGGGCCGCTTTCTGGCCCGCGGCCGGTTCGTGTTTCTTGCCCTCCTTCTTCCCGGGTGCGCTTCCAGAGTGGAAGCCCCCCGGGTCGATGACAGCGACTACATCTTTCCCGAGGTGGCGCGCGGAGCGCTTTCCCCGCCTGACGAAAAGGCGTTACGCACGGCCTGGAATCTGGTGTTGACCGGCCAGGTGGAAGGGGCCGAGCAGATGGTGAGAAAGATGCTCGCCACCACACCCGACCTCAGACCGGCCCAGGTGGTGCTCGGGTTCGCCGCGTTGCGGGCCCGGCGGACCGCCGAAGCCGAACGGTTCTTCAGCACCGCTCTGCGCACCGAGGGGAACGACGTGGCCGCCCTCGTCGGTCTGGCTTCGGTGAAGCGAAATCTCGGCCTTCTGGATCAAGCACTCCCTCTCTATATGAAGGCCGAGCGACTTCGGCCGAAAGACACAGCACTCAGCCGGCGAGTCAGTGAAATGAAGCTGTCGGTGGCGGAGAGTGCCATAGGCCAGGCGGGCTCGCTCTCTGCCTTAGGCAAGAAGGCCGAAGCGATCGCCATGTTGAAGAAGGCCCTCGATATCGCTCCCGAACTCTCTCCGGTTCGCCTTGAACTGGCCGATCTCCTGGTCGAGTCGGGAAAGCGAACCGAGGCCCTCGCGGTTCTCTCGGCGGCGGAGGAGGCGGATCGCAACATCACCATGAGGATCGCTTCGCTTCGCTTCGAAGATGGCGATTTGAATGGAGCCGAGATGGCGATCAAAAGGGGCCTGGCCAACCCGAGCGAGGACCCGGAGGCCTCGGCTCTCCTGGCTCGAATCTCGGAGTCCCGATTGTCGGTGTCCCTTCCCGAGCCGCTGCGTGCGATCGGCGACGCCCCCAGGATCACTCGAGCCGAACTGGCGGCCCTGGTGGTCCTGAGAGTCGAGGCCCTGAACTCGCGCAAGGCGGCGGGGGCGGGCGAGGTCGCGTCCGATCTCTCGAGGACCTGGGCGCGGATCGAGATCGTACGCGCGATCGACCTCGGTCTGATGGATGTCTATCCGAACCACACGTTTCAACCCGCGGGCGTCGTGCGCCGCGGCGAGCTGGCGGTGGTGGCGGCCCGGGTTCTGGACCTCCTGGCCTGGGGACGATCGGACAGCGCCCCGCCCAAGGACATGTCTCCCTCGCATCTTCAATACAGCTCAGTCCTGCGCGTGACGGGCGCCGGGGTAATGCAGAACGCCCCCTCCGGGGCCTTCGAGCCCTGGCGGATCGTGTCCGGGGCCGAAGCCAAATCGGTCGTCGATTCCCTGGCCCGGCTCTCGGCTCAACGCTGATTCCAGGGTTTTCTTCAGCCGCAGTCTTGACTTCGAACTTCGCTCCGGTAAACTCCACAGTCCTGTTTTTAAGAGGAGTGATCGAAGTTTGCCAACCGTCAGCCAGTTGATTCGCAGCGGCCGCACCAAGCTCAAGTCGAAGACGGCGAGCCCCGCACTCCAGGAGTCGCCCCAGAAGCGCGGGGTGTGCGTGCGCGTGTTCACCACCACGCCCAAGAAGCCGAACTCGGCTCTGCGCAAGGTGGCCCGGGTCCGGCTGACGAATGGAATCGAAGTCACCGCCTACATTCCCGGAGTGGGACATAACCTCCAGGAACACTCGTTGGTCCTGATTCGCGGGGGTCGCGTGAAAGACCTGCCGGGCGTTCGCTATCACATCGTCCGCGGCTCGCTCGATGCCACGGGTGTTGCGGGCCGCAAGCGAAGCCGCAGTAAGTACGGCGCGAAACGGCCCAAGGCCGCCTAAGTCGCACCCTTCGGGGGATCCCGGTTCTCGGGTTTTTTCAATCCGAGAATTCCGTTTTCAAGAGTTTTCGTCTAACATCGCCGTCCCCTCGAGGTCAGCGGAAGAAAGATCCGGATCGTTTCGGACGCAGTTTCGAAGGTCTAGAAGCAAAAAAAGCAAAATCAAGAGAAGCCTGGGAAATCCCGCCACAGAAGCTCTGAAACAGCGCAAGCTGATTCAGCGATTGGGCGAAAGATCCTTGAGCCACAACTCGATGCCGCGGTCCGCATCAGGGTCGGCCGGAAACGCCCTGAACGAGGTCTGTTCGCGTCGAAGCCCCGAAGGGTGTCTTCGGGAGTGCTCCAAGGGTCTTTGTGAAACCTAAGTTCTTGCAGGTTTTCAAAAGGCCGTCAACTCAAGTTTTCACGTAATCGTTATCTAGTTTGACTAGGAATCTGGAGCGCTTAAGCAACACCATGCCACGTCGCGGCACCGTACCCAAGCGGGACGTTCTTCCCGATCCTCTCTACAACTCGACTCTGGTCACGAAGTTCGTGAACTGCCTCATGAGCGAAGGCAAGAAGTCCACGGCTCAGCAGATCATGTATGGCGCTTTGAAGGCCATCCACGAGAAGACCCAGGACGATCCGCTCAAGCTCTTCAAGAAGGCGGTGGAGAACGTGAAGCCGACGCTCGAGGTCAAGAGCCGTCGGGTCGGCGGATCGAACTATCAGGTTCCGATCGAAGTGAACCCCAACCGGCGAAATTCCCTGGGCATTCGCTGGATCATCAGCTACGCCCGCCTGCGCTCCGAGCGCGGCATGGTCAGCAAGCTCTCGAACGAGCTGCTGGACGCGTCCAACCTTCGTGGCGGAGCCATGAAGAAGAAGGACGATGTTCACAAGATGGCCGAGGCCAACAAGGCCTTCGCTCACTATCGCTGGTAATCGCTCTCCCCTCCTAAGGACGCCTGAGAAACAATCGTGGCTGCTCGTTCTACCTCCCTCGAAAAGACCCGCAACATCGGGATTGCCGCGCATATCGACGCGGGCAAGACCACCACGACCGAGCGGATTCTTTTCTACACCGGAGTCAACTACAAGATCGGTGAAGTCCACGACGGCACCGCCACCATGGACTGGATGGAGCAGGAGCAGGAGCGCGGGATCACCATCACCTCCGCGGCCACCACCTGCTTCTGGAAAGAGCACCGGATCAACATCATCGACACTCCGGGCCACGTCGACTTCACCGCCGAGGTCGAGCGGTCCCTGCGCGTCCTCGACGGCGCGGTCGCGGTGTTCGACGCGGTGTCCGGGGTGCAGCCCCAGTCGGAAACGGTCTGGCGCCAGGCCGACAAGTACAACGTTCCCCGCATCGCCTTCATCAACAAGATGGACCGGGTGGGCGCCGACTTCCAGCGCTGCATCGACATGATGATCGACCGTCTCTCCGCCAAGACCCCGGTGGCCATCCAGCTGCCCATCGGCGCCGAGGACAAGTTCATCGGGGTGATCGATCTTGTCGCGATGAAGGCGTACCGGTACGAAGACGAGACCATGGGCGCCGAGTACAAGACCGAAGAGATTCCCGCCGACATGCTCGACGAGGCCAAGCTCTCCCGCGACCATCTCATCGAGAAGGTCTCGGAAGTCGACGATCACCTCACCGACAAGTTCCTGAAGGGCGAAGAGATCACCACCGAGGAGCTGAAAGCCGGCATCCGTCGCGCCACCATCGCTTTGAAGCTCTTCCCCGTGGTCTGCGGCACCGCGTTCAAGAACAAGGGCGTGCAGCCCATGCTCGACGCGGTCATCGCCTATCTCCCCTCGCCCCTCGACATTCCGGCCACCGTCGCCATCGATCCGGACTCCCGCAAGCCGGTGGAGCGTCCCTGCGATGACAGCGCCCCGTTCTCCGGGCTCGTGTTCAAGATCATGACCGATCCCTTCGTGGGTCAACTCGCGTTCATCCGCGTCTACTCCGGCCAGATGAAGGCGGGCGACACCCTCCTGAACGCCACGAAGGGCACGCGCGAGCGGATCGGCCGCCTGGTCAAGATGCACGCGAACAAGCGCGAAGAGATCAAGGAGATCTACGCGGGCGACATCGCCGCGGCGATCGGCCTCAAGAACGTGTCCACGGGGGACACCATCTGCGACGGCGACAAGCCTGTCCTATTGGAAGCCATCGTGTTCCCGGCTCCCGTCATCTCCCTGGCCGTCGAGCCCAAGACGAAGACCGACCAGGAAAAGATGGGCGTGGGTCTGGGCAAGCTCATGCAGGAAGATCCGACCTTCAAGGTCGAGAGCGATCCCGAGACCAACCAGACCAAGATCTCCGGGATGGGCGAGCTTCACCTCGAGATCATCGTGGACCGCTTGAAACGCGAGTTCGGCGTCGAGGCGAACGTGGGCAAGCCCCAGGTTGCCTATCGCGAGACCATCCGCAAGAAGGCGCTGGCCGAAGGCAAGTGGATCAAGCAGAGCGGCGGCAAGGGCCAGTATGGACATTGCAAGATCGAATGCGCGCCGGCTCCCGGTCAGGGTTTCGTGTTCGAGAACGACCTGACCGGCGGATCGATTCCCAAGGAATTCATCAAGCCCATCGAAATGGGGATCAAGGAAGCGCTGGAACGCGGCGTCCTGGCTGGGTTTCCCATGGTGGACGTCCATGTCCGGCTCTACGACGGCAGCTACCACGACGTCGACTCCAGCGAAATGGCCTTCAAGCTGGCGGGCTCGCTGGCCATTCAAAATGGCGCGCGCAAGGCCGATCCCGTCATTCTCGAGCCCATCATGAAGGTCGAGGTCACCACCCCCGACGAGTACACCGGGGTGGTTTCCGGCGACCTCTCGTCCCGCCGCGGCCATCTCCAGGGCAACGAATCGCGGGGCGGCACCAACATCATCAACGCCATGGTGCCCCTCTCCAACATGTTCGGTTATTCGACGGACCTGCGGTCGCGCACCCAGGGCCGCGCGACCTACAGCATGCACTTCGAGAAGTACGAAGAAGCGCCCAAGAACGTCGCGGAAGAAGTCGTGGCCAAGTCGTCGGGCAAGGCGCAGCGCACCACCTAAGTCCAAAGAGCACCCATTGAACTCTCCACTTTCAGTCAGCAACCTCAAGTAGATCCTCAGGAGCAAGACCCATGGCTAAGGAAAAATTTGATCGCAGCAAACCGCACGTCAACATCGGGACGATCGGTCACGTCGATCACGGCAAGACATCTTTGACGGCAGCGATCACCAAAGTTCTGGCCGGCCAGAACCCCAAGAACTCTTTCAAGGCGTACGACCAGATCGACAACGCCCCCGAAGAGCGGGAGCGCGGGGTCACCATCAACGCGTCGCACGTCGAGTATGAGACGGCTAACCGTCACTACGCCCACGTCGACTGCCCGGGCCACGCCGACTACATCAAGAACATGATCACGGGAGCGGCCCAGATGGACGGCGCCATCCTCGTGGTCTCGGCCGCCGACGGCCCCATGCCTCAGACCAAGGAGCACATCCTGCTCGCTCGTCAGGTGGGCGTGCCTTCGCTCGTGGTCTTCCTCAATAAGTGCGACCTGGTCGACGACGCGGAGCTCCTTGATCTGGTCGAGCTCGAAGTGCGCGATCTGCTCAAGCATTACGGTTTCCCGGGCGACGAAATTCCCGTGGTGCGCGGTTCCGCGGTGAAGGCCCTGGACGGCGACGGCAAGGACGAGGGTGCGGCGCCCATCCTGAAGTTAATGGAGGAAGTCGACCGCTACATTCCCATGCCGACGCGTGAGGTCGACAAGCCGTTCCTGATGCCGATCGAAGACATCTTCACCATCTCCGGCCGCGGCACGGTTGCCACCGGTCGAGTGGAGCGCGGCAAGGTGAAGGTGGGCGAGGAAGTCGATCTTGTCGGCCTTCGCCCCACCGAGAAGAAGGTGGTCACCGGCATCGAAATGTTCAAGAAGCTCCTCGACGAGGGCACGGCCGGCGACAACGTCGGGGTCCTGCTCCGCGGCACGGAGCGCAAGGACATCGAGCGCGGCATGGTCCTGGCCAAGCCGGGCAGCATCAAGCCCTTCATCAAGTTCAAGGGAGAGGTCTACATCCTCACCAAGGAAGAGGGCGGCCGCCACACCCCCTTCTTCACCGGCTACCGTCCCCAGTTCTACTTCCGCACCACGGACGTGACCGGCGTCGCCACCCTGCCCACGGGCGTTGAGATGGTCATGCCGGGGGACAACACCCAGGTGGAAGTGACGCTCAATAACCCGATCGCCATGGAAAAGGGCCTGAAGTTCGCCATCCGCGAAGGCGGGCGCACGGTGGGTTCGGGCACGGTCTCGGACATCATCGAGTAGCCGCGGCTGCTCAATCGTCGACCAGGAAGCGAGTCCACAAAAAGCCATGATGCTCAACGAGAAGATCCGAATCCGGTTGCGCGCGTTCGACTACCGCGTTCTGGATCAGTCCACGTCCGAGATCGTCGACACCGCGAAACGGACGGGCGCCCGGGTGGCCGGCCCCATCCCGCTGCCGACCATCAAGAACCGCTGGACCGTCCTGCGCTCGCCTCACGTCGACAAGAAGAGTCGCGAACAGTTTGAGATTCGCACCCACAAGCGAATCATCGACATCTGCGAGCCCACCCCTCAGACGGTGGACGCGTTGATGAAGCTCGATCTTCCGGCGGGCGTCGACGTCGAGATCAAGGCTTTCGGCAAGGAGCACGCTAGAACGTAGAGGAGAGTTTCGTAGGGGCAGCCCGGGGGGAGCCGCGGTCAAAAACCGCGTCGACTTCGGATCCACCAGCGAACAATCACAATGCCAGTTCAGGGAATCATTGCGAAGAAGGTCGGCATGACCCAGGTCTATGGGAAGGACGGCCAGGCCATTCCGGCCACCGTCCTTTCCGCCGGACCTTGCGTCGTCGTCGAGCGAAAGACCACGGCGAAGCACGGCTACTCGGCGGTCCAGGTGGGCTTCGTCGAAGACCGGCGGGTGAAGCACACCACCAAACCCATGCAGGGCCACTTCAAGAAGGCGGGGGTTCCGCCCACCCGCATGACCCGCGAGTTCCGCGTTCCGGACGCCGAAGCGATCAACCCGGGGGACAAGGTGAACGTCTCCCTGTTCGGCCCGGGCGACAAAGTAAGCGTCACCGGAACCAGCAAGGGCAAGGGATTTGCCGGGGTGGTCAAGCGTCACCACTTCCGGGGCGGCGACGGGACTCACGGCTCCATGCACCACCGCGCTCCCGGCGGCATCGGGGCCTCGGCCTTCCCCTCGCGCGTGATCAAGGGCCTGCGGGCGGCGGGACACATGGGCGACGAAACCGTCACCACCAAGAACATCCAGGTGGTGCAGGTCGACGCCGAGAACAACCTTCTGGTGGTGCGGGGCGCGGTTCCCGGGTCCATCTCTTCCTACGTCGTCGTCAACAAAGCCGGCACGCGCCGGACCGGAAAGTAGCGGGGTCCCATGGCCGAAACCAAGAAGACCTCCCTGAAGTCCAAGACCGAGAAGCCCGCGAAGGTTGCAGCGGCCTCCAAGGCGAAGGCGAAGCCCGCAAAAGGCGCGAAGCCTGTGGGTGCGGCGAAGCCGGCGAAGGCCGCGAAGCCGGTCAAGGTCGCCAAAGCCAGGCCGGAACGGAAGGCTCCGATAGCACCCGCGAAGTCGGCCGACGGCGCCATGATCGTGACGGGCGCCAAGGGTGAGGCCTCCGGGGAGGTGAAGCTCGCTCCTTCCGTCTTCGAACTCCGCCCCAACGATCACCTCCTCTACGAGGCGGTCAAGCTCTACCGCGCGGGCGCCCGCTCGGGCACGCACAAGACCAAGAGCCGCGGCGACGTGTCGGGTTCCGGCAAGAAGCCCTGGAAGCAGAAGGGCACGGGCCAGGCCCGCGTCGGTGAAAAGCGCACGCCCTTGTGGCGTCACGGCGGCACGGTCTTCGGACCCACCCCCCGCGACTACTCCTATTCCATGCCGAAGAAGGCTCTGGTCGCCGCTCTGCGCCAGGCCCTCTCCACCAAGAATCGCACCGGAACCCTTCGGATCGTCGAGTCCCTCCAGGCCGATGCGCCGAAGACGAAGGCCCTGAAGGCCGCGATCGACGCCATGGCCTTTGCAGGCAAGACGCTCTACGTCGAGAGCGAGCCTTCGGATGCGCTCATTCTCTCGAGCCGGAACATCCCGGGCTTCCGGGTGATGGAGCCGTCGCACCTGACCGTGTACGACATCCTCAACTGCAAGACCCTTGCGGTTTCGACCGCGGCCCTCGTGCGCCTTGAAGAGAGGCTCTCCCGATGAACACCATTTTCGAAGTGATCCGCCGTCCCCTGGTGACGGAGAAGACGACCCTCCAGAAGGAGTCGATCCGGACCCTGGTGTTCGAAGTTCATCGTGACGCCACCAAGCCGGAGATCAAGAAGGCGGTGGAGAAGTTGTTCAGCGTCAAGGTCGAGCAGGTCCGGGTCGCCGGGATGCCCGGGAAACTTCGCCGCCAGGGCCGCTATCAGGGGCACCGTCCCGACTGGAAGAAGGCCTACGTCCTCCTCAAAGAGGGCGAGAAGATGATCGAGTTCCATGAAGCTGTCTGAGGCGGCGTACAAGGCTGCCGTCTAAACCAAAGAATCGAAAATGGCTCTCAAGACCTACGCTCCCACCACCCCCAGCCGCCGCGTCATGGCGACTCCTTCATTCGAGGAGATCACCAAGACCCGGCCCGAGAAAGCCCTCACCGAACCGCTCAAGAAGTCGGGCGGACGCGATTCGCGCGGTCGTCTCACCATCCGGTTCAGAGGGGGCGGCCACAAGCGCCGCTATCGCCGGATCGACTTCAAGCGCAACAAGGACGGCATAACCGCGAAGGTCGCGGCCATCGAGTACGATCCGAACCGCTCGGCTCGCCTCGCTCTCCTTCATTACACCGACGGCGAAAAGGCGTACATCCTCTGCCCCGACGGGCTCACCGTCGGCAAGACCGTGATCTCGGGGGAGGGCGCCGACATCCTTCCCGGCAACTCGATGCCGATTCAGCAGATCCCGGCCGGTACGATCATCCACAACATCGAACTCCGTCCGGGCAAGGGCGCGCAGATGGTGCGCAGCGCCGGGGTGGGCGCGCAGCTCGTGGCCAAGGAAGGCGATTACTCGCAGGTCAAACTTCCTTCGGGCGAGATCCGGAAGGTCCATGTGCTCTGCAAGGCGACCATCGGTCAGGTCGGCAACGCCGAACACAAGAACGTGAAGCACGGGAAGGCCGGCCGCAAGCGGTGGCTCGGCAAGAAGCCTCACAACCGCGGCGTTTCCATGAACCCGGTCGACCATCCGCATGGGGGAGGCGAGGGTCGCACCTCCGGCGGCCGTCACCCGGTGACCCCGTGGGGCAAGCCCACCAAGGGTTACAAGACGCGCCGCAACAAGCGCACGCAATCCATGATTGTGAAGAGGCGGAAGTAGGACTCCTATGGCTAGATCAACCTCCAAGGGCCCGTTCATCGACGGCCATCTGCTCAAGAAGGTCGAAGAGCAGAACAAGACCCTCGACAAGAAGGTCATCAAGACCTGGTCGCGCCGCTCGACCATTTTCCCGGAGATGGTGGGCAACACCATCGCCGTCTACAACGGCAAGAAGTTCGTGCCCGTGTACGTTTCCGAGAACATGGTCGGGCACAAGCTCGGTGAGTTCTCGCCCACCCGCACGTTCAAGAGCCACTCCACCAAGGTCGAGAAAGTCGCCAAGACCGCGGCCGCCGCGGCTCCCGCGAAGGTCTAACCCATGCTCGAAGTCAAAGCCGAAGCCAAGTACATCCGCACCTCGGCCCAGAAGACCGGTCTGGTGCTCGCGACCATTCGCGGCAAGTCCGTGAGTGCCGCCATCGCCGCCCTTCACTTCTCGGAGAAGAAGGTGGCGAAGAGCGTCGAGAAGGTGCTCCGCTCGGCCATCGCGAATGCCACTCAGGAGGCCGAACGCGTGCAGCAGCGCCGGCTGGATGAAGAGGACCTCGTGGTTTCCCAGGCCTACGCCAACCAGGGCCCCTCGTTCAAGCGCGTGCGCCCGGCCCCCATGGGCCGCGCCTACCAAACGATCAAGCGCACCACCCACATCGTTGTGCATCTGGCGGAAAAGGAATAACCCTCACCATGGGTCAAAAAGTTCACCCCACGGGCCTGCGGCTCGGATACAACAAGCCCTGGCGCAGCCGCTGGTTCGCGGCCGCCGACTACGCCAAGCTCCTCCACGAGGATCTGAAGCTCAAGAAGGACCTCAAGGCGCGCTTCCAGCATGCCGGAGTCGCCAAGATCGAGATCGAGCGCGCGACCAACAAGCTCAAGGTCGGAATCTTTACCTCGCGTCCCGGCATCATCATCGGCAAGAAGGGCCAGGAAGTCGAGAAGCTCAAGCAGGAGATCCAGAAGAGCACCGGCAAAGAGGTCTTCATCAACATCCAGGAGATCCTGAAGCCCGAGCTCGACGCCCAGCTCGTCTCCGAGTCGGTTTCGGGCCAGCTGGAGAAGCGCATCGCTTTTCGCCGGGCCATGCGCAAGGCCGTCGAATCCGCCCTTCGCTTCGGAGCCAAGGGAATCAAGATCCGCGTTTCCGGCCGCTTGAACGGCGCGGAAATCGCGCGCTCCGAGTGGTACCTCCACGGCCAGCTTCCCCTGCACACCATCCGCGCCGACATCGACTACGGATTCTCGGAAGCGAAGACCACGTACGGTCGCATCGGAGTGAAGTGCTGGATCTACAACGGGGAATCGGAGCCGGTTTCGGCGCGCACCCGCAACATGGCCCAGGCGGGTTCGACCCTCGGGGCGGGAGCCTAAGACCATGTTGATGCCCAAGAAAGTCAAGTACCGCAAGCAGCAGCGGGGCAAGCGGGCGGGCAAGGCCTGGTCCGGCAGCGCGGTGTCGTTCGGCGACTATGGTCTCAAGTCCACGGAAGTGGCGTGGGTGACCGACCGTCAGATCGAGGCCGCGCGCATCGCCATCTCTCGCCACGTCAAGCGCGAGGGCCGCATGTGGATTCGCATCTTCCCCGACAAGCCGGTCACAAAGAAGCCCCAGGAAACTCGAATGGGCAAGGGCAAGGGCGCTCCCGACCATTGGGTGGCGGTGGTCAAGCCCGGACGCGTCATGTATGAGATCGAGGGCGTGACCGAGGAGATGGCCAAGGAGGCGTTTCGTCTGGCCGCCCACAAACTCAACGTGACCACGAAGTTCGTCCGCCGATTCGAGATGGAAGTGACGAGGTGATTCTGCGGTGAAAATCGAGAAACTCAGAGAGATGGCTCCCGAGGCCCTGTCCGCTCTGGAACGCGAACAGCGCGAGAGGATTTTTAAGCTGCGCTTTCAGCATTCCCTGGGCCAGCTTGAGAGTTCGGCCAGCGCCCGGACGGCCAAGCGGGACCTCGCGCGCCTGCTGACCGTCGCGGGCCAGAAGCGCCGTTCCGCGAAAGCCTGACCCGGGGCCAAGCCTCACAAGGAAAGACCAACGTAAATGACAGCTACAGTTGAGCAAACGGCCCCGGCCGAAAAAGAACGGCGGCAGAACACGAAAGTGGGAGTGGTCATCTCCGACAAGATGGAGAAGACCCGCACCGTCGCGGTCCAGCGGTCGGTTCGACATCCCTTCTACAAGAAGATCATCCGCCGCACCTCCACCTTCCACGCCCACGACGAGAAGAACGTATCGCGCGAGGGCGACACGGTGAAGATAGTCGAGACCCGCCCGCTCTCGAAGTTGAAGCGGTGGCGGCTGGTCGAAGTGATCGGCAAAGCCAAGGCCACGGCCTAGACCGCTTGGCCACGACCTAAAAAGGGAAACCCACCATGATTCAAATGCGGACGGTTCTGGACGTCGCCGACAACTCGGGGGCGCGGCGCATCTCGTGCATCCTGCCCGCGGGCAACGCCACCGGGCGGTACGCCAGACTGGGTGACATCATCACCGCCAACGTGAAGGAGTCGACCCCCGAAGCTCCGGACAACGTCAAGAAGGGCAAGGTCGTGAAGGCCGTGATCGTGCGCTGCAAGAAGGAACAGCGGCGCAAGGACGGCTCCTATATCCGCTTCGATCGCAATGCGGCCGTTCTCATCAAAGAGGACAACGAACCGGTGGGGACCCGTGTCTTCGGCCCGGTGGCGCGCGAGCTGCGCGATCGCAAGTTCATGAAGATCGTTTCCCTCGCTCCCGAGGTTCTCTAGGTCCTCCCAAAGGGACACGAAGAACGAGCACAGGCTCTGACAAAACACTATGGCATTCAGGTTTTCCCGTAAGAACAGCCCCAAGAAGGTGGAGAAGATCCGCCTTCGCAAGGGTGACCTTGTCGAGGTGCTCACCGGCAAAGACCGGAAGAAGCGCGGCAAGATTCTCGAAGTGAATCGCGCGACCGGACGGGTGATCGTCCAGGGCGTGTCCATGATCAAACGCCACACCCGGCCCAATCCGCAGCGCAACATCAAAGGCGGAATCGCCGAACGCGAGGGTTCTGTGCACGCTTCGAACGTGATGGTGGTCTCTTCGGAGAACAACAAGCGCTCGCGGATCGGCTCCAAGGTCGTGGAAGGCCGGCGCGTCCGGGTGGCCGTCAAGACCGGTGAGGTACTCGACAAATGACCGCGCGACTGAAGGAAGCTTTCACCAAGACGCTCGTTCCCCAGCTCATGAAGGAAGGCGGCTACACCAACGTGATGGCGGTGCCCCGCCTGAAGAGCGTGGTCCTGAACATGGGAGTCGGCGAAGCCACCCAGAACATCAAGATCCTCGACACCGCGGCCGAGGAACTGGGACGCATCGTGGGCCAGAAGCCGGCGATCCGAAGGGCCAAGAAGGCGATCGCCGCCTTCAAGGTGCGCGAAGGCATGCCCATCGCCGCCACCGTCACCCTTCGGGGCGACCGGATGTTCGAATTCGTCGATCGCCTTTTCAACATCGCCCTGCCCCGGGTTCGCGACTTCCGCGGCGTTTCCAACAACGCCTTCGACGGACGGGGGAACTACACCCTCGGCCTCAAAGACCAGATCATCTTTCCGGAGATCGACTACGCCAAGGTCGAGAAACTCCGCGGCATGAACGTCACCTTCGTCACCACGGCGAAAACCGATGGCGAGGGCAGGGCCCTGCTCAAGGCCCTCGGCATGCCCTTCCGCAACTAGGACTTTAGGAGAATCCCTCGTGGCCAAGACTTCGCTCATTGCAAAGGCGCTCAAGAAACCGCGGTTCGCGGTTCAGGCCTACACGCGCTGCCGCCGGTGCGGTCGTCCGCGTGGCTATCTCAGAAAGTTCGAAATGTGTCGTATCTGCTTCCGTCAGCTGGCCCTCGCCGGGGAAATCCCTGGCGTGATCAAGGCCAGTTGGTAGGACGTCGGTAAAGGCCTCTTAAGGTAAGCAAAGCTCATGAATATGACCGACCCCATCGGGGACATGCTGACCCGCATCCGCAACGGTGTGCGGGCGCGTGCTCCAAAAGTCGATGTGCCCGCCTCCCGTCTGAAGACGGAGATCGCGAAGATCCTCAAGGACGAGGGCTACATCGCCAACTTCAAACCCAGTGAACTGAAGCCGGTGGCCCAGAAGGCCCCCGTCATCAGGATCTATCTCCGCTACGGGCCCAACCTCGAGAAGGTCATCACCGATCTTCAGCGGGTGTCCCGTCCGGGTTGCCGGATCTACTGCCGCAAAGACGGGATTCCCCGTGTCTACGGGGGTCTTGGCATCAACATTCTCTCGACCCCGAAGGGTCTCATGACCGGCCGCGCCGCCACCATGGCGGGCGTCGGCGGTGAGATCCTCTGCAACGTCTGGTAACCATTCAAATGTCACGCATAGGCCGCAAGCCGATTCCTCTCCCCAAAGGCGTAACCGTAAACGTCAGCGTGGGCTCCGTGACGGTGAAGGGTCCCAAGGGCTCGCTCCAGGCTCCGCTTCCTCCCGGCATCTCCGCCTCGGTTTCGGGCACGGAGCTCTCGTACGCCCGCCAGGATGACAATCGCCAGCAGCGCGCGTTTCACGGCCTGGCCCGGGCGCTCGGAAACAACGCCATCAAGGGGGTGACCGAAGGGTTCACCAAGGAGATGGACATCGTGGGCGTGGGTTACCGCGCCCAGTCGGAGGGCAAGGACAAGATCGTGTTCTCCCTCGGTTATTCCCACCCGGTGGAGTACATCATCCAGGAGGGCGTCACCGTGACCGTCGACAAGCAGACGCACCTGGTGGTGACGGGCATCGACCGGCAGAAGGTGGGCCAGGTGGCGGCCGAGATCCATGACCTTCGTCCGCCCGATCCCTACAAGCAAAAGGGAATCCGGTACGTGGGCGAGATCCTGAAGAAGAAGGCCGGCAAGGCGGGAGCCACCGGAGCCAAGTGATTTTAGGGGCTGACCGTTTTGGAGCCTAAGGAAAGTTTCGAGAGATTGACGCGATGAATCGAACCAAAGAGGACATCAGGACCAGGATCCACCGCAG
>JANODX010000180.1:0-2678 GCA_031412915.1 Vicinamibacteria bacterium | reverse complement strand
CTCATGAGGCCGCCCGAAAGTGGAATCATCCAAATCCAACCGTGCGTGAACCAATAAATGCTGATGTTGCCGGCGTCGCGGCCGCTGCGCTGCGGCACGCCGTCGAAGTGACCGTAGACTGCCGCACTCTTGTGCTTGATGTGACGTCTCTTGTTGCCCAGGTGCCGTCCGAGCATCGCCGAGCGTCCCGAAGCGCGTGTCCAGGTAGGTCTTGTCGAGGTCCCAGCGATAGACCAGGCGCGGCACCGCGTCAGCCATCGGCCATCGCAACGAGGCCTCGGGCGTTTTGTCGGGCCTCACCCGGGTGCGCCAGTTCTGCCAGGACGATGGTCATATCTTCATCACCCCCGACCAGATCGCGGGCGAAGTGGAGAGCGCTTTGCGCCTGGTTCAGAGGGTCTACACGGACTTCGGTCTCAACATAGAGATGAAGCTCGCCACCCGGCCGCCCGAGTTCCTGGGCGAGATCGCCACCTGGGACGACGCCGAGAGGAAGCTCAAGGAAGCGCTCGATGCGGCGCAGCAGCCGTACACGATCAACGCGGGCGACGGAGCTTTCTATGGGCCGAAAATCGACTTCGACGTCACCGACGCCCTCGGCCGCAAGTGGCAGTGCGCGACCATCCAACTCGACTATCAGATTCCCCAGCGCTTCGACCTGTCCTACACCGGGCCCGACGGCGCCGACCATCGCCCCATTGTCATCCATCGCGCCATCTTCGGAAGCTTCGAGCGCTTCATCGCCCTGCTGATCGAGAACTACGCCGGGGCCTTCCCGGTCTGGATCGCACCCGTGCAGGCCGTGGTCATTCCGGTGGTCGAAAATCACAACGAGTACGCGCGCGCGGTGGCGAAGGAACTCGGCGCGTTCCGGATCAAGGTCGACGAGCGCAACGAGAAACTCGGCTACAGGATTCGCGAAGCGCAAAGCCAGAAGATTCCCTACATGCTCGTGGTCGGCGATCGCGAAGCAGCGGAGGGGACGGTCGCGGTGCGTCACCGCTTCAAGGCCGACCTCGGCTCGATGAAGGTCTCTGACTTCGCGGGCAAGCTTTCAGAACTCATCGCCACGCATAACGTGAACGAAGAGCCGTCGTGATTTCACAGGCCCCAGTGGCCGGAGGTGCCCCATAGATCCCAAATCAGTCCGCATCAACGAAAAGATCCGCGTCAAAGAGATCCGCGTCATCGACGCGGACGGCGCTCAACTCGGCATCATGCCGCCCGAACAGGCCCTCTCCATCGCGGTGGAGAAAGAGCTCGACCTGGTCGAGGTCGCCCCCCAGGCGGTGCCTCCGGTCTGCCGCATCATGAACGCGGGCAAGTTCTTCTACGAACAGAACAAGCGGGAGAACGAGGCGCGCAAGCACCAGAAGCACATCCAGATCAAGGAAGTGAAGTTCCGGCCCAAGGTCGACGATCACGACTTCGATTTCAAGAAGCGCAACGTGGAGCGGTTCCTGGCCGAAGGCAACAAGGTGAAGTCGCTCGTCCAGTTCCGCGGCCGCGAGATCGTCCACTCCCACGTGGGCCTCGACATCCTCCGCAAGCTGGCTGCCGATCTGGGAGCCTCCGCCATCGTGGAAGTGCCGCCCCGGCTGGAAGGCAACATGATGACGCAGATCCTTTCCCCGGGGAAGGAACTCGCCAAGGCAACGGCCAAGGTCAACGACGCGAAGGCCAAGGGCGGTGACGGGAAGGCCAAGGGCGCAGCCAAGCCCGCCAAGGCGGACAAGCCCGCGGCGAAGACCGAAGCCCACCCGAAGCCGGTGGCCGCGGTGGCCGCGGAAGCTCCCAAAGCCTGAGGCGAATCGCCCTAAAGACGCCTCCCTCGCTTAGAATCCTTCGTTTCCTCGAGAAATTAGAAATACCAAATGCGAAAGCCAAAGACAAAGATCAAGAAGAAGACGAAGCGCGCCGCGGTGGCCCGGTTCAAACTGACCGCGAGCGGCAAGATCAAGCGCAATCATTCGATGAAGCGCCACATCCTCACCAAGAAGGGTCAGAGCCGGAAGCGCAAACTGCGCGGTTCGACGCTGGTGTCCAAAGCGGATCACGCCAACGTGCTCTTCATGATTTCGTCGTAGTTTTAGTTGGGGGGCGTTGCACGGACCCGCCCCCCATGCCCCGAGGGCAGGCTGCGCGCAACCCCCATCGCTTCGGCCGAAGTGACAAACGAGCGAGCGCAGCGAGCGACTTTGCTCTGGAGTGGGTCCGCGCCGCGGAGCCGCTCAGGAATTCGGCCTTCGCTTGGTCGCGTTGGGGGGCGTTGCACGGACCCGCCCCCCACAGACGAGGCGGCTCACGGACTACGTCCATGAGGGCTGGAAGAAACGCGGCCCAACGGTCCCTGAGCTTGTCGAAGGGACCGCCCGTGGCTTCGACCGTTCGACCGGCTCACGGCAGGCAAGCTCAGCCACCGTTTCACCCCCGTGGCTTCGACAAGCTCAGCCACCGTTTCACCAGAAAATGCCTGAACTGGAAGAAACGCGGCCCAACGGTCCCTGAGCCTGCCTGCGCTGAGCTGGTCGAAGCGTCGAAGGGACCGCCCGTGGCTTCGACCGTTCGACCGGCTCACGGCAGGCAAGCTCAGCCACCGTTTCACCCCCGTGGCTTCGACAAGCTCAGCCACCCTTTCACCAGAAAATGCCTGGAATGGGCCACTCAGGATCGTGTTT
>JANODX010000179.1:0-38694 GCA_031412915.1 Vicinamibacteria bacterium | reverse complement strand
TCGCATCCGGTCCCTGAGCTCGTCGAAGGGACCGGCGTTGGGGGTGGCTTCGACCCTTCGACAGGCTCAGGGCAGCGCAAGCTCAGCCACCGGCATCCACCGGGTCTTGCAGGATCGCCCCACAACCATGTCGCACACCCGCCCGCTCGCGTTTCTTTGACTACCGGCGCGTATCGAACACCGCCAGCCAGGCCTCTATTTCCTCGGAAGTCTCCTTTTCCGGCGGTTTTTCGGACCGCTCCCCGGATCTTTCCGGCTTTCGATCGAGCCTTCTTGCGAACTCATGACATCTCTCGATGGTCGCCCCGAGTCGTCTCGCTCTATCGCCGAGGGACTTGTCGGAGGTGACGAGCGTAAAGTCGCGGGGCGATCTGGAATCCTTGAGCAGGCCGAGAATAAGTTCATCCGCGGACCTGGCCTCGCTGAAGACCAGGCGGACACGGTGAAGGTGACTCGAGGCCTTGGCCCCGTTTTGTGGGGGGCCGTCGAAGACCACGGTGGCCTGAGCGCCGCGGGATCGGCAGAACGCGGCGACGGTTCGAAGGCAGGCCTCCCGGTCCGCCAGGCCGCTCCTGGACAGGCCCAGGGCATGGGCCAGGTTGTTTCCGTCCACCAGATATGGCATCGAGGGAGGCGAGGAGCGATGCTACTATGCGATCGTTGAGGGGACTAGGACTGACGAGGCCGCGCAGAAAATGAACTTTGCCGACAAAGGGGCAGTGGCCGACATTGAACCCGCGTTGTTTGTGGGGTACCTTCATCGGGTCAAAGCCACGGGGACGTTGAGGTTCGAGGATGCGCCGTTTCAGCGGGCCATCTATTTTCGAGACGGGCGCATACTGTTTTCCTCGTCGAATGCGCCCGAAGATCAACTCGGCGCGATCCTGGTCTCGGGCGGCAAGATCGGACAACCGCAGTTCGACGCCATCGTGGCGAGCCTCGAACCCAAACAATCGATCGCGGCAGCCCTCGCTCAGGGTGGTCATGTCTCCCAGCGCGACATCGGCGATGCGGCCCGACGAAAGGTCGAACAAATCGTCGGAACCTGCTGTGCGCAAACCAGCGGCGAGTATGAATTCGAGAACGGCGTGCTTCCGAAAGGCGCGCTCGACCTCAAGCTCACGACCGAAAAGGTCCTGATCGCGGCGTTTGAGACACTCGAGCCCTCCGGTTTTCTCACCCGGATTCTGAAGAGCCCGATGGCGGTCCTGGCCGCGGCCGAAGTAGAGCCGGTCGACCCCGAACTCGTGGTCCTCCGTCATGCGGTCGACGGCGTGTCCTCCCTGGCCGACCTCGGCGGAACGGTGGGCTTGCCCCTGGCCGCCACCGAGGCGCGAGCCGCGGTTTTGGTGGTGATGGGCGCAGCCTTGGTGGTGACGTCCCAGATTGAAGAAATGCCCCTGCTGGATACGGGCGAAGACGTGACCGCAACTCGGCCCCCCAGGGCTACGCCCGAGGAGTCAGGGTCTCTCGCCCAGACCATGACCTCCGAGTCGGGCTCGGAGCCAGAGGTCCGCGGCTCCGGCATCGACGCCACGATGGCGATGCCGATCGTTTTGGGGCTGGACGAACTTGGCGAAGCCGCCACGTCCACCGGCGATAGCCTCGGCCTGCCATCGCCTTCCGATCTCTCCGAAAGCGGCGCCATCCGTTCCGGCCTTCCGAAGCGCGAGAAGCCCAGCACTCCAGAACTGGCCGCAATGAGGGAAAGGCTCAGACCGCTGGCCCCTTCGCGTACCGGCTCGCCCGATCAGTGGGAGCCCATGCTCTCTGTGGCAAGCCGCCCCGTTCGCCATCGATTCCAAGGTTCGCCTTTGTTCGCAAGTCCGCTAGCCCGCGGCATCGCGGGCGCCGCTCTTATCGCTGTCCTCTCCGGGGTCGGATGGATCGGCTACACCGCGAGTCGGTCCGGTCCCGCGATCCCTGCGACGCCGACACCAACCTCGTTCAAGCCCGCGCCCGCTGCTGGGGTTTCTCCCACCGTTGACGCGGGCGCCCCGGCGGTGGATCCCTCGCCAATCCCGACCCTCTCCCCACCCATGGGCCTTCCCACGCCCGCGACCATCGCGGAGGCCGGCCCATTGGCGAGGCCCCCGGTGACCGAAAAACCGAGCGCCACCCCCGCCCCGAAGACGACACCGTCCCCTGCCTCGCTCCAATCCTCACCATACGAGGCCTTGAGAGCGGGGCGGTTGGCCGAGGCGGTGCTGAGTTCCGAGAGTCTGGTCAGGAGCCACGGCGGGGAATTCTCGGTGCAACTCCTTGTCGCCTGCTCGCCCCGGACCATCGAGAAAGCAATTCAAAACGACCCGTCGCCCGACCTTTTCGTGCTGCCCGCCACGGTTTCCGGGAAGTCCTGTCATCGTCTGATGCGCGGTCTTTTCAAGACCAGCGGCGAAGCCACTCAGATGGTCTCGTCTCTGCCTGCCTACTACGTGTCTGAAGGGGCGAGGCCAAGGGCGGTCCCCCTGAAGACGCTGGTTCGCTAGCCTTAGCCAGAAGCCAAAGGCGTTACCACCCCATTGCCCGGACGTCTCTCCCTTCTGCTGGCGGTGATCCGGTCCGCCACACTTCTCGGAATCGTCACGACTCGAGGGTTCGCAGAGGCGCCCGTCCCCGCCCGCGCCGCGGCGTTTGACCGCGAGGTAAAGGCGGCGAGAAGCTATCTCGAGGGCTGGTTCGATGCGCGCATAGTCATGCCGCCGATAGAAGTGTCACCTCCGGGCGCCGAAGATGGAGTCGCCGGGCTCGCAGGGCACTACCAGGATGGAATTGTCCGGCTTCGCCCGCAGACCCTGGAGAAGGAATCGGAGGTGCGGCGGGTTCTCCGCCACGAGTTGACGCACGCGGTGATCGACCAAAGAACGCAGGGAAACTGTCCCCACTGGGTTCAGGAGGGAATCGCGCAATTCCTCGACGGGACTGATGTCGTTGCCACCGAGAATTGGCTGCGCCGCGACCCCTCGCCCTTGATTCCGCTGTTTCGCATCGAGGGTCCGTTCCGGGATCGCGAACCCCGGTCTCGGGAGAAAGCCTATCGGGAAAGCGCTTCTGCGGTTTCCTTTCTGGTGAGCCGGGTGGGGAGGAAGGGACTCCTCTTTCTGATCCAAAGGCTGGGCGAGGGCCAGCCGTTCGAGCGCGCGCTGCTGGAAACGGGCCTGTCCTACGCGGAACTCGGCCGGGACTGGGAGGCTTCCCTTAGCCTCGGTGTCCTGCGGAAATAACCGGAAGCGAGAAGTCCCGCTTCCTTCTCCGGGTCAGAAACTGACGGAGCTGTACCACTCGAACGTACGCGCAAGGCCCGCCTCGAAGTCGACCTGCGGGCGGTACTTCAAGAGCTTGCGTGCCGCCGTGGTATCCGCCAGGGAATGGCGAATGTCGCCCTGACGAGAGGCCTCGTACTTCGCCTCGACCTTGCGCCCCGACAGGCGGAGCAGGATCGACAGGAGTTGATTCAGAGTGTGCGCCTTGGAGGTTGCGATGTTCACGGTCTGGCCTTTGAGTCCGGGCGCCGCGAGGGCGAGGAGATTGGCATGAATGACGTTCGAAACGTACGTGAAATCGCGGCTCTGTTTGCCGTCGCCATAGATCACGGGCGTCTCGCGCTTGAGCAGGGCCTTGGCGAACCGGCTGATCACACCGCTGTAGGGCGAGGAGGGGTCCTGGCGCGGACCGAAGACGTTGAAGTACCGCAGGGTCAGGGTCTGCATGCCATACAACTCGGCGAAGATCCGGACATAGGTCTCGCCCGCGAACTTGTCGGCTCCGTAGGGCGACAACGGTCGGGCGGGGAGTCCCTCGTGCTTGAAGCGCTCCTTGCGGTCGCCGTAGACCGCCGATGAGCCCGCGTACATGAACCGCTCGACACCCGCATCCCGAGCCGCGACCAGCATGGCCATGGTCGCGGTGGCATTGGCATGGTGAGAGGCCAGCGGTTCGGCGACGGAGAGAGCCACCGAGGGCACGGCCGCCTCGTGATAGACAACCTCCATGCCTTTCGTGGCCGCGGCCGCCGTTTTCAAGTCGGCGCAGTCGCCGGCCAGGATCTCGATGTCGTTGCGAACCGACCTGAGATTGTTTCGCTTGCCGGTTGAGAAGTTATCGAGGACCCGAACCTTGTGACCACGCTCCAGCAGAGCTTCGACCAGATGGGACCCGATGAAACCGGCGCCACCGGTGACGAGGACTCGCTTCATTGACATCGTGGCCCATTCTAGCGCGACCGAATGGACGACTCTGAGTTGGCTCCGGCCTGCGGACCCACTCCATGCCCCAAGGGCAGGCTTCGCCCGAGCAAAGTCGGGGGTCTGGGGGGCGGGGCCGGTCAACGCATTGCGGTTGAGGTGAGCGGAGGCCGGATTCACTCCGGCCGAAGCGAAGGGGGTCGCGCGCAGCCTCCCCTTGGGGGATGGGGGGCGGGGCCGGTCAACGCAGTGCGGTTGAGGTGAGCGGAGGCCGGATTCACTCCGGCCGAAGCGAAGGGGGTCTGGGGGGCGGGGCCGGTCAACGCCCCCCAGCTAAAGGAAGATTCGGCGGAGTTGGCCTGTAAGCCGGATTCTGTCCGTCCCACGAACGGTGGGAGTGGACGATCATCCCTCTAAGGACCGCGATTGCTCGCGGCCTCATGCAACCAACCCGGGGGCTTGAGCGATGGGCCATCGCCTCGTATCGCCCCCCTATTTGGTCTTGCTCCGTGTGGGGTTTTCCCTGTCCCGCGAATGTCGCCACCGCGGCGGTGCGCTCTTACCGCACCTTTTCACCCTTACCCCCGGAGGCCTTGCGGCCAGAGGGGGCGGTATCTCTTTCTGTGGCACTGTCCCTGGAGTCGCCCCCGCTGGCGGTTAGCCAGCACACAGCCCTTGTCGTCACCTAAGACCACCGTGGAGTCCGGACTTTCCTCTCCGACGAATGCGTTGTTCGAAGCGATCGTCCAGCCAACTCCGCCGAACGAAAGAGACCCTATTCGCCTTGGGCCTTCGGCGTCAAGCCGTCCGCTTCCTCGGTGATGCCATACTGCTCGAGTTTCTTGTAGAGGTTCGAGCGGGGGGTGTCGATGGCCTGGGCGGTGGCCGAGATGTTCCAGGCGTTCTCCCGGAGCCTGGCCACGATGAAGGCGCGCTCGGAGCCCTCCTTGAACTCGCGCAGCGATCCTTGGGGCAGAGGGACGCTGCCCGCGTCGGGGGGGAGGGAGGAGATCGCGGGGCTTGCGCTCAGCGGGGGCTTCGCCTTGGGTACGCCTTCGAGGTGCTCGGGACGGAGGGTGTCGTCATCGACGAGAATCATCAGTCGATCGATGACATTCTTGAGTTCACGGACGTTGCCCCGCCACTCGCGGCTTTGCAGGGCGGCCGCGAATTCCGGGGAGATACGCTTGACCGGGACTCCATGCTGGGCGGCGGAACGCGCCACGAAGTGGCCGGCGATGGCGGGGATGTCTTCCACGCGGTTTCGCAGCGGCGGGACCTCGATGTCGATCACGGAGAGGCGGAAGAAGAGATCCTCGCGGAAAGCTCCCTGGGCGATGGCCTGTTCAAGGTTCTTGTTGGTCGCCGCGATGACCCGGACATCGACCTTGATGGTCTTCTGGGATCCGATCCGTTCGACCTCGCCTTCCTGAAGGACGCGCAGGACCTTGGCCTGGGCGCGCGCGCTCATGTCGCCGATCTCATCGAGGAATATCGTGCCCTTGTGGGCCATCTCGAATTTGCCGATCTGCCTTTCCGTAGCGCCCGTGAACGAGCCTTTCTCATGTCCAAACAGTTCGCTTTCGATCAACTCCTCGGGAATGGCCGCGCAATTGACGGACACGTAGGGGTCGTCGGATCGGGCGGACAGACGGTGGACCTCGCGGGCCAGAAGTTCCTTCCCCACCCCGCTCTCGCCCCGGATCAGAACGGTGGCGTTGGTCGGGGCCGCTCTCTTCACCCGTGCGAAAACCTGTTGCATGGCGGCGCTGCTGCCCACCAGATCGCTCGGGCCGTTCGTTTCGAGGCGCAGTCTCCGGTTCTCGATGACCAGGCGGCGTTTCTCGAGGGCATTACGCGCGGAGACCAGGAGTTTCTCGGTCTCGGGCGGCTTTTCGAGAAAGTCGAAGGCGCCCAGCCGGGTGGCCTCGACCGCGGTCTTGACGGTTCCGTGCCCCGAAAGCATGATCACGGGAACATCCTTGGCTCGCTCCCGGAGAAGCCGAAGGGTCTCGAGGCCATCCAGTCCCGCCATCTTCACGTCGAGAACGACGAGGTCGATCTCGGCCCGTTCGATGGCCTGCACCGCCTCAGGCCCGGACGACGCGGTTTCGCAGTCGAAGCCTTCGAACTCGAACATCATGGTCAGGGAGCGGCGGATCGCATCCTCGTCGTCCACCACGAGGATGCGGGGCCTGACGGGGGAGAGTTTCATGCCGGAGAGCTTCAAGAGTCGGCATTCTCCGTCAGAAGTCTCATCAGCCCCGCCTCGTCCAGTACCTGGACGCCCAGGGCCTCCGCCTTTTCGAGCTTGGACCCCGCCTCATCGCCGGCCACGATATAGCTCGTCTTTGACGAGACGGAGGCCGTGACCCGGCCGCCGCGCCCCTCGATGAGGCGCTTGGCCTCGTTCCGATCCATCGAAGGCAGCACTCCCGTGAGTACGAACTGCAGGCCTTCAAGCGTCCGCGGTTGATCGGGGGCCTCAGAATCCGCGGTCATGCGAACCCCGGCTTCCTTTAAGCGATGGATCAAATCCTGGTTTTGAGGCGCCCCGAACCACTCGCGCACCGACGCGACCACGGCCTCTCCGATCTCGGGCACCGCGTCGATCTCCTCGGCGGTCGCCCGGGCCAGGGCCTCCATCGAGCCGAAGCGTCGGGATAAAAGCTCGGCCGCGCGTTCGCCCACGAACCGGATGCCGAGGCCGAAGAGAAGCCTTTGCAGACCGGCGCCCCGGCTCTTCTCGATCGAAGCGACGAGATTGGCGGCGGACTTGTCGCCCATTCGTTCGAGGCGGGCGAGCGATTCAGGTTCGAGCGGGTAGAGATCGGCGATGTTCCTGACTGCGCCCGTCTCCACGAGGACCGCCACCAGCTTGTCCCCCAGGCCCTCGATGTCCATGGCCCGGCGTCGCGCGTAGTGCTTGATCCGCTCCTCGATCTGGGCCTTGCAGCTGGCATTCGGGCACCGAAGATCGACTTGCTCCGCGATCGCTCTAACCTGGGCCCCGCAGGCAGGGCAGACCTCCGGCATGGCGAAGGGCTGGGCCGACGCGGGCCGATCGGAAAGAACCACCTCGACGACCTTGGGGATGACTTCACCGCCGCGCTCGATGACTACGAGGTCGCCCACCCGGATGTCCTTGCGCGCGATCTCCTCGGCGTTGTGCAGGGTGGCGCGCGCGACCGTCGTGCCTCCGACGAAAACCGGGGCGAGGTGGGCGACCGGCGTGAGCTTTCCGGTGCGGCCCACCTGCACGTCGATGTTGAGGAGCCGGGTGGTCGCGCGCTCGGCCGGGAACTTGTAGGCGATGGCCCAGCGCGGGAACTTGGAGGTCGCTCCCAGCTCCCGTTGCAGGGAGAGGGAGTCGACCTTGAGAACCACGCCGTCGATGTCGTAGTTGAGGGAGTCGCGCTTCTCCCGGAGCGCGGCGCACTGGGCCAGGGCCTCGTCGAGGGAGGCGCACCTCTTGATTTCAGGGTTGGTGCGCAGACCGAGGTCGCGCAGGAGGGCGAGGGCGTCCGAGTGGGTCCTGGGCTCGCCGCCCGACACGCGGACCAGCGTGTACAAGAACAGCTCCAATCCCCGTTCGGCGACCTGGCGTGAATCGAGAAGCTTCATCGCCCCCGAAGCCGCGTTGCGCGGATTGATGAAGGGGTCCTCTCCGTTCCGTGAACGCTCATCGTTGAGGCGGGCAAACACCGAACGGGGCAGATACACCTCGCCCCGGGCCTCCAGAAGGTCAGGAATCAGAAGGCCCGGCCGCTCCGCGGCGAGGGCGAGGGGCAGGGACCTTATGGTGCGCGCGTTTTCCGTCACGTCGTCGCCGATCTTCCCGTCGCCGCGCGTGACCGCCTGGGTCAGGACGCCGTTCTCGTACGTGACCGAAAGGGAGAGTCCGTCGATCTTCGGTTCGACCACGTAGGACAGGGGCGAATCGCCGAGTTGACGGCGGATCCGCTGCTCGAATTCGCGGACCTCGTCCTCGCTGTAGGTATTCTCGAGGCTCAACATCGGCTCCTGGTGGGTCACCGACGGAAATGAGGAGAGGGGCGCCCCGCCCACGCGTTGCGTGGGCGAATCACGGGAGAGCAACTCCGGATGGGCCGCCTCGATCTCCCGCAGTTCCCGTTCCAGAGCATCGAACTCGAGGTCCGAGATCTCGGGCTTCGACTGGACGTAGTAGAGGTGTTCGTGCTTCCGAATGGCCTGGCGCAGTTCCGCGGTTCGGGCCGCGGCATCGTTCACCTTGGGGCGCCTCACTTCTTTCCTCTCGCTTCGAGCGAGGCCAGGAGGGCCGCGGCCCGGGCCTCGATCACGGCAAAGCCGGGGCCGGCGAGGGGGCGCTCCCTGACTCGGGCGCAGGCTGCGCGAACGCCTTGATAGATGACCGAGGCCGCCTCCCTGTCGTGTTCCTGAAGTTCCAGGCGGCGTCCGATCTCCAGGGCCCGGAGGGCGGCCGTGGAGGCCTGGGGAAGGGGAGCCAGATTCGCAACCGCCAGATCGGTCTTCAAGGCGATGTGTCGAGCGGTCGTCTTTCGGGGCCGGGGCAGACTGGGCAGGGATGCATAGTGGGTCACCCAGGCGTCTGCGGCCAGGCCGCGAATGAGAGGGGGTGCGACCAGAAGGGGAGGGGCCAGGAGCGAGAGCAGCACCCACATGGCCGGAAGCCCGGATCGCATAGTGGCAGCGGCCATCCGAGGGGCGCGATGCCTCCGATCAGTGGTCGCGAGCGAGGATGAAATCGGGGAGAGCGAGCAAGGCCTCGCGTTCGGCGGACGGGGGCAGGATCGCGAGCGCCTGGCGCGCGGTCTCCGCCTGTCGCCGGGCCATCTCTTCCGCCCGGTGAAGGGCGCCGCTGCGTCTCGCCAGGTTCACGATCTCCGCATGCGACACCCGTTCGAAGCCGCGGTCTTCCACCACCGCCGAAACCCGAGCCCGTACCTCTTCATCCCCGGCCTCGAGCATGTAGATCACCGGCAAAGTGAGCTTCCCCTCGCGCAGGTCGAGGCCGACCGGTTTGCCCAGGGCCTTCTCCGACGCGGTGAAGTCGAGCAAATCGTCCTTCATCTGGAAGGCGAGGCCGAGGGCCAGGCCGTAGGCCGCGACGGCCCGTTCCTTGTCCTCGGACGCTCGGCCCAGGAGCGCGCCGATCCGCAGGCAGGCCGAGAAAAGATCGGCGGTCTTGCGGCGCATGATGTCGATGTGCTGTTCTTCCCGCACCGACAGATCGGCCTCGCGCTCGATCTCCAGAACCTGGCCCTCGATCATGCGGAGGGTGACATCGGAGAGCAGCCGCAGGATACCCAGGTTGTCCTGGGTCAAGGCCATGGCCATCGACTTGGTGTAGAGGAAATCGCCGATGAGCACGGTGGTCTTGTTGCCCCACCTTGAATTCGCGCTTTTCCGGCCCCGCCTTGTCGCCGCTTCGTCGATCACGTCGTCGTGAAGCAGGGTGGCGGTGTGGATGTACTCGACCACCGCGCCGAGGGTGATCATCCGGTCGCTCGAATGGCCGAACAGACGCGAGGCCAGGAGCAACAGGGCGGGGCGGATTCGTTTTCCTCCGGCATCGCGGACGTGAGAGGCCACCTCCGAGATGACCTTGAGGTCGGAAAGGAACTCCTCGCGAAACACCCGCTCCACCCGCACCAGATCGGTCTCCACCAGGCCGACCACATCCTGGAGGGACATGGTCATGGGCAGGTCCGGAGCGGTTTTCAGGGCGGAGGTTCTGAGCGAGTTCAATGGAGCCTGCAGGGTGGTGGGGAGCGCGCTTTCACTCATGGGAGTCGGGTCGCGGTCTTGGGGAGGTAGATCTTAGCTAAGCCGGGGCCTCCGGGACCCGAAGGACCTCGCCGCGGTCGGATGCTACCGGTAGTTGGTGAACTGCATGTCGATGTCGAGCTTGGCTCCTCGGAGCATGGTCATTACGGCCTGAAGGTCGTCGCGGTTCTTGCCCGTCACCCGCAGCTGCTCGCCCTGGATCGCGGCCTGAACCTTCATCTTGCTGTTCTTGATCAGCTTCACGATCTCCCGCGCCTGGTCGATGGGAATACCGCTCTGCACCGCGATCTTCTGGCGGACCGTGCCCCCGAGCGCCGACTCAGGGTCCTTGTAGGTGAGTGCCTTGATGGAGATGCCTCGCTTCATGAGCTTGCTTTCGAGGATGTCCCGCACCGCCTTGAGCTTGTACTCGTCGACCGTGGTGAGGGTGAACTCCTTGTCGCCGATCTCGATGTTGGACTTCGAGTCCTTGAGGTCGTACCGGGTCTGGATTTCCTTGAGCGCCTGGGCGACCGCGTTCTTCACTTCCTGCTGGTCGATTTCGCTGACGATGTCGAAAGAACTGTCGGCCATGTTTCCTTTCTATCCTTCCGAAGACAGGTAGGTGTAACCCTCGAGGCCCTCTTCATACCGCTTCATCAGGCGACCCGACTCGGCCATGGTGAGGCGCTTCTCCCGCAGGGCGACTTCGACGGCGCGGCGGACCCGGGCGATGAGGTCCTCCTTGCTGTACTGGACGTAGGACAGGACTTCGGTGACCGAGTCGCCCTCGACCACGTGCTGCACGCTGTATCCGTCTTCGGCGAGCTTTACGTGAACCGCGTCGGTGTCCCCGAAGAGATTGTGCAGGTCTCCCAGGATCTCCTGGTAGGCCCCCACCAGAAACGTGGCTATGTGGTACGTCTCGCCGTTCAGAGTGTGAAGGGGAAGGAAATGCTTGATGTCGCGCAGGTCGATGAACTTGTCGATCTTGCCGTCGCTGTCGCAGGTGAGATCGGCGAGGATGGCCCGCCGCGTGGGCTGCTGGTCGAGGCGTTCGATGGGCATGGCGGGAAAGAGCTGATTCACCGCCCAGTGGTCCGGCATGGACTGAAAGAGCGAGAAGTTGCAATAGTACGTGTCGGAAAGCTGCCTCTCCAGGCCTTCAAGATCATCGGGCACGTAGGGAAGATCGCGAACGATCTTGAGGATCCGTTCGCACACCGCCCAGAACAGCTGTTCGACGCGTGCGCGCTCGCGCAGACCGAGGACGCCGAGAGTGAAGGCCGAGACCGCTTCTTCCTTGAGCTGGAGCGCGTCGTGGTAGCTCTCCTGGAAGTTCTTGATCGAGACGTTCATGTAGGTCTCGTACAGCTGCTGGATGATCCGATGTTCGCTTTCGCCCACGAGCTCCGGGGTCTGCGCGGTCAGAATCTCGTTCGACCCGAGAACATTGAAGACGAGCACGGAATGATGGGCGACGAGCGCGCGGCCGGATTCCGTGACGATATCCGGATGGGGTACACCCTTGGCCCCGCAGGCCTCGCTGATTTCCGACACGATGTCGCGGGCGTACTCGGCCAGAGAATAATTGACCGAGCTGTGGAAGTTGGTCTGGCTGCCGTCGTAATCGACGCCCAGGCCCCCTCCACAATCGATGATCCGCATGTTCGCGCCCATCAGGTGAAGCTCGACGAAGATGCGCGAGGCTTCGCGCATGGCGTCGCGAATGGCGCGGATGGCGGTGATCTGCGATCCGATGTGGAAGTGGAGCAGTTGGAGACAGTCGAGCATTCCCTCGCTCCGGAGTCTCTCGACCGCATCGACCATCTCCCCGGTGGTCAGGCCGAATTTGGAGCGATCGCCGGTGGACTCGACCCACTTGCCCGCCCCCTTGGTGGATAGGCGGGCCCGCACTCCGATGACCGGCCGCACGTCGAGTTCCCGGGAGCAGGCGAGGATGGTGTCGATTTCCTGGGCCCGATCCACAGTGATGATGACCTGCCGCCCGAGCTTCTGGGCAAGTAGAGCGGTCTCGATGAACGCCTTGTCCTTGTACCCGTTGCACAGAATGTAGGCGTCCGGGTTCTCCTGCAGGGCGAGGGCCACCAGAAGCTCGGGCTTGCTTCCCGCCTCGATGCCCAGACCGTGGGGCGCGCCGTATTCGACCAGCTCCTCGACCACGTGGCGCTGCTGGTTCACCTTGATCGGGTAGACCCCGCGGAATCGACCGCGGTAGTCGTGCTCGGCGATGGCGGCCTCGAACGCGCCGAAGAGCTGCTCGATCCGGAATTTCAGGATGTCGGAGAACCGGATCAGGATGGGCAACTTGCAGCCCCGGCTCTTGAGATCCTCGACCAGTTCCTTGAGATCTATCGCCCCGCGGCCCGTTCCCTGAGGCGTCACCTGAACGTGGCCAAGGTCGTTGATGGAGAAGAAGTCCTTGCCCCATCCGTCCACATTGTAGAGCTCGGAGGCGTCTTTGATTGTCCAAGCCCGAAGGTCTGTCTGTTGAGCCAACTCTTTATGAGCTCCTATGCGGCACGGGTTGAGGAAGTTCTTCCGAGGCGATGCGTTCGCTGCGGCGGGCGGATTGTAAGCGCGGACACGCGGTTGACTAGGGCTTCGCCTGCTTGGCCGCCGGATAGATCAGTTCCTCTTCGATCATGCGCTCGAACACTTCGAAGGGCTGGGCTCCGGAGAAGGCCCGGCCGTTGATGAAGAAGGTGGGGGTTCCGCTCACCCCGGCGGCCTTTCCGGCCTCGATCGCCTGTTTGATGACGGGGTCGAACTTGCCCGACGCCAGGCAGGCGGTGAAACGGCCGGTGTCGAGGCCCAGACCGGCGGCGCGGCTTTTCAGATCGTTCTCATCGAAGGCCCCGGGTGCGCGCAGCATTCCCGTGTGCATCTCCCAGAACCGCCCCTGCTCGCCCGCGCAGCGCGCGGCCACCCCCGCGGGCTTGGCCTGGGCGTGAAAATCCAGCGGGAACTCCTGATAGACTAGGCGCACCCGGTCCTTGTAGGCCTCCATGACCCGATCGACCGAAAGCTGCGCCTTCTGGCAGTACGGGCACTGATAGTCGGTGAACTCCACGATGGTTATGGGCGCGTCCTTGGGTCCGAGGGTGGGGGCGTCCTCGGGCACCGTGAAGGTCTTCCGCTCCGGCTGAAGACCGACCAGGGCCACGCCGTATTTCTTGAACAGTTCGCGCTGATAACGCCCCAGTTCGTTTTCGGTCTTCTGCTGCTGGACCATCTGGGCCAGTTGAGGTCGCATGGCTTCCTTGGTCGCACCCCGTGCGCCCGCCTTCACATCCTCCCAGAGCCGGTCGATATCCGAAGACTCCACGACCGCCTTCGCGGTCACCTCCTGAGCGACCAGATCGTTCCGCGCGATACCCTTCTTCTGGGCCTCCATGTCGAAGAGAACCTCGGTCAGGGCCTTCTTGCGGAGGTTGTATTCCTGCTCGCGCACCTGGCCCTGGATATCTGCGAGCTGCGCCTTCATCTGGGCTTCGGCCGCGGTGGCGCGGGACCGGAGCACCTCCAGGTCCGCCTTGATGCGCGTGTCGAGCTCCGCGTTCGACAACGAGCGCGAGCCGATAGTGGCGGCGACCTTGTTGGCGGTGGCGTCGGGAGTGGCCGCGGCCACCGCGGTGGCGCCCGGCTGAGCGCAGGCCGACACGGAGAGGGAGATCGCGAGCAGGGCCGGGAACTGTTTCATAAGCGGTAAGTTTCGTTGTCCCAGGTTGAACACGTCAAATCCCGGGGCGCCTCTAGGCATCCCGGCGGAGGGTGAGCCCGCCGTCCACCACGATGGTCTGGCCGGTGATGTAGCTCTCGGGGTCGATGAGAAGGCGCACCACCCGGGCCACGTCCTCGGGCTTTCCGAACCTCGAAATCACACCGCGCTCGATCAGGCCGTCGTACTTCCCGGACGCGATCGACGCGCGGGCCATGCCCGCCGAAGTGACTCCGGGCGCCACGATGTTGACCGTGACTCCGTAGGGGCCTCCGAACTCCTTGGCCAGGATTCTGGCTCCGTGCCCGAGGGCCGCCTTCGACGTCCCGTAGGCGAGGGAACCCGCGAAGGGGGCGGCGCCCTGCATGCTCGAGAGCAGGACGATGGCGCCCCGGGTGGAACGTTCGCGCATGGCCACGGCCACATCTCGTGCGAGAAGGAGCGGCGCCACCGTGTTCTGGTCGAAGGCGCCCTGAAAGGCCTCCGATTCCAGTTCCTCGGTCCTGGCCCGCGCGGGGTCGCCGGCCAGGCAGACCAGACCGTCGATTCGGTTCTTCGCCCGCAGCACGATCTCGAGGTAGCGCCTCCGGACCGCGATCTCACGGATGTCGCCTTGCACCAGACCCACGGGGGCGCCGTAGGCATCCCGCAGTTGCTGTTGAAGCAACTCGGCCCGGCCCTTGTTCTCGCGGTACCCGAGGATCGGGTAGGCGCCCTCCGTCATCAGAAGGGCGGCGGTTGCCGCCCCCAGACCGCCCGTCCCTCCCGCGACCAGTATGACCCGGCCGGCCAGCGGCCGGCGCGCGTAGTCGAAGGCCAGTTGATCCTGGCGTTTGATTTCCTCGGGGGGGAGATGGGGACTGGACATGAGGAACTCGTCGATTGTAGTCGGGGGGCTACGCTCGCCGCAGCGACTCCAGGTCGGCCTCTCGTTTGAACAGGCCCATGCGATGCAGGGCGAAGTCGTATTTCACCGGATCGCGGGGATCGCACGCGCGCAAGGTCGCGGTGATGTCCTCCGCCATCTTCCACCCCGGCGAGACTCGCCGGGTGAGACGCGCGGACCGGCCGGCGTTGATGATGTGGGCGTCCAGGGGAATGAGCAGCGACCTTCGCGGCACTCTGGTCCAGCCCCCCGGGTCCACGCTGTCCGCGCGGACCATCCAGCGCAGGTAAAGGCACAGACGCTTGCAGGCGCTGCCCCTCCGGGGCGAAGGGAAGAAGAATCGCACGCCCGCGTCCGCGGGCAGGGGGCCGCTTCCGTAGAGGCCGTCGCGGGGCAGGTCGAGGGTTCGATCGACGAACTCGGACAGGGCCGAGCGCAGGTCCTTGGTTCCCCTTTCCTCGGGTGCGAAGAAGCGTTCGATGGAGCCCGCGCGCCGCCGCATTTCGCGAATGAAGACAAGAAGACAGACCACGTCCACCGAGTCGTTGAAACGGTGCTTGAACCCGGCCAGCTGACCGAGGGCCTTCCCGGCGTCGAGCGCGTCCGCGCTGCGCGCGGGCCGATCGCCCAGGATGGCGAGGACGGTTTCGACGCTCTTCTTGATCTGCTTGACGTTCCCGTAGGCGAGGGCCGACGCCACGAGGCCTGCGACTTCACGGTCATCGGACCTCGCGTACCGCCACACGAACTGCACGGGGTCGGGCTCGATCCACCGCGCGTCGTACTCTTCGTAGGCGCGGTTCAAAACGGCCTGGAGGGCGGCGAGCCGACGAGGGGTCACGACCTGTGGATGAGGCGGAGGATCTCTTCGCCGAACGCTTCGACTCTCCACCGTCTCAAACCATCGATGGCCAGGAGTTCGTGCAGGTGCTTCGGGTTGGCGCTTGCGATCTTGTCGATGAGTCGTTGGGGAATGACCAGAGACAGCTCGAGGCCGATTCTCGTCGAGGCGGTCTTTCGCCATTCCTTGAGAGCGGCCACCCGACGCTGCTGCGCCAGGGGCAGTTCCATTCTCCGGCCCCGCTCGAGTTTGGGCAGTTCGGTGTCCGCGAGGTCGAGCCCGCGGAGCAGGGCCTCATGAAAGCGATCGGCATACTCGCGCCGCCGTACGTGGCTGAGCATGCCCTCCCGCCCTCCATCTTTTTCGGACCGGGCGAGGGCCATGAGCGCCTCGTTCGCGGCGATTCGGAAGGGAGGCAGATCCAGCTCGCCGGCAATCGCCTCCCGACTCGCGATCAGTTCGCGAAAGATCCCGAGGCCCCGCGGAGACAGAGCGCTCACCCCCTTAACGTCGCGAAAGACCTCGCGCGGATCGAGCTTGTCCGGCAGACCACCGAGCGATTCGAGGGCCTGGCATTCTTCCTGCACCCACCCGAGGCGCCCCTTCTCCTGGAGCGCCGCGCGCTGTTTCGCGACCAGCGCCAGAAGGTGGTTGACGTCCGTGAGGGCGTAGTCCTGCTGTTCTTCGGCGAGGGGCCGCGCCGACCAGTCGTCCTTTTGATTTCCCTTGGAGATAGCGAGGCCGAGCTCGTCGCGTAACGTGGCCTGCAGACCGACCTCGGTCCGGCCCAGGAATTTCGCGGCGATCATGGTATCGAAGACATTCCGTATGTGGATCGACGCCTTCGCCTTGAGCAGGGCGATGTCGTAGTCGGCGCCATGGAACACCTTGGTGAGGGCGGGGTTTTCCAGGAGCGGCCGAAGCGCTTCGACGGGGAAGCCCTCGAGCGGATCGAGCAGGTATGAGGAACCTGCCTCCGTGGCGATCTGGATCAGGCAGATCTTCTGGTGAAAGTGGTACAGGCTGTCCGACTCCGTGTCGATGACGATGGCCCGGGCGCCCTCGGCTTCACGGAGAAGTTGTTGGAACGCGGGGTCGTCGATGGAGCGAATGGTCGGGGTCAAAAAATCGGTCCTGGGCCTGAGGTCGATTCGCAGTATAGAGACGGTTTCGGGTCGGGTGGCGCGCCCCTCACGGTGGTCCGGGGCGGCCGCGGAACCATCAGCGCGAGGGTTTGAGGTAGGGGGGCGCCTCGCTCATGATCCTCGAGACCATGATCAGAGTCGCGCCTTTCCACATGGAAGGCACGCCCCGAATGTAGTTCACCACACCGGAGGCGGGAGACCGCACATCGCCGATGACCCGACCGAGATAGTCGGTGGTGGTGCCGACCTTTGCGCCTTCGCTCACCCGGCTGCCCCGGGTGACGGTGGGAAAGAACATCCCCGGCCCCTCGGCTCCCACCCGATGGCCGCGGTCGATCCAGACCGGATGCTCGACGGGATGGGTCGCGCGTTCGATCATGCCTAGCGACCCGAGGAGGTTGAGCACGCCCTCCTCCAGCACGGAAAGATCCTCGGGCAACACCAGACCGCTGCGCCCCACCGCGCCCAGCAGCGTGACCTTGCCCAGACCGAGCGCATAGCCGGGGAGGGCGCGCTGTTCGGCGGGGTCGGCCGGGTCGATGTCCCGAATCTGAACGTGATCGAGCCCGAAGGCGAGGACCAGTTTCAAAGAGGCCGCGTCCTGCGAGGGGTTGCCACCGCGCAGCCAGAGCATGAAGGGTCGCGCATCCTCGTCGAGATCGCCGCCGTGAAGGTCCACCACGATGTCCGCCGGCTTCACCACCTGCTCGGCCACCGCCGAGAGTATTCGCTGCGACTGGGTGCCGGCCGGATCCGGATCCGGACCGAAGAGGCCCTTTCCGTCCACCGGGTTGAGGTGGACCGTCATCTGCTCGAAGGAGGCGGGATTCAGAAGCGGGGCCACGATCACCGAGCCGCTGAGGGTACGCGGATCCAGCCGCGCCACCAACCGGGAGAGGGCGACGATGGAGGCGTATTCGGTTCCGTGACTGCCGGCCATCAGCGCCAGCACCGGCCCGGGACGGGCGCCGTGGATCACCGCCACCGGAATTGAAACCGCCGCGTCTTTGCTCTCCGGCACCCCGATCTGACCGTACGCGATCTCTCCCCGGCGCGCCACCGCGCTCCCTGCCTTGAGCGTCGGCCGAGATTCGTCCGGCGGCGAAGCGTTGACCGCCGAGCTGCCGATCAAAGCGTAAATCATGGCCATCATCGACCGCAGCCGAGGGAGGGGACGCCGGATCATGTGCATGGGATCTACTTCGCGGCCTGCCAGAGGGCTTCCATTTCGTCCAGGGTCGCCTGCTTTGGGGTCCGGCCTTCCTTCCGCAGCCCTTGCTCGACGAAGGCGAACCGTGTTCGGAACTTTCGATTCGTCCCGCGCAAAGCAGTCTCGGCGTCGACCCCGAGTTTCCGGCCGAGGTTGATCACGGCGAAAAGCAGATCGCCCACTTCGTCTTCGAGCCGCTGGCCCCGGCCTTCCTCGGGTTCGAGCATGGCCGCGGAAATCTCGTTCAACTCTTCCTCGATCTTGCCGCGCACGTCCTCCGGCTTCGCCCAGTCGAAGCCGACCCTGGCCGCCTTCTCCGACAGCGCCAGCGCTTCCATCACCGCGGGGGTGTGGCGGTGGACGGCGTCCAGCAGAGAAGCGTGATCGCCGGCGCCTTTCGCCGCCCGCTCCTGCCGCTTCAATTCCTCCCAGTTCCGAAGGACAGCCTCGGAGGTTTCGGCCTCAACCGTCCCGAATACATGAGGATGCCGACGCACCATCTTGTCCATCACCGAGGCGACCACGTCGTCGATGGTGAACTCGCCCGTGCGCCTGGCGATGTCCGAATGAAAGACCACGTGCAGCAGGAGGTCGCCCAACTCCTCCTTGAGGTTGCTGGCGTCGCCGGTTTCGATGGCGTGGACGACCTCGTAGGCCTCCTCCAGCGTCGCTTGCCGGAGGGTGAGGTGGGTTTGCTCGCGATCCCAGGGGCAACCGCCATCGGACCTCAAACGGTCGATGATGCTGACAAAATGCTCGAACGATGTCTGTTTCGATGATTCTTCCATGGCCGCCCTCATATTCGCATGAAGGCCGCCGCGCGCGCCGTCAAAGTAGAGTCCCCGCCCAATGACCGCCGTCGCGCCCCCTATAAGCCGCACCAGAGCTCCGATCGAGGCCCTGAAGGACTCCTTCGGCTATTCCAGCTTCCGCCCGTACCAGGAAGACATCGTGGCGGCGGCCCTTGCGGGTCGGGACGTCCTCGCCCTACTGCCCACCGGGGGAGGGAAGTCGCTCTGCTTCCAGCTTCCGGCCGTCCTTGGCCAGGGCCTCACCCTCGTCATCTCCCCGTTGATCGCCCTGATGAAGGACCAGGTGGACGGCCTTCAGGCCAACGGGGTCGAAGCGACGTTTCTCAACTCTTCTCTCGAATCCGAGGATGCGCGCGAGCGCTTCCGGGGCCTCTGGCGCAACCAGTATCGCCTCCTTTATGTAGCGCCCGAGCGATTGTTTCAGCCGAGCTTCATGAAGTCCCTGGCCGAGTGGCCGGTCGAACGCGTGGCCATCGACGAAGCGCACTGCATCAGCGAATGGGGCCACGACTTCCGGCCCGAGTATCGGCGTCTGGTCGAACTGCGCGAACGTTTTCCCGCCATCCCGTTCATGGCTCTCACCGCCACCGCCACCGAGCGGGTGCGCAAGGACATCGTTGCCCAGCTTCGGCTCAAGGATCCGTTCGTCTGCGTTGGCAGTTTCAACCGCGCGAACCTGGCCTATCGGGTCATACCGAAATCGAAGCCGGCCGATCAGGTGCGGCGCCTCATCGCGGCGCACAAAGGCGGGGCCGGCATCGTCTACTGCGCCAGCCGGCGCGCTGCCGAGTCGGTGGCGGAGGGCTTGCGCGACTCGAGCATTCCCGCGAGGCCTTACCACGCGGGGCTGTCCGACGGCGATCGGTCGAAGAACCAGGAAGCCTTCGTGCGCGATCGCATCCAGGTCATCTGCGCCACCGTGGCCTTTGGCATGGGCATCGACAAGCCCAACGTCCGTTTCGTCATCCATCACGACCTGCCCAAGAACATCGAGGGTTATTACCAGGAGACCGGCCGGGCGGGCCGTGATGGCCTGGCTTCCGAGTGCGTCCTGCTCTTCTCCGCTTCCGACGTCGCGAAGCAACTCGGTTTCATCGAGGAGATCACCGACGACATCGAGAAGCGCGTGGCCAAGGCCCAGTTGCGCCGGATGATCGACTACGGTGAAACCACCGGCTGCCGGCGCGCCCATCTCCTCGAGTATTTCGGGGAAACGTTCGGCGAGCCGAACTGCGGCGGGTGCGACAACTGCCTGACCCCGCGCGAGCTCTTCGACGCCAGCATCCCCATGCAGAAGCTGCTTTCGACCGTCTATCGGGTCAGATCGGCGTCGTCATCCATGGGCCGGTCATCCACGTTCGGCCTCATGCACCATGCCCATATCCTGACCGGCAAGACGACCGAACAGATGACGCGTTGGGGTCACGAAAGCCTCTCGACCTACGGCATCGGCAAGGAATTCTCGCGCGAAGAGTGGCAGCAGATCGGCCGCGAAGCCATTCGCCGCGGTCTTCTGAACCAGATGACCGGCGACTATCCGACCGTCGATCTCACCGCTTCGGGCGGCGAGTTCCTGAAGACGCGAGGGAGTTTCGAGATGCCGCGCCCGGTGGCGCCCCGGAAAGCGGTGGCGGCGGCCGGAGAGAAACGCGGCCGGGGGGCGAAGGCCAACGCGGACGAGGCGCCGTTCGATGAGTCCCTGTTCGAGAAGCTCAAGGCGCTGCGCCGCACGTTCGCGGACGAACGGAACGTTCCCGCGTTCGTCATCTTCGGGGACGCGACGCTCCGCGCCATGGCCCGAGACAAGCCGGCTACCCCCGACGAGTTCCTGGCCGTGAGCGGCGTCGGCCCGGCCAAGCTTTCGCAGTTCGGTGAAGCCTTTCTGGGCGCGATCAGGGGGCATGGTCGAGACGGTCGGTCGTCGTAATCTTCACCCTGCATGAAACTGCCCATCTATCAGGTCGACGCCTTCGCGAGTGCGGTCTTCCACGGGAACCCCGCGGCCGTGGTGCCTCACCCCGAGCCCCTCAGCACCGAGCTCATGCAGCGCATCGCCATGGAGAACAACCTCTCCGAGACCGCTTTCATTCACCCTTCCGGCCCGGGCCACTATGGTATCCGCTGGTTCACCCCCACGGTCGAGGTGGATCTGTGCGGCCACGCCACCCTGGCCGCTGCCTGGGTCGTGATGAACGAACTCGAACCTGGTCTCGAACGCGTGGTTTTCAACTCGGGGGTCGGGCCTCTGGATGTCGACGCGCACGGCGAGCGCCTGGTCCTCGACTTCCCCTCGCGCCCGCCAAGGCCGAGCGACCTCGAACCCGATCTTGTCGAGGCGATGGGGAAGCGGCCGCTCGAAGTTCTCAAGGCTCGCGACCTGGTCCTGGTGTACAAGAGCGAGGCGGATGTGGTGGCCCTGAGGCCGAACTTTCGGAAGCTGGCCGCAGCGTCGACGTTCGGCGTGCTGGCCACGGCGAAGGGAGAGACCGTCGATTTCGTGTCGCGCTGTTTCTTTCCCGCGGTCGGCATCGATGAAGATCCCGTGACCGGCTCGGCTCATTGCTCGCTCATTCCGTTCTGGGCCGAGCGCCTGGGCAAGAAGTCGCTCTCCGCTCTTCAGCGGTCGGCGCGCGGCGGCGAGCTTTTCTGCGAGCTCAAAGGCGACCGTGTTCACATTGCCGGTGGCGTTGTGCCGTATCTGAAGGGCGAGATCACGGTCTGAGCACGGGCGACCCCAGGACTCACCAGTGACTCCTCGACTTCTACGGCGTCCTGCCGCAGTTCGTTCTCGATTATTCCGCCGTGTACGTCAACATCCCCGATGCGTTCCGCTCCGCCGAGCACAACCGCCTCGTCGCCAACCTGAGGCCGATACGGGACGTGTTTGGCGAAGGTCCCGCGCTCTCTGAGCTGGCCTTTATCAAGGCTCCATAGGGTGGCTCCGTTATCATCCCCGTCGAACGAGCACGCGACCGCTCGCGTCAATCGCCGTCGAAACACCATACGCCCCGAGGAACCATGCGATCCAACTCTGCTCTTCTGATTCTCGCCGCCGCGGCGCCCATTGCACTCACCGCCTCAACCCTGCCCGTCCACGCCCAGGCCGCCGGGAAGATCACGGGAAGGATCCTCTTCAAGGGTGTTGCGCCGGATCCCATCAAGATCCGCATGTCGGGCGACCCGCGCTGTTTGCAGGCGAATCCGAACGGCGCCGAGCGCAAGCAGATCGATGTGACGAATGGCGGCCTTGCCAACGTGGTGGTATCGATCAAGGGACCCTTCAAGGGAACGCCGGCGCCGAAGACCACCCCCGTGCTTCTCGATCAGTCGGGATGCATGTACACCCCCGCCGTGATCGCCTTGCAGGCCGGCCAACCTCTGAAGATCCGCAACAACGACGAGACTCTTCACAATGTTCATCCGCGGCCGGTCACGAACGAGGGCTTCAATCTCGGCCAACCGCGTAAAGGGATGGAGACGGAGAAGAAGTTCGACAAGGCCGAGGCGCTTTTCCCCGTCGGCTGCGACCTTCACCCGTGGATGCGGGCGCATATTGCGGTCTTCGACCACCCGTACTTCACCGTGACCAGGAACGACGGGACATTCGAGATCCCGAATGTCCCGCCCGGAGCATACGAGATCGAGGCCCAGCATGCGACCCTCAAGATCGTGACCGGCAAGGTGGCGGTCAAGGCAGGGGGCGCGGCCACGGTGGACCTGACCTTCGTCCTCAAATAGCGCGGCCATGCTCGCGTTCCTTGTCCATCTATTCAAAGGGAACCCCGACGCCCTTCGACCGCCCGGGACACGCGAACGATTCGCCGACCGCTCAGGCGCTCCAAGGATTCGCTGTCCGCGGTGCGAGTGGGAGCCCGCCCGGGGGGATCGCTGGTCGTGTTCCTGCCTTTTCATCTGGCACACCTTCGACACGGGCGGGGTCTGCCCGGCCTGCCAGCATCGATGGCTCGAGACCATGTGCCTCGACTGCCGCGAGTGGTCGAGGCATGAGGACTGGTACGTCCACGGCGGCGAACCCCTGAAATAGCCATCCCTTCACGAGGAGCCACGGATGAAGCACGCGATGCCGAGAGCGCCGGGGCCTCCCGGTCGCCGGTGACGAACCTGTGAAGGCGGTCGTTCTGGCGCGCGGCCTGGGCACGCGGATGATGGCGGCGGACCACGGGGCCACCCTGAATGCCTTTGAGGCCAGGGTGGCCGATACCGGCGTCAAGGCCCTGGTGCCGCTTTCCGAGGATCGGCCATTCCTCGACTACGTTCTCTCCGCCCTGGCGGATGCCGGCGCCACGGATGTCTGCCTCGTGATCGGTCCCGAGCATCGGCCGATTCGCGAACGCTATACCAGGGTGGTTCCGCCTCGTCGTTTCCGGATCGACTTTGCGGTCCAGGAGAGGCCTCGGGGCACCGGAGACGCGGTCCTCTCCGCCGAACGCTTCGTCGCGGGCCAGGAATTCCTGACCATCAACAGCGACAACTATTACCCGGTCAACGCCCTTCGGACGCTGGTGGAGTTGGGCCGGCCCGGCGCCGTTCTCTTCACCTCGGCAGGACTCGTGGAACGCTCGAACATCGAACCCGCGCGGATTCGCGCGTTCGCGCTCGGAAGGGTCGGCACGGACGGTGGCCTCGACGAATTGATCGAGAAGCCCGAGGCCGCGGTCCTGGCGGATCTGGGACCGACGGCCCGGGTCAGCATGAACTGCTGGCGTCTTCCGCCTTCGGTGTTCGACGCGTGCCGTCGCCTCGTCCCTTCGCGGCGAGGCGAACTCGAACTCCCCGACGCCATCGGCCTCACCATCGCAGCCGGCGTTCGATTCAAAGTCGTCACCAGCGACGAAGGAGTGCTGGACCTGTCCAGGAGGAGCGATATCCCGGCCATAAAGGAACGCCTGCGCGGCGTGATGGTGAAACTGTGACCGGGATGGAAGATGCGCTCCGGGCTGCGGGCATGAGCGACGAGGCCACTCGGTCCCGCGCCGCGATGTTCGGTCGAGTGGATGCGGCCCTGAGCGATCGGGGCATCGAGCCCGTCCACCGCTTTCATGTTCCCGGGCGCATCGAGGTCCTGGGCAAGCACACAGACTACGCGGGCGGGCGGAGCCTTCTCGCCGCCGTGGAGCAGGGGTTCGCGGTCGGGACGGCCCCGCGGGAAGACGCCCTTGTCCGTCTGATCGATGTGGGACGAGGGAGCGAGGTCACTCTCGTCCTCGATCCATTGCTGGCGGTGACGACGCCTCACTGGGCGATTTATCCCGCGGCGGTGGCCCGGCGTCTGGCCCGCGACTTCGACCCACCCCTTCGTGGGGCCGAGGTGGCCTTCATCAGCGATCTGCCCCCGTCGTCGGGCCTGAGCAGCTCCAGCGCTCTCCTCGTTGCCACGTTTGAAGCCTTGCGTCTCGCGAATCACCTCGACGGACGTTCGGGCTTCGAGGGCGCTCTGCCCGGCGTGCTGGACATTGCGGCCTACCTCGGCAGTGTCGAGAGCGGGCGGCCCTTTCGCGGCTTTGGCGGCGAAGCCGGGGTGGGCACCGAAGGCGGCAGCCAGGATCACACCGCGATATTGGCGAGCCAGGCTTCCCGGTTGTGCCGTTTCGGCTTCGCTCCGGTGAGATCGGAAGGATCGGTGGCGTTGCCTAAAGACCTCACTTTCGTGATCGGGGTGAGCGGCGTGGTCGCCCAGAAGACCGGGGGAGCGCGCCTCGCCTACAACCGCGCAACCGCGCTCTCGGCGGCTATCCTTTCGACTTGGCGCACCCTCAGCGGTCGGGCCGATGCGACCCTGTTCGAGGCCGTGACTTCAAGCGCCGACGCCATCGTTCGACTCCGCAAGGCTCTGGGATCGACGACCTCGGAATTCGCCCCGGGCGATCTCGAAGCGCGCCTCGATCAATTCGTGGAGGAAAGCCTGGTCCTGGTCCCCGCCGCCTTCGAAGCCCTGTCGGCCGGCGATCTCGCCGCTTTCGGAACCGTGGCGGACCGTTCCCAGCAAGGAGCCGAACGAGGCCTCCGGAATCAGGTTCCGGAGACCATCGCCCTCGCCCGCCTGGCGCGATCTCTGGGCGCCCATGCGGCCTCAGCCTTCGGCGCCGGTTTCGGGGGCAGCGTGTGGGCCCTGGTGTCTCGAGGCGAGTCGGATGCATTTACCGCCGATTGGGACCGCGCGTACCGCCGGGGATTCGACCGCCCGGCCGCCACGTTCTTTCGCACCGGCGCCGGCCCGCCCTTGAAACGGATCGAGGTCTGACCGGGAGCGGACAGCGCCCTTAGGCTTTGGCGCGCTGGACCCGCATGATGCAAGTGCATCTGTCGTTTCGCCGGCGAGCGGTCGATAGAATCGGATCGACCATGGGCAACGATTGGGAGAATCGCGTAGTTTCCGCCGGAGATGCGGTGGGTCTCATAAAGAACGGCATGAAGGTCTTCATTCACGGGGCGTGCGCTTCGCCTCAGCCTCTGCTCGAGGCCATGGTGGCGCACCCGGGCCTCACGGACGTCACCCTGTACCACCTTCACGTGGGCGGCGATGCGCCTTTCGCCCGTCCGGAGAACGCGGATCGCTTCCACTCGGTTTCGTTCTTCGCCGGGCCCAACGTCCGCGGGATCATCGAAAGCGGCCAGGGCGACTTCGTCCCGGTCTTTCTCTCGGACATCCCCGGTCTCTTCACGGAGGGCGTGATTCCCCTCGACGTGGCGCTCATTCAGGTCTCGCCCCCGGATCGGCACGGGATCTGCACTCTCGGCACATCGTGCGACGCCACCCGCGCCGCCGTCGACTCTGCGCGCATCGTCATCGCGGAAGTCAACGACCAGATGCCGCGCACCCACGGCTACACCGCGGTTCCGCTTTCGCGGATCTCGGCGTTGATCCACACCAACCGTCCCCTGGCTGTCCACAACCCTGACCCCGCCGGGGAGGTGGAGTCGCGGATCGGGGAGATCGTGGCCGGTCTGGTGACGGACGGGGCCACCCTTCAGATGGGAATTGGAGCGATACCCGACGCGGTTCTCGCCCGTCTGCATGACAAGCGAGACCTCGGGGTTCACACGGAGATGTTCTCTGATGGTCTGGTGGACCTGGTCGAGAGCGGCGCCGTTACCAATCGTCTGAAGAGCGTGAAACCGGGACGGATCGTAACCAGCTTCGTCTACGGCACCAAGCGGGTCTTCGACTTCGTGGACGACAACGCTCTGGTCGAATTTCATCCGAGCGACCGGACCAACGACACCTCCATTATCCGCCGGAACGACAACACGATCGCCATCAACTCCGCGCTGCAGATCGACCTCTCCGGGCAGGTGTGCGCCGATTCGATCGGCCACCGCATCTATTCCGGCATCGGCGGACAGATGGATTTCATGCGGGGTGCGGCGCTGTCCAACGGGGGCAAGCCCATTCTGGCCCTGCCCTCGACGGCCAAGGGCGGGAAGGTCTCGCGCATCGCCGCGGAACTCACGGCCGGCGCGGGGGTGGTCACCACCCGGGGCCACGTTCACTGGATCGTGACCGAATACGGTGCCGTGAATCTCCACGGCATGGCCCTGCGGCAGCGGGGCGAAGCCCTGATCTCGATCGCGCATCCCGAGTTTCGCGCCGAACTCGGTCGGGACCTCGCGAAGATCCGGCACTTTGTGCCGGCGGCCCCGACGCGCTGACCGATGGGTCCAGGCAGGCTTGTGCAAGTGATGAAGTTCCTTATCGGCGCGCTTGTGCTCGGTCTCCTCGCGACTCCGATCCGGCCGGATCCCGTGTCTGCTGCCGACAAGCCCAAGCTTTCCCTCAAAGGCTCGCCGAGCATAGGCACGCCCGACACGGTGTTCGTGTTCCGCGCCGTCCTCGCGGGCGGTGAAGACAACGAGAACCTCTACTGCCTGACCACGGAGTGGGAGTGGGAGGAGCAGGCGGACTCCAGCATCGATGAAACCGAGTGCCCGCCGTTTACGCCTGGCGAAACGAAGGTGGAGCGCGTGTTCACCGAAGAGCAGAGCTTTCGCAGACCGGGCTCGCACCGGGTGAGAGTGTCCGTGCGGAAGGGCGAGAAGCAGATCGCATCCGCCTCCGCCACGGTCACGGTCCGTCGTCTGCAGTAGACAGCAGACGACGATGAGGAGAGACGAATGATCGCGCCAACCAACCTCGACAAGACGTTCGGGCAGATCGACATCTACCTGTTCGACCAGCTTCTGCGCGGCCGCCTGCCCGTCGGGATCCGCATTCTCGACGCCGGTTGCGGGAGCGGGCGAAATATTCACTATCTCTTGAACGCGGGCTACGACGTCTTCGGCGCGGACGCGGATCCCAACGCCATCAGCGACGTCCTGCGCCTGGCCGCTGACCTGAACGCCGCCACCCCGCTCACGAATTTCCGCCGAGAACCGGTGGAGGCGATGTCCTTCGGCGATGCTTCGATGGATGTGGTTCTGAGCATCGCCGTGCTTCACTTCGCCCAGTCCGACGAGCAGTTCGAGGCGATGATGGAATGCATGTGGCACATCCTCAAACCGGGGGGGATGTTGTTCTGCCGCCTGGCTTCGAACATCGGCATGGAATTCAAGATGGTTCACCGCCGGGGACGGCGGTTCCTGCTCCCCGACGGATCCGAACGCTATCTCGTGGATGAGAAGATTCTCCTTGACTGGACGCGGCGGCTGGGGGGCGCGCTCATGGATCCCCTCAAGACGACCGTGGTTCAAGACCAGCGTTGCATGACCACCTGGGTGGTCCGGAAGGGCAAGGCCTAAGTGATCGAGATCGCCGGCGTTCCCGTTCCCTTCATACTGTTCGCCCTGACCCTTTTGGGGGTGGCGCTCTTCCATCGGCACACTCTCGCCGTGGCCGTGACCGGCCTGACCTCGATCATCGCCTTCGGCCTCCTGACCGGCCAGCTCGATCTGTTGGCGCACCTCGGACACGAGTGGGTCGTTCTCGCGAATCTCTTCGGTCTGCTGGTGGGCTTCGCCCTGCTCGCCGATCATTTCGAGCGCTCGAACGTTCCCGAACTCCTGCCGAAGTTCCTGCCCGATGGATGGTGGGGAGCCTTCACCCTGCTGGTGGTGATCTTCGTCCTTTCGAGCTTCCTCGACAATATCGCCGCGGCCATGATCGGCGGCACCATCGCGCTCACCGTCTTCCAGAAGAAGGTCCACATCGGCTATGTGGCCGCCATCGTCGCCGCTTCCAACGCGGGAGGCTCGGGCAGCGTCATCGGCGACACCACCACCACCATGATGTGGATCGACGGGGTCAGTCCGCTCGATGTCCTTCACGGCTACGGCGGGGCCGTCGTGGCCCTGCTGGTGTGCGCGTCAATCGCCGCGACCCAGCAGACCCGGCTCTCGCCCATCATGGCAAATCCGATTCATTCGGTGAAGGTCGACTGGACGCGGCTCGCGATCGTGGTGGGGGTGATGACCACCGCCATCGTGACGAACTTCGTCATGAACACTCAGCTGACGGAGATCTCAGATGCGTTCCCTTTCCTCGGCGTCGCCGTGTGCCTCGCCATCCTGCTGCTCACGCCCGTTCGCAAGCCGAACTGGTCGCTTCTCCCCTCGACGGTGAAGGGGAGCCTCTTCCTGCTCTCCCTCGTTCTTTCCGCCTCCCTGATGCCGGTGTCGGCGCTGCCCCCGGCCTCCTGGAAGTCGACGATGACCCTCGGCTTCGTGTCCGCCGTCTTCGACAATATTCCGCTCACCAAACTGGCGCTCACCCAGGGTGGGTACGACTGGGGCGCCCTCGCCTACTCGGTGGGCTTCGGCGGCTCGATGATCTGGTTCGGCTCGTCCGCCGGCGTCGCCATCACGAACCTCTTTCCCGAAGCGAAGTCGGTCGGCAGCTGGCTGAAGAACGGCTGGCACGTCACCCTCGCCTTCATCCTGGGTTTCGCCGCCCTTCAACTCGGTCTCGGCTGGCACCCGCACCCGCCCCACAAGAAGGCCCCCGCCGCCATCCACAGCCAAACGCGGCCCAACGGTCCCTGAGCCTGTCGAAGGGATCGCCGGCGGGTTCGACCGTTCGACCGGCTGACCGCAGGAAGCCGTTCGCCTACTTGATCTCCCAGGTCTCCGGACCGTGGAGGAGCTTGCCGAGGTCGCCCTTGCCCTTGCTGGCCACGATCTGCTGGACTTGCTCGTTGACCTGATCCTCGTAGGCGGCGTGATCGATGGCGCGCAGCACGCCCACCGGGGTGGGGAAGCCGGGCCGTGAGTCCATGCTCGCGAGCATGAAGGCGTAGGCGGGGGAGGGGTGCTGCTCGTCGTGGACCACGAGGTCGGCGGCGGTGACGCCATCGCCCAGCGTCACCACTTCGATGTCGAAGCCGTTCTCGCGAATGCCCTTGTCCCTGGCCTTGCCGAAGACGAGCGGCTTGCCGTGCTCGAGGAACAGGATGTTGTCGTCGCGCACGTCCTTCTCCGCGACCGCGTCCCAGGCGCCATCGTTGAATATGTTGCAGTTCTGGAGGATTTCCGTGAACGCCGTGCCCTTGTGCGAGGCCACGCGCCTGAGTGTCGTCTTGAGATGGGGCTGGATCACGTCGACCGACCGGGCGATGAACGTGGCGCCCGCGCCGAGGGCGAGAGCCAGGGGAGAAAACGGACGATCGACGGAACCAAACGGCGTCGACTTCGCCTTCTTCCCGATTTCCGAAGTCGGCGAGTACTGCCCCTTGGTGAGGCCGTAGATCTTGTTGTTGAAGAGCAGGACCTTGAGCCCGACATTACGGCGGAGCATGTGGATGGTGTGATTGCCGCCGATCGACAGGGAGTCGCCGTCGCCGGTCGCCACCCACACTTCAAGATCGGGCCTCGCCACCTTGAGCCCGGTGGCGACCGCGGGCGCGCGCCCGTGGATGGTGTGGAACCCGAAGGTGTTCATGTAGTACGGGAAGCGGCTGGAGCAGCCGATGCCCGAGACCATCGCGAACTTCTCGCGGGGCACGCCCAGTTCGGGGAAGACCGACTGGACGGCGGCGAGGATCGCGTAGTCGCCGCAACCCGGGCACCAGCGAACTTCCTGGTCGGTCTGAAAATCTTTGCGGGTCAGGGGCAGAGCGGCGGTCATTTCATCACCTCGAGAACTTTGTTTTCGATTTCGATCGTCTTGAACGGCTTGCCCTCGACCTTCGAGTACGAGATCGCGTCGACGAGGTAGGTGCCGCGCAGGATGAAGGCGAGCTGGCCCAGGTTGATCTCGGGCACCAGCACCTTCTTGTACCGCTTCATCGCCTCGCCGAGATTCTTCGGCAGGGGGTTCATATGACGGATGTGGATGTGGCCGACCTTGTGGCCTTTCGCGCGCAGCGCGTGCATGGCCGCGGTGATCGAACCGTAGGTCGACCCCCAGCCGACGATCACGACGTCGCCCTCGGGATCGCCCGCGGGGACCACGTCGGGGACGTCCGCCACCACACCCGCCACCTTGGCCGCACGCAACCGCACCATCTTGTCGTGGTTCAAGGGCTCGTAGTCGATGTTGCCGGTCACGTCCTGCTTTTCGATGCCGCCGATGCGGTGTTCCAGGCCCGCCGTCCCCGGCACCGCCCAAGGCCGCGCCAGCGTTTCGGGATCGCGCATGAACGGCTTGTAGCCTTCGGGATCGGTCCGGAACTTGGTGGGGAACGCGGGCAGATCGTCGATGCTCGGAACCCGCCAGGGCTCGGCGCCATTGGCCAGGTAGCCGTCGGAGAGCACGATCACCGGGGTCATGTACTTGATCGCGATCCGGCAGGCCTCGAGGGCGATCCAGAAGCAGTCGCCCGGCGTTGCGGGGGCCAGTACCGGGAGGGGAGCCTCGGAGTTGCGGCCAAAGACGGCCTGGAAGAGGTCGGCCTGCTCGGTCTTGGTGGGCAGCCCGGTGGACGGGCCGCCGCGCTGGATGTCCACGACCACGAGCGGCAGTTCGACCGCTATGGCGAGGCCGATCGCTTCCATCTTGAGAGCCATGCCCGGTCCGGAGGTGGTCGTGGTGGCGAGGCACCCGCCGTACGACGCGCCGATTGCGGAAGTGACCGCGGCGATCTCGTCTTCGGCCTGGAACGTGATCACGCCGAAGTTCTTGTACATCGACAGCTCGTGGAGGATGTCGGAGGCGGGGGTGATCGGATAGGAGCCGAGGAAGAGGGGCAGGCCGCTGCGTTCCGACGCCGCGATCAGGCCCATGGCGAGGGCGCTGTTTCCGGAGAGATTCCGGTACGTCCCGGCGGGAAGACGCGCCGGCGCCACTTCATAGGCGGCGGTCTGGTAGGCCTCGGTGGCCTCGCAGTAGGCGTAGCCCGCGCGCAGCGTCAGCTTGTTGGCCTCGGCGATCTGGCCCTTGAACTTGGCGTCGATCCAGCGCAACGAGCCTTCCATCGACCGGCCGAAGAGCCAGTAGCACATGCCGAGGGCGAAGAAGTTCTTGGAGCGATCGACCGACTTGGCGTCGAGACCGGTGTCCTTGGTCGCGGCCTTGGTGAGCTTGAGGAGGTCGACCTGGAAAACGCGGAAGCCGGCGAGGGAGCCGTCCTCGAGAGGATTGCTCTTGATCTTTGCCTTCTTGAAGTCGACTTCGTTGAAGCTGTCGGAGTTCACGATCAGGATGCCGCCGGCCCTGAGGTCGGCGACGTTGGTCTTGAGGGCCGCGGGATTCATGGCGATCAGGACGTCGACGGAGTCGCCCGGGGTGTGGACTTCGGTGGACGAGAAGTTCACCTGGAATCCGGAGACGCCCGGGAGTGTGCCCTGGGGAGCGCGGATCTCGGCGGGGAAATCCGGGAACGTCGAGAGGTCGTTGCCAAAAAGTGCCGCGGTATTGGTGAACTGGCTGCCCGTGACCTGCATGCCATCGCCCGAGTCTCCGCAGAAGCGGACCACTGCGCTCTCGAGGATTTCGCGCTTGGTCCCGCGTGGAGCCTCAGGAGGCGCGGTTGCCGTAGACGTAGACATGATCGGATCCCTTCGTTGCTTTGCGAAGGCGGAGTTTACGCCGAGGCCGCCGCTTGGTCGGTAGAGGGCCCCAGAGACGCCTCCGGTTCCTGGACCTATACAATCCAGCGATCCTCGGTGGGAATGGAATGGGACTCTTCGATCGGCTCTTCAACTTCGGCGATCCGACCAGGGACTGGCCGGTAGTTGAAGGTCCGCCTCCCGCCGTCCACCGCCGGACGATGTCGTTGGAATCGCTGCGTTTTGGGGAACCGCTTGAGTCGGCGCGCTCGCTCGGCCGGCCGGATGAGTTTGTCTGGAACTCTCGGAAAAACCAGAACTGTGAGCTGCTCTATGCCGGCAAGGGACTTCGCCTGGAATTCGAGGGCAATCGACTGGTCGAAGTCACCTTCTACATAGCCGCGAAGTCCTGTCCCCACCCTTTGTTTAAGTCCGCCAAGCCCAAGGCTCCGAATGGAGGCGTGCTCACGCCCGAGATAGATCGGAAGCAAGTCGTGGAACTCTTCGGTGAACCCGATGAGCCCGGCGGGGACGACCTGGTGATCTCGCACGACAAGACGACCTCGGTCTTCTTCTTCTCAGAGGACGGCCGGCTCGATCGCTGGGAGCTGTTTCTCAACGACTGAAGGCAAGGGCTTCGGCCCGGCCATGTAGATTCGCGGGGTGGCCGAATCCCCCCCGTTCCCCTTTGCCGACCTGCGGCTGTCCCGCCGGCTCGAACGCACTGAGGCTCAAGCCAACCTCGAGTTCGTCGAAGCCCGGGCCCAGGCCTTTCCCGGCGACTCGGCCCGGTGGATTGAGGTGGCGGGCGCGCATGCGATGTTCGACGGCGTGGATTCACCGCTGACCCAGACTTTCGGCCTGGGCCTGGAAGCACCCGCGACCAGCCGCGATATGGACCGGATGGAAGCCTTCTTCGGCGACCTCGGCGCTCCGGCGTTCCATGAGGTGAGTCCCCTCGCCGACCCGTCCGCGCTGGCCCTGCTCAACCAGCGGGGGTACGAGCCATTCGAATTCACCAGCTTGCTGTTCCGGCCGCTTGGATCGGGCTCGACCGTCGCGGGACAACTGAGTGACCGCGTTCAGGTGAGGCAGGTCGGGGTGGAAGAGGTCGATCTCTGGGCGCGAATCTCGGCCCGCGGTTGGAGTGAGTCGCCGGAACTCGCCGATTTCCTGCTGAGCCTCGGCCAGGTGGGAGCGAGGCGGCCGGGTGCTCTATCGTTTCTTGCCGAGGTGGATGGAACCCCGATCGCCGCGGGCGGTCTGACCATCCACGAGGGTGTGGCCTGCCTGGGCGGCGCGAGCACCGTGCCCGAGGGTCGGCGGCAAGGCGCCCAACTGGCCCTCCTCGACGCTCGTCTTCGATGCGCCGCCCTGCGGGGGTGCGATCTCGCCATGATGGGCGCTTTGCCGGGAAGCGCCTCCCAGCGGAACGCGGAACGGCAGGGTTTCCGGATCGCCTACACCCGGATCAAGTGGCGTCTCAGGCCCAGGGTCTGACCCGAAAGGCGGCCCGGAGGCGTTACGTATACTCGCGACTCGGCATCCTAGGAGTCACCATGCTTATTCGCCGCCCTCACGATCTGAAATCGTCCGAGATCACCCCGGAGTCGATTTACCTCGATCGTCGCGCCTGGCTGGTCGCTGCGGGTGCCGTCGCGGTGGGCGCCTTCGGGCAGAAGGCCTCGGGGCAGGATCCGCAGGCCATCGGAAAGCCGTTCGGCTTGCAGAAGGACGACAAGCCCACGCCCTTTCAGGACGTCACCACCTACAACAACTTCTATGAGTTCGGCACCGACAAGTCCGATCCAGCCCAGAACGCCCGGAACTTCAAGACCAGCCCGTGGACCATCACCGTCGACGGTCTGGCCGGCAAGCCGGGGAACTTCCTCCTCGAAGACTTCATCAAGCCTCCGACCATCGAAGACCGGATCTACCGGCATCGCTGCGTCGAGGCCTGGTCGATGGTGGTTCCCTGGCGCGGCATTCCTCTGGCCGACGTGATCAAGCGCGCCGAACCGATGGCGAACGCGAAATACGTCGCCTTCACCACCCTCATGGATGTGAAGCAGATGCCCGGACAGAAGTTGGGTGTCCTCGACTGGCCGTATACCGAAGGACTGCGCCTCGATGAGGCGCTGCATCCGCTCACCTTCCTCGCCACCGGCCTCTACGGCCGCACTCTCCCCAACCAGAACGGCGCGCCCATTCGACTGGTGGTGCCCTGGAAGTACGGGTTCAAGGGCATCAAGTCGATCGTGAGGCTCACGTTCACGGACAAGCAGCCGAAGACGGCCTGGAACGTGTCCGCGCCCCAGGAGTATGGCTTCTACTCGAACGTGAATCCGGCGGTCGATCATCCGCGCTGGAGTCAGGCCAAGGAGAGACGCATCGGCGAGTTTTTGCGCCGGCCCACCCTCCCCTTCAACGGCTATGCGGACCAGGTGGCCTCGCTGTACGGGGGCATGGACCTCCGCAAGAACTTCTGATCTTGAAGGCCGGCGACCTCCTGGCGCGGGTCCGCGCCGTGCGTGAGCCGCGCCGTTTCGGGGCGACCCTCATCGTCTTCTCGCTCATGCCCGCTGCCTATGCGATCTTCGGCCTGGCCTCCGACATCCTCCGCGGCACTCGCATCCTTGGCTCCAACCCGGTCAAGGAGGGCGAGCACTTTCTTGGGGAGTGGATACTGCGCTTCCTCGTCGCCACCCTGGCCGTGACCCCTCTGCGACAGGTCTTCAAGTGGAACTGGATCGCGAAACATCGCCGGACCATGGGCCTGTTCGCCTTCGCCTACGGCGTTCTGCACTGGCTGGTGTACGTTCTTCTCGATATCCAGCTCGACGTGGGCGAACTGGTCACGGATGTGGCGAAGCGCCCCTACATTCTGATCGGCTCTCTGGGGCTCCTCCTGATGGCGCCGCTCGCCCTCACCTCGACGAAGAGGATGATCGCGCGCCTCGGCGGGAAACGCTGGAACCAGCTCCATAAGCTCGTCTACCTCTCCTGCGTCCTCGGCATCATCCACTTCTGGATGGCGGTGAAGGCCGATATCGGAGGTCCGCTGATGTTCGCGGCCCTCTTCGCCGCTCTCTTCGCGTATCGGCTGTGGCAGTGGCGCGAACGAAGGCCGGTCCCTCTCCCCGTTCAGGCGTAGGGGCGGCCGGCCTCACTGGTGGCCGTCCTTTGGCGGTATGTTTGGACCATGGAAAGCCCGGTGACGAACCCCAGTGACGCGGTCAGGGCGGTCAGTTGGGTGAGCTATCTTCTTCATTTCATCGTGGCGGTGGCCGCGGTGGTTCCCGGGATCCAGGCGAGCGTCCTCCTTCTCATCGTCGCCTTCGTCGCCGATCTGATGATGAACGGCGACGCGAAGGGGACGTACCAGGAGTCGCACTACTCCTGGAGGCGCACTTCGGTCCTGTGGGCGGGCGGTTTGTACCTGGTCACGTCCCCGCTCTGGCTGCTCCTCATCCTTCCCGGCTGGATCGCCTGGGGCCTCATTTCCCTCTGGTTCCTGTACCGGATCGTCCGCGGGATGCTCGCCCTGTCCGATCGCCGGCCGGTGTAGGCGCGTCTGATTCCATCCGCTGCGCTCGGCCTGGGGTCAGTGAACCTCTGCCTGGGACAGGGAAAGGCCCCGGGCGCAGCGAGGCGCTTCGAAGCGACGGCCCCCGAGGTTAGACCGCGTCAAGGCTGAACGTATCACTCGGGGCTTGTCCGCAGCCCGGAGCGCTCGCTTGCCCGCGAGTCCTTGACTCATCGCCCGAGCGCCGCGAGCCGTTTCTCCTGTCTGGCCAGGAGTCTCTCGACCTCCGCGAGCGCCACCGGCGACAGGGCGCTGCCCGGCTTGCGCTGCGTAGCACTCGCGATGGCGCCGCGCTTTGCGAGCACATGCTTGCGGGCCGCGAGTCCGACGCCGGGTTGCTGCTCGTAGCGGACCATGGGCAGATAGGCATCGAAGATATCGCGAGCCCGTTCGAACTCGCCCTTCGCGCCGAGCCGGCAGACCTCGACCATCATTTCCGGAAAGGCGAACCCCGTCATCGCACCATCGGCGCCCCGCTCCATCTCCTCGGGAAGAAAGAGCCCGCCGTTGCCGCAAAGAATAGAGACGCGGCGCCCGCCCCGGGCCTCCGCGGCACGGAACTCCGAGATCTTGGCGAGTCCCGGCCAGTCTTCGTGCTTCAGCATGACCACCCCGTCGACCGAATCCACGATACGCCGCAGCGTCTTCGTCGCGATGGTGACGCCCGTCCCGAGCGGGTAGTCCTGAATGACGATGGGAACGCCGGCTCCAAGGGTCTCGGCGACATCGTGGAAATAAGCCGTGACCTGATCGTCGGTCCGCAGGCCCGCCGTGGGCGCCACCATCACGGCCGAAGCCCCCGCGTCCATCACGGCCTTTGCCAATTCGCCGATCGCGGCCAGACCCGGGGCCGAAACGCCGACGATCACCGGTATCCCCTGCGCGCGGGCGAGAGTGCTTCGCACCACGAAGATCGACTCCGCGTGGGTGAGCTTGGCGGCCTCGCCCATCATGCCGAGGAGGGTGAGGCCGTCGACGCCCCTATCCAGGTAGAAGTCGACCATTGAATCGATGCTGGCCTCGTCGATGGCTCCCGATTCGGTGAAGGGCGTCACCGCGATGACGAAGACTCCCTTGGCGGCGGTGGTGAGTGTCGGCATTCTTTCTTCGCTTTGCCTCAATACCCGGCTTCTGTGCCTTTCCCGAACCTCACGACTTCGCACCGTAGCCGAGCGTGACCGTGACGCAGGCCTGCGCCGCCGCCGCTTGCACCGGATCGACGACGGGGAGGCCAAGTTCCCGTTCGAGTGCGTGCCGATACGATCCGAGCCCGGCGCAGCCGAGGATGAGCACGTCCGCCCCGTCGTCGTCGTGCAGCGCCTTGCCGACCCGCACGAGCTGTCCCATGACGGCTTCGCCTTTCAGCTCGCTCACCCCGAAACCGATCGGGCGGTCTCCGGCGAGCCGGCTCCCCAGGCCGAGCCGGTCGATATAGCCCGCATGGCGCGGCACGGACGCCGCGAGGATGGAAATGACCCCGAAGCGCCGGCCGAGCCCGAGGGCCGCGAGGTAGGCCGCCTCGCCGATTCCCACCACGGGCTTCCTGGTCGAAGCACGCGCCGATTCGAGCCCGGGGTCCGAAAAGCAGCCGATCACATAGGCATCGGCCGGCATTTCCGCGATTCGCTCGAGGAGATGAGGGATCACGGCCAGGATGTGCGCGTCCGTCTCGATACCGGGAGGGCCCTTTTCGAGGGTCGAGCAGCGCATCGTGTGCCTCGAGAGCGAACGGACCACGTCGAGGCAGGCGTCCATCGACCGGGTGATGGACGCTGAGCTGTTCGGATTGATGACAAGGATCTCGGCCATGGATCGCGTTCTCTCAGTCCTCGAGCGGCGTTCCCCAGGCTTTCAGCTGCGCCATCTCCGGCACGCTGCGGCCCGCGGGGCGCATCGCCTCGGAGAGGACACGCGCGACGAACCGGCCCTGCCCCGCCTGCCCGAGCATCTTCCCGTTCTCGACGATCCTCCGGCCGCGCGAGAAGACGATCACCGGGAAGCCGCGTAGCGTCCGTCCCTCGTAGGGCGTGTAGCCGGTGTTGTCGTGGATCAGCTCGGGCGTGATTCGAACCTCTCGTTCCGGATCCCAGATCGCGATGTCGGCATCGCTACCCACCGCGATCGTGCCCTTCTGCGGAAAGCAGCCGTAGGTCTGGGCGTGCTTCGTAGCACTGAGGGCCACGAATTCGTTCAGGCTGATCCGGCCGGCCCCCACGCCGAAAGTGAACAGGAGGGGCAGTCGGAGCTCGAGGCCGGGCACGCCGTTCGCCACCTGCTTGAACGTCGTGTCATCGCCGTTTGGCAGCTTTCCCGCGGCATCCATGCGGTAGGGAGCATGGTCCGACGAATACACGCTCAGGGTGCCGTCCTTGAGACCCCGCCAGCAGGCTTCCTGCGCAGCCTCATCGCGCGGCGGGGGCGAGCAGCAGAACGCCGCCCCCTGCACGCCCGGCCGGTCGATGTCCCGGGCGGTGAGGAACAGATACTGCGGACAGGTTTCGGCGAACACCTTGAGCCCCCGCCCCTGGGCCTCGCGGATCAACTGGATTCCCTCGGGCGTCGAAACGTGGACGATGAGGATGGGACAATCCGCGAGCTCGGCGAGGGCAATAACCCGGTTGATCGCCTCGGCCTCCGAACCGCGGGTGTGGCAGATCGCGTGATAGCGCGGGGCGGTGCGCCCGGCCCCGGTCATACGGTCGGCGAGCCAGGAGATGATGCCGTGGTTTTCCGCGTGCACCATGACCAGGGCGCCGTGCCGCCGCGCGACCGCGAGGACGTCCAGTATCTGCTCGTCGCGAAGCATGGTGCGTTCGTAGGTCATGAAGATCTTGAACGAACGTATGCCTTGCCCGATCGCATCCGGCAGGTCGGTGGTGAGCGTGCGCTCGTCGGGGTTCGCGACGATCAGGTGGAAGCCGTAGTCGATGACCGCTTTCGTCCGGGCCCGCTCCGCGTAGTCCGCGAGCACCACCGGGAGTGCGTCGCCGCGATGCTGCGCGCAGAACGGGATCACCGTGGTGGTACCGCCGAAAGCCGCCGATACCGTGGCCGAATGAAAATCGTCGGCGCACCGGATGCCGAAGGATGAGAGCTGCTCGATGTGGCAGTGGCTGTCGACGCCGCCCGGCAGCACCAGCCGGTCGCGCGCATCGACATCCTCGATTCCCGGGGCCAGGGTCTCCTCGATCGCGGCCACGCATCCCCCGCGGATCCCGAGGTCGGCCCGAAAGGAATCGGTCGCGGTCACCACCGTTCCGTGACGGATGGTCAGATCGAATGGATTCATGTTGAGGCTCAAGACCCATACGGTCGCGGTCGGCGACTCAGGCTTGGGCGGGGATTATAGCCATTGCTTTTCGCGGCTTTGGGGTGAGGCTGTCTCACGGGACCGGGCCTCGGCGGCTCAGCGCCCTCGCCCTCGATTCGGAGTCTCCGGGGGTGTGCGACATGGTTGTGGGGCGATCCTGCAAGACCCGGTGGATGCCGGTGGCTGAGCTTGTCGAAGCCACCCCCAACCCCGGTCCCTTCGACGAGCTCAGGGACCGGATGCGATCGGCTTCCCCCGAACGTCACCGAG
>JANODX010000178.1:0-13012 GCA_031412915.1 Vicinamibacteria bacterium | reverse complement strand
GGACCGGGTCACCCCGCCCCGCCGGGCCGAGTTTCTGGAATTCCTCTATGGCAGGATGCATTCGAACGCATCCATCGGGATGTTCTCGTGAACCGGTATTTCGTCAGCGCGCTTGCCGTCCTTGCTGGATGTGCAGGCTCGGAGGCCCCGCGGCGGGAGGGCCGGAAGATCCTCCGAGTGGCCTACGAGCGGGAGATCGATCTTCTCAACCCCTTCACCAGCCAGAACCTGGTCGACATCAGCTTCAGCATGATCGAGGGCCTGGTCACCACGAACGAGAGGAACGAGTACATCGCCGTCCTCGCGAAGGAGATTCCCACGGAAGCGAACGGTCTCGTGGTCCGTTACCCGGACGGTTCTTATCGCATGACCTGGCCCCTCCAGGAGAACGTCCGCTGGCACGACGGGGTCGCCTTCACGAGTGAAGACGTGTGCTTCACCTGGCGCTTCGTGGCGGGTCCGAAGTCGATGACGTACAACCGCGAGCAGTACCTCGGCATCCAGACGTGCGAAATGCCGGATGAACACACCGTGGTCTTCACCTGGGACGGTGCCTATGCGTACTACGCCGGACTCTTCGAAGGCATCCTGCCGCGCCACGTCTTCATGAAGCCCGACGGCCGGACCGAGATGACCGTGGACGAGATCGTGAACTACGAACCCTACAACCGCGGTCAAAGGACGGTCGGCACCGGGCCCTTCAAGTTCGCCGAGTGGAAGACCGGCGAATACATCCGGGTGGTCAGGAATCCGGACTACTGGCGGGGAAGGGAATTTCCGGCGATCGACGAGATCGTCTGGGCTTTCATCCCCGACAACAATACCCGGCTGCTCGCCCTGAAGTCGGGCCGGTACGACTGGGGCCGGATCCAGCCCACCCAGGTGAGCGTCGTCCTTGACCTGAAGTCGTCGGACGTCCACCTGATCGATGCCAACTCCGTCATGCACTTCGATCTGGCTAAACGGACGGAACTGGGACGCCGGCTGTTCGACGACGTGCGCGTGCGTCGCGCGATCTTCCACGCGATCGACCGCGCCTCGGTGGCGGGGAAGTTGATGGAGGGCGCCGTGAAAGTGGCCGAGGGCCCGATCAACCCCAACAGCCCGTACCACAATGCGAACGTGACGACCTACCCCTACGACCTCGCGCAGTCACGGCGGCTGCTCGAGGAGGCGGGCTGGGCCATGGGCCCAGGGGGAGTCCGGCAGAAGGACTCTCAGCGTTTCTCCTTCGTCATGCTGAACCGGGCCGGAACCACGGACCGGATTCTGCTGGCCCAGGTGATTCAGGCCGGGTTGAAGGCCGTAGGCATCGAGGTGATCTTCGAAACGCTGGAGAGTGCGGCCTGGACGCAGCGCTGGCGTCGTGGCCAGTGGGAGGCGATGGTGAGTGCCTGGTTCCTGCCCGCGGACCCCGGCATCACGGGGCTGTACGCCTGCCAGGGGGCGAACAACATGACCGGCTTCTGCGATCCGGCACTGGACCAAATTCTCGAACGCTCCGACCAGGCGTTGTCCTTCGAAGCCCGGATGCCGCTGCTCCACCAGGCTCAAGCGGAACTCGCGGAGCAGGCCAGGATGTTGCCGCTGTATCAAAACGTCACGCCGGAAGTCGTCGGGAAGCGGGTGAGGGGTTACCGGGGCAGCGGCACCAACTTCGGAAGTTTCTGGAATCTGTGGCAGTGGACCCTCGAGGAGCAGGGCGGGTAGCCGATGGGGTCCTACGTCGCGCGCCGGCTGCTTCAGATGGGGCCTCTCATGGTCGGCATTTCCATGGTCGTCTTTGCTCTCATTCAGGCGGCGCCGGGAGGGCCGGAAGCCGTACTCCTGTCCTCCGGGCGTTTCGTCGATCCCTCGGTGGTCGAGGCCTATCGGGTCAAGCTGGGTGTGGACCAGCCGGTGCCCGTTCAGTACGTGCGCTGGGCGAAAACCGCCCTCACCGGCGATCTGGGCGTCAGCTACTCGAGTGCGCGACCGGTCGTTCACATGATCGCCGAACGGCTGCCCGCGACGGTGGAGTTGATGGGGTCGGCCTTCCTCCTGGCCTCGCTCCTGGCCGCGACGATCGGATTCGCGAGCGCTCTTCGCCCTCATTCGTGGATCGACCTGGTCGGCGCCGGCGCATCGTTTCTCGGCATCGCCATGCCGGTTTTCTGGCTGGGCCTGCTGCTCCAGCTCGTCTTCGCCGTGCAACTCGGCTGGTTGCCGGTGTCCGGGACCCACACCGTGGGCACTTCGTCTGTGCGCGACCACCTGGCCCATCTGGCGCTTCCCACGGTCGTGCTCGCCTCGCGCTACGTGGCCTCGTGGTCACGCTACTTTCGCGCGAGCCTCATCTCGGCGCTCCAGAGCGATTACGTGAGGACGGCGCGGGCGCAGGGCCTGAGGGAGGGGCGCGTGGTCTTCGTTCACGCCGTGCGGAACGCTCTGGCCCCCGTGGTTTCGGTCATGGCCTTGGGCCTCGCCGATCTGGTCTCCGGTGCGGTGGTCACGGAAACCGTGTTCGCGTGGCCGGGGATCGGGCGGCTGTTCGTCCAGGGCATGTTCGCTCGCGACTATCCGGTCCTCATGGGCATCCTCCTGATGGGTTCGCTCTCCGTCATCGCCTTCAACCTGGTGGCCGACGTCGTCTACGGCCTGCTCGATCCCCGCATCCGCTATGACTGAGGCCATCTCGATGCGCGCACTCCTTTGGCGCCGGTTTTCGCGCCACCGGGCGGCGGTGGGGTCGCTCGTCCTCTTCGCCCTGGTGGGGACTCTGTGCGCCATGGCGCCGGTGATTGCGCCCTACTCCTTTGATGGCATCGACCTCGACAGCGTGAAGCAGGCGCCGTCGCTCTCTCACTGGATGGGCACGGACGATCTCGGCCGCGATGTATTCACGCGCATGCTTTTCGGCGGGCGAGTGTCGATTCTCATCGGCCTGCTCGCCGCGGTGGTCGGGACCCTTCTGGGCACGGCGATTGGCGCGTCGGCTGGTTACTACGGCGGCCGCCTCGACAACATCCTGATGCGGATCACCGATGTGGCCTACGCCATTCCCACCCTGCCCCTGCTCATCATTTTGAGCGCTTACTCGCGCGCGGCCCTGGTGTCGATGGTCCTGATCATCGGCTTCCTCAGCTGGATGGCCACCGCGCGCGTGGTGAGAGCGCAGGTTCTCTCGATCAAGGAGATGGACTACGTGGAAGCCGCGCGCAGCATGGGGGCCACCGACTTGCGCATCCTGACCCGTCATATCGTCCCCAACGCCCTGGGGCCGATTCTGGTGGGCGCCACCCTCGGCGTGGGCAACGCCATCATGATCGAGTCGTCGCTGAGTTTCCTCGGTCTGGGCGTTCAGCCACCTACCCCCACGTGGGGGAACATGTTGATGGATTCTCAGGCCACGATGGTCACCAAGCCATGGCTGACCGTTTTCCCCGGTCTCGCGATTCTCCTCATCGTCCTCGCCGTGAACTTCATGGGAGACGCGCTAAAAGGCGCCCTCGATCCGGAGGTAAAGGGCGGTTGACGGTCAGAAGGCCCTGGTGAACGACTCCTGCGCTCCTTCGTACAGGTCGCCGAGGTCGAGGCCGTCCACGTACATGTGGTTCACCTGGAGCCCGACCGGGACGAACAGGCGATGGCCGTCCTCGCGGAACCTGCCGAACGCGGTCATGGGCTGTCCGGCCGTTCGATCGCGGTGGGGGGCGTGGGTGAAGGCCTGGAAGGGCACGGCGGGGATCGCGGTGTAGTAGGCGAAATCAGGGGCGGCGCCTCCGTGCAGGTCGACGCCTGTGGAAGAACGCGCGATCTCTTCTCCAGCCGCCTTGAGGAACTCCCTCGCCGATTCGTTCCAGTCGTGGGTCGCGAATGTGAAAGTGCGATTTGGGCCGGGGACGGTCATCCCGATGCGCAGGGAGTCATGGAGGACGACGTCCTCGCCGGCGAGGCGCACGCGGAACGCGTCGATCTTCAGCATGGCCCTATGGAAGCTCCAGCACAAAGCCGCATACGTGGACCCGCCGACCTCGCGGGCACGGGCCCGGATCCGGGTAGCCTCGAGCTCGAACGTGATCGCATAGAAGGGCGAAGGATTCGCCCGGTAGAACTCAAGGTGTGCCCGGCGGGGATAGTCGGCAAGAACCGTGGCGCCCATGGCTCGGCAAGGATAATGCGATGCGTGCAGCGGCCCGGTGCAGGCGGGCGAGAAGACCGGACCCTGAGCTTGCCCGCACTGAGCGTGTCGAAGTGTCGAAGGGTCCTCACGCACGCGGGTGGCTTCGACAAGCTCAGCCACCGTTCTATTGGTCTTCGACAGGCTCAGCCACCGTTCTCTTGGTCTTCGACAGGCTCAGCCACCCTTCCTTGTCCAAGGCGGAGCCTTACTACACGCTGAACTTGAACAGCAGCACGTCGCCGTCGGCCACCACGTAGGCCTTGCCTTCCATGCGATACAGGCCCTTCTCGCGGGCGCTCACGATCGACCCGCAGTTCACGAGATCGTCGTAGGCGACCGTCTCCGCCTTGATGAAGCCGCGCTCGAAATCCGAATGAATGGCGCCGGCGGCCCTGGGCGCCGTCTCGCCGATGTGGATCGTCCACGCGCGGACTTCCTTCTCGCCCGCGGTGAAGTAGGTCTGCAGCCCGAGCAGATGGTAGGTGGCGCGAATGAGGGGGCCCATGCCGCTTTCATCCACGCCGAGTTCCCTGAGGAAGGCGGTCGTGTCTTCCGGCGAGAGGTCGATCAGATCGCTCTCGATCTGCGCGCTCACCACTACCGCCTCGCAGGCCAGATGAGTTCCCACGTAGTCGCGAACCTTCTTCACATGGGGATTCGAATCCGCGGTGGCGAGGTCGGTGTCCTTGACGTTGCAGGCGAAGATGGTCGGTTTGTCGGACAAGAGGAACAGGGGAGCCGCGAAGGCCTTCTCTTCCCGGGTCAGGTCGATGGTCAGGGCGGGCTTGCCGACATCGAGCCAGGCTTCGACCCGGGCGAGCACGGCCTCTTCGGCGATCGCCGCCTTCTCGCCGCGCTTGGCCTCGCGGGCCACTCGTTCGCGACGCTTCCTGACCGTGTCGAGGTCGGCCAGCATCAGTTCGGTGTTGATCACCTCGATGTCGCGCACCGGATCGACCGAGCCGGAGACATGCAGCACATCCTCGTCCTCGAAGCAGCGCACGACCTGCACGATGGCGTCGACCTCGCGGATGTGGGTGAGGAATTTGTTGCCCAGGCCCTCGCCCTGGCTCGCGCCCTTCACCAGGCCCGCGATATCCACGAACTCGATGGCCGCGGGGATGACGACGCGGGCGCCCGCGATCTTCTGCAGGACCTCGAGACGCGCATCGGGGACGGTGACCATGCCCACGTTGGGGCCGATGGTGCAGAAGGGGTAGTTGGCCGCCTCCGCCTTGCGATTCCGAGTGACCGCGTTGAACAATGTGGACTTGCCCACGTTGGGAAGTCCGACGATTCCGGCTCTGAGCATCCCTTCAGGATATCGCGCGCATGCTTCGCAAGCGCGTCTTGACCGACGCGCGAGGACACTAGACTCACGTCCACGTCCCATGGCGATCGAGGAGCGCGAAACCGCAGGGACCCGTGAGGGTGCCCTGCTGCTCGCGGTGACTGATCTGGTCGCCTCGATTCCTCGCGAAAGCGGGGGTGCGGTGGCCGCCGTGCGTGGCCTCTCCTTCTCGATCGCCCGCGGCGAGTCCGTTGCGTTCGTGGGAGAGAGCGGTTCGGGGAAGTCGATGAGCGTTCTGTCGGTCATGGGTCTGCTTCCGCGCCCCGGTCGCGTGACCGGCGGGCGGGCCATGTTCGAAGGCCGGAACCTTCTGGCCCTTGCGCCGGACGAGTTGCGCAAAGTCCGCGGCCGGGGGATCGGGATGGTGTTTCAGGATCCGGCCACGTCGCTCAACCCCGTCCTTACCATCGGCCGTCAACTCACCGAAGGCCTGCGGGCACATTTCCAGATGGCGCCCGCGACCCTAAGGGCGAGAGCGATCGAGCTTCTGGATCTGGTTGGGATTCCCGATGGGAAGATGCAACTTGACCACTACCCTCACGAGTTCTCGGGCGGTCAAAGGCAGCGCATCCTGATCGCCATGGCCCTCGCCTGCGAGCCGAGTCTGCTCATCGCCGACGAGCCCACCACCGCCCTCGACGCCACCATCCAGGCGCAGATTGTCGAGTTGCTGAAAGACCTGCAAAGGCGTCTCGGCATGGCCATCCTCTGGATCACTCACGATCTCGCCCTGGTGGCGGGCCTCGTCGATCGGGTGGCCGTCATGTATGCGGGAGCCATCGTCGAGGAGGCTCCGGTGAGTGATCTTTTCAAGCACCCTCGACATCCCTACACCCGGGGCCTCCTGCAGGCGATGCCCCGCGCGGACGTGCTTCGCGCGGGAAGCGAGAGTCTCATCCCCATTCCCGGCTCGCCGCCCGATCTGAGCGAGGACATCCGCGGCTGCGCTTTTGCCCCGCGTTGTTCGCAGGTGTTCGATCGATGCCGGACGGAGCGTCCCCCGCTCCGTTCGGTCGGTCCCGGTCACGCGGCGGCCTGCTTCCGGTCGGAGGAGTGGTGAAGGCGAAGGCCCTGGTGGAGGTGCGCGATCTCCGTCTGCACTTCCCGGTGCGGGGGGGCGTTCTTCGCGGAAAGACCGGGACCGTGAAGGCGGTCGACGGCGTCACCTTCGAGATCGCGGAGGGCGAGACGTTGGGCCTGGTGGGGGAGAGCGGCTGCGGGAAGTCCAGCACCGGGCGCGCCCTTCTTCGTCTGGTGAAGCCAGAGTCGGGCCACGTCCGCTTCGCGGGGGAGGATCTCGGCACGCTCTCGCCTTCCGGCCTGCGTCGGGTGCGTCGCCACATGCAGATGATCTTCCAGAGCCCGTTCGCCTCGCTCAATCCGCGCCTGTCGGTGGGCAGCATCGTTCGCGAGCCTCTGGACATTCACCGTATGGGCACGGCCAGGGAACGCGAGGCCCGGGTGGGCGAACTGTTGAGCCTGGTCGGTCTCGAACCGGCGGCGGCGCTACGGTATCCGCACGAGTTCTCCGGCGGGCAGCGACAACGCATCGGGATCGCGCGCGCCCTCGCCACCAGTCCGCGTTTCGTGGTGGCCGACGAGCCGATCTCGGCCCTCGACGTCTCGATTCGCGCGCAGGTGGTGAACCTGATGCGCGATCTCAAGGAGCGCCTTGGCCTCACCTACCTGTTCATCGCGCACGATCTCGCCATGGTTCGCCATATGTCGGACCGGGTGGCCGTGATGTATCTCGGCCGCATCGTGGAACTCGCCTCGTGCGACGACCTCTTCGATGGACCGCGGCATCCCTACACCAAGGCGCTCCTCTCCGCGGTTCCAAGCCTCGATCCGGAGGCCGGGCGCGACCGCATCCGCATCGTTCTCCGGGGCGAGGTCCCGAGCCCGTCGAATCCGCCGAGCGGCTGCCGGTTTCGCACTCGCTGTCCGGTTGCGACCGCACGTTGCGCGCAGGAAGACCCCATGCTCCGCGACCTCGGCGCTTCCAGCACCCCGCATGAAGTGGCCTGTCACCATGCCTGACCCCATCGCCTGGCGCCCGGTCTCGGGTAACGTCCCGCCGGTTCCATGAAAGGCAAACTGCGGGTCGGCGTCATCGGGGCCGGGCGGTGGTCGGCGTCGGCCCATCTTCCGGGGTTCACGAGATCGCCTTACAGCGAGGTCGTGGCGATCTGCGACCTCGATCGCGACGTGGCGGAGGCTCGGGCGCGGAAGTTCAACATTGCCGAGGTCATGACCGACGCCGACAAACTTCTCGCCCGGTCCGATCTGGATGTCGTGGACATCGTCACCCGCGGCGATCATCAGGACCTCGTCTTCAAGGCCCTTGGGGCGGGGAAGCATGTTCTGGTCGAGAAACCGGTGTGCCACGACTATCGCGATGTCGTGCGCGCCCACCAGATCGCCCAATCGAAAGGACTCAAGACCAAGGTGGGCCTCACCTTTCGGTATGCGCCTGCGGTCATGTACATGTTCGACCTCATCCGCGAGGGCTTCATCGGCCGGCCGTTCGTCTTCAACGGTTACGAGCAGAACTCGCAGTGGCTGAATCCCGACAACCCGATGGACAAGCGCGTCCACAAGGTCAAACCCGAGGGCGAGGCGCCCTGGGGTGTCGACCCCACCCGCGAGGGCATTGCCGTCTCGTCGCTCGAAGGCTATGGGGCGCCCACCATCGACATCGGTCTCGAGTGCGTGGGCGACGACCTCGAGCGGGTGGTCGGAATTCTCTCCAACCTGGTGCCCTTTCGCCGGCGCACGAACCTGGACGCCGAGCGCGAGCGAATCAATATCGACGACGCCGACATGTTCATGGGAGAGACGAAGAGCGGCGCGTTGTTCTCGATGCAGTCGAGCTACGTCACGGTGGGGAACTATCCCGGCATCGAGGCGCGGGTCTTCGGATCGGAAGGCGCCATCAAAGTCCGGCTGGTGGAGGAGTTCGGGGTGATCCAGACCATCCACACCGCGAAGCCGGATGCCGTCGAGTTCGTGCCGCGCGAGATCCCCGCGAAATACTTTCCTCCCGGCTTCCAGCAAAGCGATCCCTGGAGCACCGCTTTTTACGGCAATCTCGTGCATAACTTCTGCACGGAGATCGTAGAGGGCGGCCCCGTGAATCAGGGCAACTTCGCCCAGAGCGCGCGAGTGCAGGAGATCATCAACGCGGTGACGCACTCCCACCGGACGAAACAGTGGGTGAACCTGCCTCTGAGCGCACACGGGGATCTTCTTGGACAAAGGAGTCCGTTCTGATGACGACCGCCCTGCCTCATCGACTTCGCTTCGGCATTCTCGGCACCGCAAGGATCGCGCGCACTTCTCTCATCCCGGCGATCCAGGCCTCGCGCAACGCCGAGGCTTTGGCGGTGGCGAGCCGGGATCTCGATCAGGCCGGGGACTTCGCCCGGGAGCTGAAGGTCCCTCGCCACTATGGGGGATACGCGGCTCTTCTCGACGACCCCGAGATCGACGCGGTCTACATCCCCCTTCCCAACTCACTTCACCGGGAATGGGCGATTCGCGCGGCTGAGAGGAAGAAACACATCCTGTGCGAAAAGCCGCTCGCCCTTTCGGTGGGCGAGTGCCTGGAGATGCAGGCCGCGGCGGACGCCCACGGCGTCACTCTGATGGAAGCCTTCATGTACCGGTTTCATCCGCGAAACCGCCGACTCGTCGAGATGACGCGGGGAGGTGCGGTGGGGGAACTTCGGGCCATCAGGTCCGCCTTCACGTTCCGCCTGGCCGGGCCCGAAAACATCCGCCTGCGCGCCGACCTCGGAGGCGGGGCCTTGATGGATGTGGGCTGCTACTGCGTGGACATCAGCCGCCGCCTCGCGGGAACGCTCCCCACGGAGGTTCAGGCCTGGGCTACGTTTGGTCCCACCGGGGTGGATACCCAGCTCGCGGGAAGCCTGCGTTTCCAAAGCGGCGTGATCGCGCAGTTCGACTGCGCGATCGGCATCGAACGGCGGGAGTTCGCGGAGGCGGTGGGCGTCGACGGGAGCCTGTTCGCCTCCTCGGTTTTCGTTTCGGGCCCCGCACCGGTGGAGATCGTCGAACGGCATGGTCGTAACGCCGAGGTGAGGCACGCCTTCGCGGGGGAGGATTCCTATCGCCTCATGGTCGAGCACTTCGCGGACGCGGTCCTCACCGGCGAGCCCGTCCGGTACGGGATCGCGGATGCGGTCGGCACCATGGCGGTCGTGGAGGCGCTCTATCGATCGGTCGAGGCCGAGGGGGCCCCCACCCCGGTGGAGGACCAGGTGCAGTGACCGAGGGGCCTCATCTCACCGTCCTCATCGCGAGCTACCTCGAACCCGAACACGTGGAGCGGATCCGGCAGGTCGACGCGCGGGTCCACGTGATCTACGAGCCCGACCTGCTTCGCCGGCCACGATACGCGGCCGATCACGGCGGCGTTCCGATTCCGCGATCGCCCGAAGGCGAGGCGCTATGGCGGGGTTTCCTGGCCCGGGCCGACATCCTCTTCGACTTCGACTACACCAACGATGCCGAGCTTCCCGAACTCGCGCCCCGGGTTCGCTGGATCCAGTCGTCGAGCGCAGGCATCGGCCAGTTCGTGATCCGCCGCCGGTATCACGAACGGATGAGGGGCACGATCTTCACCACCGCGAGCGGTATCCACGCCGTTCCCCTCGCCGAGTTCTGCGTTCTGGCCCTGGTCGGCTTCAGTCGCGGTCTCTTTCGCATGCATGACCTGCAGGCCCGCAAAGACTGGGAACGCTTCGCGGGCACCGATCTGGTCGGTCGAACCGTGCTCATCTTCGGCCATGGGGCGATCGGTCGCGAGGTGGGGCGCCTGGCCCGAGGCTTCGGCATGAAGGCGATCGGTGTGAAGCGCTCGATGACGAACGAGGACCCCGAAGCACACCACGCCGATGAGCTCTACCCCGCGACCGCGTTCCGAGCTCTGCTTCCAAGGGCGGAGTTTCTGGTTCTGGCCGCTCCCCACACGAACGAGACCGAGCACGTCCTGGGGCAGAAGGAGATCGCGCTTCTCCCGAGGGGAGCCGTGCTCATCAATATCGGTCGAGGCGCCCTGGTGGATGAAGGCGCCATGATCGATGCCTTGCGTGATGGCCACCTCGGCGGGGCCGCCCTCGATGTCTTTGCCACGGAGCCGCTCCCCGAAGGCAGTCCGCTGTGGACCATGCCCAACGTTCTCGTGAGCCCGCACTCCGCCAGCACCAGCGACCGCGAGAACGGCCGCCTGACCGACCTGTTCTGCGAAAATCTTCGGCGATTCCTACGAGGAGAAACCCTCAAGAACGTTCTCGACGAGGAGCGCCTGTATTAGATCTTGAGGAAGCTCCACTCTTTCGAGAACGGCACTCGGCTCATACGGACCGAGCGGTCCTTGAGCACGAGCAGCCGGTCCGAGGGATTGATGCCGATCCCGTTCTTCTCATCGTAGAGGCCCGGCTCGACGGAGAAAGTCATCCCTTCCTCGATCACGGAGTCGTCGCCGAGGGCGAGATGGGGCGATTGATGGCCCTCGTAGTTCTGCCCCTGGCCGTGTCCAGGCCGGTGATAGATGAAGTCCTGCATCCCGTTCTTGATCTGGTGCTCGTGGACCTTCCAGGCGATCTCCGAGCAGATCGCACCCGGCTTCACGTTCTCCACCATGATCTCGACCGTTTCGGCCACCACCTGCCACATCCTTTCGTGACCGGGAGTCGAGGGCGCGATCACGTAATTCCGATAGCACTCGCCGCCGTAGCCGCCGAGGAGGATGTCGCAGTTGACGTAAAGCGGCTGGCCGCGCCGGACTTTCGAATGGAAGAACTGGTTCGGGTGCGGGTAGGCGGTCGCGACCCCGGTGCGGACGTAGTTCCCGGTCACGTCGATGCCGACCGCGCTGTGCGGTTTCCCGTCGCGCTTCACGTCCGCCATGAGCAGGTTGATGCCGAATTGCGAGAGGGCCTGGCCGATCTGATAGTCGGTGGTGTTCGTGCCGTGCTCGAGAATGTAGTCGCGGGCGAAGGCGTGGATGCGGTCGAAATACCGATAGGCCCGTTGGGTGAGGGCGATCTCTTCCCGGGTCTTGGCGATGCGCATCCTCAAAGCGATGTCCGAGATATCCACGAACCTAGCACCCGGGAGGACCCTCGCGAACGTGGCCGCGCGGGCTGACGACATCTCGCCTTCGAGGCCGACGGCACCTCGGTGTCCTCGACCGGCAGAAGGTGGTCCAGCATTTCGACGATCGTGACCTCGGTGCCGAAGGCGTTGTAGAAGTAGGCAAATTCGACGCCGATGGCGCCGGCGCCGACGATGATCATCGAGTCGGGGCGGCTCTCGAGAATCATGGCTTCTTTTGACGAGATGACCGAGGTGCCGTTGAACGGCAGCGGGGGCAATCCGCGTGCAGTGCAGCCCGTCGCAAGGAGAATGTCGGAGGCTTCGTGTGTTTCGGTGCTTCCGTCGGAGGCGGTGACAAGGATGTTGCCTTCGCCGACGAGGCTTCCGATTCCGCGGATGTAATCAATTTTATTTTTTTTGAAGAGAAATTCGATTCCTCCGGCAAGGCGCTCGGAAACTTTTCGGCTTCGCCCGATGATTTTTTCCCAGTCAACTGTGAGATTATCGAAAGAGAAACCGAAATCGGCGGCTTGCTCGTGGAGAAAGCGGGAGAGTTCGGCGTTCTTTAGAAGAGCCTTGGTCGGAATGCATCCCCAGTTCAAACAGGTGCCTCCGGCACGGTCGGATTCAACGCAGGCGACTTTTTTGCCAAGCTGGGCGGCGCGGATCGCACCGACGTATCCAGCCGGTCCTCCGCCAATCACTATTAGATCGTATTTCATTGAGAAGTGCCGGAATCGGGCGGTGACTACACAAGCAGGATCGCGGGGTTTTCGATGATTCTCTTAAATTCCGCGAGATAGGCTGCGCCGATGGCGCCATCAACGACGCGGTGGTCGCAACTCAGGCCGATGTCGATGCGTTGTCCGGCCGTGATTTCTCCTTCCCCATCGACGACGGGTTTCGCGACAATTGCTCCGATCGAAAGAATTGCGGCCTGCGGCGGGTTGATGATCGCATCGAAGGCGTTGATGCCGTAGGCGCCGAGGTTGGAAACCGTGAGGGTTCCGCCCGCGAATTCATCGGGGGAAAGGCGCTTCCTGCGTGCTCGCTCGGCAAGGTCCTTCACGGCGCGGCTGATGTGGAGAAGGCTGAGAGACTGGGCGTCGCGAATGACCGGGGTGACTAGTCCATCGTCAACGGCTACGGCCACACAAAGGTTTACCGACCCGTACTGGATGATGGCACCTTCGGCGAAAGACGAATTCACCTGAGGCACCGCCGCGGCGGCTTTCGCGGCGGCGGCGAGGATGAAGTCGTTAATGGTGTATTTGTTAGCCGAGGAACCTGAATCGGTTGCTGCTGCGTTCACTTGTTTGCGTAAGATGATCAGCGGTGCGGCATCGACTTCGATGTGAAGATAGAAGTGAGGAATC
>JANODX010000177.1:0-2503 GCA_031412915.1 Vicinamibacteria bacterium | reverse complement strand
CCACCCTCGCGACCATGGTGCGCGACTCCATCCTGGTGACCCAGCAGCCGAACTTCACCTACACCCTCGAGCAGCGGTATGAACAAACCCTGGATGGCGCGCGCCTCGCCCACAACAATCCCGTGGCCACGCCGATGGAACGCGGGATCTTCATGGCGTTCTCCAGCGACATCCTCCCCATCGGCCCCATGGTGGGGCTCTACGCCGCGGTGACTCGAAAGGGGAAGAGTGGCGCGGTTCATGGCGCCGACGAGCGCGTGCCCATGCTGCGGGCCCTCCGCGCCTACACGCGCGGCGGCGCCTATGTGACGCGAGAAGAGGGACGCAAGGGAACGATCGAACCGGGCAAGGTGGCGGATCTCATCGTGCTCTCCTCCGACCTGCTCAGCGTTCCGCCCGAGCAGATTCTCAAGACCCGGGTGGACCTGACCGTGCTGGGCGGCCGGGTGGTGTACGAGCGGGAGCCCTGACCGCGCCGAAACGCTTTCCTCAGTGGCGCACTGCGCCGGGAATGCGATCCAGCGCGACTTGGCGGGAGAGTTCGGGGCGATCCGGGAGGATGTTCCATCAATGGGCCAGCAAAGGCCCCACTTCTTCCTCAACGAGTTTTTTCAACCTGTTCCGTTGGACCTTCAAGCGTTCCGATAGGTCCTCGAAGAGCGCGACCATCGAAGCGGTGGGCCTCGCATCGGCGGCGCCGACGGCCCGCGAGAGGGTGCTGAACTTCTCCATCAACCCCGGGGGACCCCACATCATCGGGTGGGCCTGCGACCCCATCCAGATCATGAGCGTGCCCTCGATCTCCCTCAGTTGCTTGAGGACGCTCTCCGCCTTGACCCTGGATTCCCCGGACAGCGCAGCCCGACGTCCGTCGACCTGGGCTCGGACCGCTCTGATGCTCATCACGATGTCGGTCACTTCCGGCACCCGATCCCGGATCGCGACCATGAGATCGAACTGGGCTCTGAAATCGGCGTCGCCGGCCTCGACTCTGGGATCCTTCCGAATCTCGAAGGGCTGCTCCTGGGTCTGCCCCCCCACCGAGAGTCGGGCGACGTACCGTCCGGGAGGTGCCACCGGTGGTGAGGGCGGCGAGTGATCGACGCTCTGGAAATCGTTCAATGCCCCGGCGGCCGAGGGCAACCGGGTACCCGGGTATCGCATGTCCCAGAGGAAACGGTTCATGCCTGCCATGGCGGGGGAGCTGGGGCTGTTCTCCGAACCGCTGGCGAACTGCTGGATGATCTTGCCGCCCTCATCCGTGAGGGTGAGCAGCAGGTCACCGCCGGGCTTCTCGGCCAGGTAATACTCGATCATCACGCCCAGGGGCGGGTTCCTCGCTGCGCCCGACGGTCCCGTCCCGGTCTTTCCTCGAAGCTGACGCAGCGCGGGGACGACCTTGAACAGATGCGACGGGGCCGACATGACTTGCGGGGTGATGCCGCGCAGGGCCGAGATGTTGTCCATGATCCAGAAGCCCCGCCCATGGGTGGCCACCACCAGGTCGTTGCCCTTCACCACCATCTGCATGACCATCACCTTCGGCAGGTCGCGCTGCAGGGACTGCCAGGAGTCCCCGGCGTCGAAGGAGACATACACGCCGGTTTCCGTTCCCGCGTAGAGGAGGCCCGCCCGGACCGGATCCTCTCGGATGACCCACGAGTAGTCGTTTTCCCGAATTCCTTTGATGATCCGCCGCCAGGTGTTGCCGTAGTCGGTGGTCTTGTAAAGATACGGCGCGCGATCGCTCACCCGGTGGCGTTCTCCGGAGATGTAGACCGTTCCCGGGTGGTGGGGAGAAACGTCGATCGCCGTGATCGTGGTCCATTCCGGGAGATCCGGGGGAGAGACGTTGCGCCAACTGTCACCGCCATCTGGCGAGAGTTGAACGGTACTGTCGTCGGTGCCCACCCAGAGCTCACCTTTTTTCAGACGGGACTCGGCAAGGGTCCGGATGACGCTCACATGGAAGAGCGAGGACGCATTGGAGCTGATGGGCCCTCCGGAAGGTGCGCCCATCACGTCCTGACGATTTCGGGTCAGGTCGGCGCTGATCCGCTTCCAGGACTGGCCTTCGTCCGTGGATCGAAAGACGTACTGAGCGGCGGTGTAGAGGACGCCCTGATCGTGCGGCGAGAGCAGCACGGGGAACGAGTAATAGAAACGGTACTTCACGTCCTTGAGGGCGGTTCCGAACTCCACCTCGGGCCAGACGCTGATGCTCGGAGCCTGGCCGGTTTTCCGGTTGAAACGCACCGTCCTGGTCCGGTCGTTCGCATAGACGACGCTGCCGTCGGGTTTCACCGCCGTCTGCCCGCCCTCGCCGGCCGGAATGACCAGGTAGTGCTCCCATCCGATGGAATCGTCGTCGGTGCGGCTTGGAATCGCGATGTGGCTGCTGTCGTTCTGAGCGCCGTAAAGCCAGTAGGGGGCCTGGTCGTCCACGGCCAGGCTGAGCAGGTCGGCGGTGGGTTGGTTGTTGAGGCTCGACCAGGACTCGCCC
>JANODX010000176.1:0-2726 GCA_031412915.1 Vicinamibacteria bacterium | reverse complement strand
GGGCGGCGCCGGTCACGAAGCGGGCCTCGTATGAAGCCAGATAGAGGACCGCCTGACCGATCTCGGGTGGCGTGCCGATGCGCTTCATCGGCGCATAGTCGATCATTCTCTGCTCGGCGGCGGCCCGGTCGTCTTTCTTGTAGATGTGGTCCCGGCGAATCATTTCGGTATCGATGTAACCCGGGCAGACGCAATTGACCCGCACGTCGGGTGCTACTTCCAATGCCATGGCGCGGCTCATCATGACGACCCCGCCCTTCGAAGCACAATAGACGGTGATTCCCGGCACGCCCATCAGGCCCGCATCCGAGGCGATGTTGACGATATTGCCCCTGGACTTGCGCAAGGCCTTTAGCGCCGCCCGGCAACAGAAGAACGTTCCCTTCAGATTGACGTCGATGTGAGCGTCCCACATCGCCTCGTCGGAATTCTCGATGGATCGGCCTGCGCCGACGCCGGCGCTGTTCACCAGAATGTCGAGGCCGCCGAAGGCGTCGATCGCCGTCTTGACCGCCGACTCGCAACCGGAAACAGTTCCCACATCGCCTGGGGCTGCGACCAGGCGCCCCTGACGGTTGAGTCTTTCGATGGCGGCACTCACCGATTGCTCCGTTCGGCCGTTGATGGCGACCCGCGCGCCCGCATCGATAAAGGCTTCGGCAACCGCGAAGCCGATGCCCCGACTGCTGCCCGTCACCAGAACCCGCTTGTCCTTAAAGTCCATGTCGTCCCCTCTGCTTCTACTTCCTCTGCCTCTACTGAATAATCCGCTTGAACACTTCCAGGCTGATGTTCCGTCCACAGACGGCCGCGACCACCTTCTTGCCCTTGAATCGCTCCTTGTATTTGAGCAGTCCCCCCACGCCAAGAGCTCCTGAACCCTCGACGACAAGTCGATGCTGCTCGAACAGCAGGCGGATGGCGCCTTCAATCTCCGCCTCGGTGAGCAGCAGAATCTCATCCACGTATCGCTGACACAGGGGCAAGGTGATGCTGTCCGGATCGACCCCGCCCGCGCAGGTGTCTGCGAGGGTCGGGAACATGTCGATCTGCACGATCTTGCCGGCTCGCATGGATTGTTGCATCACCGGGGAGTTTTCTGGCGAGACGCCGAAGGCCTTTACCTCGGGGTTGTGGAACTTCAGCCAACCTGCCGATCCCGTGAGCAGTCCCCCCGCCCCGACCGCGAAGAGGGCGGCGTCCAGATCGGGCAGTTGCTTTGAAATCTCGTACCCGCACGTCCCCTGGCCGCCGACCACGATCGGATCGTTGTAGGGCGACACGTAGATCTTGTCTTGTTCCTCCGCGACTCGCCGCGCCTTCTCTTCCGCGTCCCAGGCGCGTTTGCCATAAATGACCAGGTCCAGGCCGTGAGACCTCAACAACTCCAGGCGTGAGGGCTCGAGATCCTCGGCCACGTAGATGGTGGCGCGGCGGTTTCGGATCCTCACCGCCTCGGCTACGGCCAGGGCGTAGTTCCCGGTAGAGGCCGAGACCACGCCCTTGTCGAGCTCTGCTTCCGTGAGGGAGAGGATCTTGTTGAGCGCACCGCGAAACTTGAATGACGCCGTCCTCTGCATCGAGTCCAGCTTGAGCCACACCTCGCCCTCTATCTCCTTGCTGAGGTGCATGGAGTACTCGAGAGGTGTCGGTGAAAGGTAGTCCTTGCACCGAAGGGCGGCTTCCCGGACCAGCTGGGGAACATCCAGTTGTTGAGCTTCATTTGTCATTGATTGTTGTCTTTCTCGCCGCTGTCCTGCTCCACAAATGCCTTGAGGCTATTCAGGAGATTGTCTTCGATTTCGATCAGGCCGGCCTCCATCACCTTGGATCTGATCCGGTCTCCGCGTTCCCCCGGGACCATGACTTCCTCTACCCCGTCGAGCGTTTTGGCCCGTTTCATGGCCGCGGCCATCCTGGTGGTCTCTTCTATGAATCTGCCCGTTCCGATCATGGCCCCTGGGTCTATCGCAATCACGACGTTGCCGTTGTTGTCGCTCTTGTTCAGAAAGTCCCCACCCACCAGCGCTCCGCCGATGATCTGAACCATCAGGGCGAGCCCGGCGCCTTTGACTCCCCGGTCGAACGGCCGTATCGCTCCTTCCAAGATCTCTGCGGGATCCGTCGTTTCGTTCCCCTCTTTGTCGTAGCCGAGCCCTTCGGCGACCCGGACTCCTTGGGTCTTCGCCTGCAGCAGACCAAAGTAGGAAATGCCTGATGAAGACATGTCCAATACGATGGGCTGGCCATCCGTGGGAACGCCCCAGGCTATTGGATTGGTACAAAACAAGGGTTCATACGAACCGTGAGGCGGCACCAGTGCGAATGGGTAGCTCGACATGGTAATGCCGACCAGGCCGGCGTCTGCGATCTTTCTCGACCAGTAGCCGATGGCGCCCGACGATCCGTGACCGTTGTGGACGCCCACTATGGCAATACCGATCTCCCGGGCTTTTCGTATGACCATGGTCACGGCTTGTTCCATGGCGATGGCTTCCATGGAGAGGTTCGCGTTGATTATCGCGGTCGCCGGGGTGTCTTTTTCCACGGTGGGCGGCTGTGCTCGTTCGTGCCGCGGCATTCCGTTGCCGATCAGCTTGACGATGCCCTGGTTGTTTCCTCTCGTCTGCGCGTACATGAGCATTTCCAGGATGATCTCGGCTTCTTCCGCCGGGTAGCCGTACTTGGATAGCGCTCGTTTCGACAGGCCGGTCAGTTCCTGGAGT
>JANODX010000175.1:0-5627 GCA_031412915.1 Vicinamibacteria bacterium | reverse complement strand
CTCGATCTCAAGCCCCTTGAGGATCGAAATCAGCCCCCCGGTACCCCCGTCCCGCGCCAGGGCGGTGGACTCGGTGTCTGGCGCGTCTCCAATAGTCATCACAGGGAGAGATTCTTCCATAGCGCCATGTTCCTGCAGGCTATGGCCGTTTCGGGTCCCGACGCAGCCAGAGGTCCTTCGAAACTCGATCCCGAGACCGCCCGCCTACACTGGTACAGCCCCCGGCCGCAACTATGAATGAGACTAGGGCTCCGCCGCTTGGTTTCTGGTCGCTCATGACAAACTTCGGCTGAAGTGGTCCGACGGACCGAACACGGAACGGAGAACGGGTTTCTGATGCTGACGCACCTTCATGTCGAACGATTCAAGTCGCTAGTGAAACTTGAGCTTGAACTAGGTCGAGTCAATTTGTTTATCGGGTCCAACGGCAGCGGCAAGAGCAACTTGCTCGAGTCGCTGGGCGTTCTGGGTGCCGCCGCATTTGGCAGAGTCGAGGACGAGACCTTGCTCAGACGCGGCGTACGCCCAGGAGTACCGAGCCTCTACAAGACCGCCTTTTCGCTTACGCCCCAGGAGAACACGTCGCACATTCTCTTCAGCTGCGAAGGAAAGGGCGGCGCTTCTCTGAGCGTGACCCTGTGGAATCCACTGGGGAATCCGAGCCCGGCCTGGAAATACAAGACAGAGAATCTGAGAGTCGGTCAAGACACCATCGCCACTCGAACAACGACCAGCGCGGGCCGGCACAACCAAGAGCAAGGTATGGCTGCCCTCAAGACCGTGGAGCTTCCCCCAGATCATGCCGCTGTGGCTTTGATGGATCTTCTTCGTAGCTACAGCATCTACTGCCCAAACACGCCATCACTTCGTGGGCTCGTTCAAGATGTGCAAGCGCGGGATCCGGTGGGGCTTTCGGGCGGGCGGTTGCCGGAAGCCGTGGACGAACTCCTCGCCGCTGCTCAAAAGGATCCCAAGTTGGCCGAGCTGGTTGATGAGGTTCGAGAGCTAATTGATTGGGCCAAGGACTTTTCTGCGGCGCCATCCACAAAAGTTCCACTCTCGCCCTCCGCGGCTCGCTCCCGCCTCGTCATCCAGTTTGTTGACCGGTACATGAAGAAGGGCCGGAATCGTCTCACGGGCTACGACGCAAGCGAGGGCGCTCTCTACATATTGTTTGTCGCGGTGTTGGCGATGCATGCCAAGGCGCCACCCTGCATAGCCATTGACAACTTTGATCAGGCGCTCAATCCGCGTCTCGCACAGCGCCTCATGGAAAAACTTTGCCGCTGGACGGCGGCGCGCAACGGAGACGGACAGATGCTGCTAACTGCCCACAACCCCGCGATCCTCGATGGTCTTCCCCTATCAGATCCCTCTGTTCGACTCTTTGCCATTGAGAGAAACAGTAAAGGACATACGGTTGTTCGTCGGATCGACCTGCAGGAGGCGATGGCGAAACGACCCGACGATACTTGGACACTTTCAAGAATGTGGCTGAATGGCTTGCTCGGTGCTGTGCCTAATGTCTGACTTGAGAATCGCCCTTGTCGCCGAGGGTCCGACTGACCGCATTGTGATCCAGGCTGCGTTGCGAGCAATGCTTGGAGCGCGAGCCTTTGTCCTTCAGCAACTGCAGCCAGAGGGCTCGCTTGCCTTTGGCGGTTTGGGCGGCGGGTGGGGCGGCGTCTATCGGTGGTGCAAGCAAGCGGCTAAACGAGGGAGTGGATCCGTCTCCAGAGATGCTCTGCTTTTCCAGTCCTTTGACATCCTTCTCGTTCACCTTGACGTAGATGTGGCATCAAGCTCCTACCGAGCCGCCAACGTGGCTCAGGACAGTACCGATGCTCCGCTTCCTTGCGACCGTCCCTGTCCACCAGCATCCGCTGCTTCCGATGCCTTACGCTCCGTCGTCCTAAGTTGGTGCGGAGAGTCCCACACGCCCACAAACGTGGTGCTCTGTTTGCCGTCGCGCTGCACAGAAACGTGGGTTCTGAATGCCTTATTCCCGCACGCGAGCGTTCGGCACGATTTGGAATGCTTCGCTGGCCCCGAGACTTGGCTGGCTCAACAGCCAGTTGCGAAGCGGCTAAGGAAGCATCAAGGCTCGTATCTGGCTCGCGCAGATGACATCTGTGCCGCGTGGGCAGGCGTCACGTCATCGCTTTCAGAGGCCAAGCGATTCCAAGGCGAACTCCTGGCGGCGTCGTAGGGGGTTGAGGCGGCAATGTTCGGGCTCAGCCAACAGCGGCAGGTCCCGATCCACCTTCCGCACTAGTCGTGGTCAGCCAGGCCAGGGGGGGGGGCGATGCTGGCCCAGACGCCTACCCGAGCCCTCCTTGCGATTTCTTGTCCTGCGAGAAGCCGATCAGCATGCTGAATGCTCGACGCGAATAGCGCTACCGTTGCCAGCCCCTCGCGAGCCAATACTTCAGCCAGCAGCGCGTCGCCAATCCAAACGTGCGCCAAAATCCGTCCATAGCGATCACTTCTCGGTCCGTCAAACTCGAGCCTGACCAGATGGCCGGCCGCCAGTTCTGCGACCCTGGCCGTCGCGACGGCTCCCAAGCGAGCATTTCGCTCGGGAGCATCTATCCCGATAATGCGAATACGCCTTCCGTCCCCAAGTTCGATCGTATCGCCATCGACCACTCTCTTGACGAGATCCGGCGAGCTCGACCCGGAGGCCTGGCGCACGGGCTCTCCGGAGGTCTGGCGGATCGCCAACCCCCTGTGCGAGAGCAAGATCGGGACAGCGGCGACAAGTACGGCAAGAAGGAGAGCCCCCAGCAGCGCGCGCGGATTCCCACGGAAGAAATAGGAAACTCCTCGGCCGATGTAGCCAAGGCCCCGCAGCGCGCCGCCCAGCGAGCGTGCCCTGGAAGGCGCGACGACCTCAACCTTGACGCTACGAATACTTCGAAAGTCGTCGTGCGATGGCATCGATCAGGCTCATCGAAGCGCGCCGGAGCCTGGGGTGGCTTACGGCGGCACGTGCAAGATGCGGCCCCACCCATTCGTAAGAGGTGATGAAGGCCCGCCCAAGGACGTGCGGTCTGAGGGTTTCTTCCCTAAAGCGGCGCAGCACTGCGACCTCAGGCGCATCGGGCGAGCCGTACACCGCCGTTGCCACAAAGCAAAACCGAGACTGGACATTGATCTCCGTGCGCCCTGTGCCTCCCTGGAACTCGCCCCGCATGGTGACCTTGTTCATTTTTGTGTCGACCTGGCGCAGCGTTCGAATGGCCTGAGAGATGAAGTCGTCCATCTCTTCTTGGGAGAAGTTGCGACGCAACTGCCGTTCGGCTTGCTCAACCTGAAGGCGCAGCGCTTCCCGCTGAGCAGTCTCGATGATGGCCTGACCCGAGGCTCCTTCCAGGCGTTGCAGGGCATGCTGGAGCAGGTTGTTCGTTTGGTCCGGCCGGACGAGGGTCCCGGGGGGCGCCTTGTCTTCTTTGCTGGGCTTTGACATCCACCACCTCCTACGCTTGAAGTTGATTTGTAGTATGCCACCGGCAAGCGCGATTCGGTGGTTTGCGTCGCGGATCTCTTCCGATGATCGGTACAGCCGCTCCAGATTTTGCATTTCCTGCTTCAGGATGCGACGGGCATCCTCGGCGGTGATGCGGTCTGCTTCTGCCAACAGACGCTCGCCCACAACTGCATCGCCCATGCTCAGCCACGCCAGCCGATTCTTGAGCCGGCTTGGAATCTTTCGGGATGTTGCCTCTTGAATTAGCTCTTCGGCGGCTCGATCGACCGCTCGCAAGTCCTCGGGGCCCAGAACATCGATCAGCACGCGGCGACCTGCGAGGAGCTCGTTACGCAGCGTCCTCACCAACTCGAGACGTTGATCAAAGGGCAGAACGGGGGGAACCACTTCAAGAAGACGGACGAGCGTCTTGCCCGAGACCCTTTTCGTCCCCTCCTTCCACTCCTCATAGCTCCTACGCGCGTACTGAGCCGGTCCTGCCCCGTACCGACCAGCGTATGCGGCGAAGACCTGGGCCAGGCGTGAAGACGAGAGGGAGAGGAAGGCCTTTTCAACGTCGCTGTCGATACCGCCGACGTCGGCGAGAATGTCGGTGGCCCGTGGCCCTTGCCAGGATCTTCTTCCCCAGTGCCCGCGGTAGGTCATCGACGTTTGCCGCCGACGACAGGGTCAGTCCCGCCCGCGACGGGCTCGCGCAAGCGCTTCGCCCCTGATAGATGAACCAGCCAATTTGGTGCGGTGTTGGGCGTCAGGGTGGCGTTCTCGTCAGGAATCAGGGCTAGTCGAAATTGACTGGTGAGGTTGCAGTAAGGCCGCCCCTGGAGCATAGCGTCCCATCGCCGGTACGAGGGGTTTCAAGTAGCGCACAAGTGCTTGGGATCTCCCACGTCGTCGGCGTCCATCGACGACTGCCACGTCAAGCGGGGGGGGCCAAGCGCGGATGGCACGTCGCGGTCAAGGACGGGTGTCTTAGTGAACGCCCTTGGCCTTCGCGAGCAGGGTCGCGAGGAGCCGTTTCGCTTCCGCGTGACCCTGATCTGCTGCCTTTCGGAGCCACTTCGCGGCCGCAGCGAGGTCTTGCTCGAAGGCTGGAGTGAATGAGGACACGATGAGATCTTTGCCCGTGTCGGTGTCCGTGGCGTGCTCGAGGCGGCCTTCTAAGTAGAGCCACCCGAGCGCTGCTTGGGCCTCCGCATCGCCGTGCTCGGCGTTCCATCTGACCGAGTCGTCAGCGGATGGCCGGTAGAGGCAGATGAAGTCTTTTGACTTTGGTTCCATTGAGGGCCCCTTCCGGCCTTGCGGTCGCGGGTTTTGAAAAAGCGCCAGTCCAAGATGTCCCGGTCTGCCTACGGTTGTTGGTCCTTCTTCTGCTGGATCAAGCCTTCGAGGCCTTCCACCACCTTGTCGGCGTGGATTTTCTCACCAAGGGCCTCTCTCAGCAGTTCCACTACGACCGTCTTCTGCGCCGCGTCACAATCCTTTTTCGCGTTCTCATAGGCGGCGTTCCATTGCTCCGTCGTAACGCCAAGTTGCCTCACCAGATACTCCAGGGCGTGGATTCGGTAGTTCGCTTCTTGAATCGCCGTCACGCTTTGATTTCGCGCTTCGCTCGTCTTGTCTTCAGCCATTCGGCCTCCTATGGGGAAGCCGACATGCTAGCCCAGGACTCGCTGGTCCTGAACCGAATCAAAGTCGACCGACGACCTTCGGCTCGCTCGTGATTGTCTTGAATCACGAAGTTGTCGGACGACACGCTGCGCAGCGAGACGGTGTCGACGGGGTAGCCTGAGGCGTCCAATCCCCCGAGGGGAGGCTTCGCGCTCCCGCACGCGGGAGCGCTCGCGCTGCCATGAGTCGCCCGCCTTGTGCACAAACCCCTGAGTCTCGAGGAACCCAAGGATCTCCACCAGATTCTCCGACCCGAACGTCTCATCCGACTCGATGGGCAGCTCGAACGCCGCGCACTTGATGTGCGAAATCAGGATGTGAAGGTTGCGGCCCAAGGCCAGGCTTTCGCCTCCCCAAAGGGAGGCTTCGCGCTCGGGATTGATCCGCCCTTCCTCGGCCGAGGCCCCGAAGAAATACTCGGGATTCCGCCCGATGAACTGATTGAGCGGCGTCGAGTTCAACACCAGCA
>JANODX010000174.1:0-20084 GCA_031412915.1 Vicinamibacteria bacterium | reverse complement strand
GATGCGCCGCAGGTCGGCGATATTGACAACGTGAGGAGAAGCGACGGAGCGGGCCATGGTGCCCCCGAGGCTAAACGATTCCTTGGCTGTTTTCGCGCGGCATTCCGGGACCCGCCGGAATGAAGACCGGAATGAAGAACTGAAGAGAGAGTCCTCCAGGGAAGGGAGGGTCCGCGTCATGTCTTGTAAGTTGGCGACGGACTCAATGGCCTGGAGCCCGGACTTCCTGGCTTTGAGGGTTGGCGCCGGGCCATCGTCTCAACGAGACTCGGGTCCGAGGTTCAAAGATGACTGTGGCGAAATCCGGTTCGATGATCGTTCTCATCTGCTTAAGCGCGTCGGGGGTCGGCGCTTCGCCGCAGGGGCCCACCCGGGCTCGCGACTCTGGGCAACCCCCCCCGCCCGCGCTGCGACCTGCGGTGTCGGGACCGAACGCGGGAGTCTCCACCGGCCACCCTCTGACCACGGCTGCCGCATTCGAGATTCTTCTCAAGGGCGGCAACGCCTTCGACGCGGGTGTCGCGTCGCTCCTGGTGGGCGGCGTCGTTGAGCAGGACCTCTTCAGCCTGGGCGGCGAGGCGCTGGTCCTTGTTTATCCGAAGAAGGAAGGCAAGGTCACCTCGATTGTCGGCCAGGGCTGGGCGCCAAAAGCGGTTGATGTCGACTGGTTCGTTTCGCGCGGCAAGTCGCTTCAGGGCGAAGGTCTCGATCCCGCGGTGGTGCCGGGAGCGCTGCACGCGGCGCTGACCGTTCTCGAGAAGTGGGGGACGCTGAGCTTCGAAGAGGTTTCCCGTTCCGCGATTGCGTATGCCGATGGAGGCTTCCCGTTGCGTCTGAGCACCGCGCAGGCGGTCGAGCGCCAGCTCGAATTCTTCGAGAAGTGGCCCGACAATCGGCGCTACTGGCTGAAGCCGGACGGCTCGACCTACAAGCCGGGCGAGACCATCAGATTTCCGACCCTCGCGAAGACGCTGCGACGGATGGTCGAAGCCGAGCGGACGGCCAAGGCCAGGGGCCGGGTCGCGGGCATCGCCGCGGCCCGCGACCTCTTCTACAAGGGCGACCTCGCGCGGGAGATGGTCGCGTTCCTGCGAAAGCACGAGGCGCCTTTCGAACTGGCCGACTTCGCGGAGTTCTACGCGCGCGTCGAGGAGCCCGCGAAGACCACGTACCGCGGCTACACCGTCTACAAACATGGGTTCTCCAGCCAGGGTCCGGTGCTCCTGCAGACCCTGAACATCCTGGAGGGTTTCGATCTCCACGCCCTCAGGCACGACAGCGCCGACTACATTCACACCGTGACCGAGGCCATGAAGCTGGCCTACGCCGATCGCGACACCTATTACGCGGACACGCAGTTCGTGCGCGTGCCCGCCGAAGGCCTGCTGTCGAAGGCGTACGCCAGGGAACGCGCGGCCCTCATCGATCCGCGCGCCGCTTCGAAGTCGTTCGTCGCGGGCGATCCGCTGAAGTACGACTCCAAGGTCAAGGAGTGGACATACGCGAGATTCAACATCAAGGACGAGGCTATGGCCCGTCCGTCCGAGGACGTGGCGGTCGCGGACGACGGCCTCTGGTCGCGCGGTCTCGATTCGGCCGGGGTCTCGAAGGACACCACGCACATGGCGATCATCGATCGGGCGGGCAACCTCTTCGACGTCACGCCCAGCGGCGGCTGGATTCCGGGTGGAGTGATTCTGGGCGACACCGGCATCGGCATGAGTGTTCGGGGCGAGCAGTTCTGGCTGGACAAGACCATGGCGAATCAGATTCGCCCGCGGGCGCGTCCCCGCTACACCCTGACCCCGAGCCTGGTGTTCAAGGGCGATTTGCCTCTCATGGCTCTCGGCACCCCGGGAGGCGACAACCAGGATCAGACCATCCTGCAGGCCTTGCTGAACGTCGTAGAGTTCTGGGACGACTGGTACCCGAATCTCCATCAGGCCTTCGAGTGGCCGCGTTTTCAGACCCTGCACTTCCACGGCTCGTTCTGGCCGCACCGTCCGGGCTTCAACAGGCTCAACCTCGAGGCGGCGATTCCCGAAGCCGTCTTCGACGAACTGAAGGCGCGCGGCCACGAGGTCAGTCGTCTGCGCGCGTATGGAATGTCGGGCTGCGCCACCGCAGTGATGCTGGACCCTTTCACCGGGAATCGGATCGCGGGCGCCGACCCCCGCCGCGACTGCTACGCGATCGCCTACTGACGCCAAATCGACCAGGTCTTCGGATACGCTTTCGCCATGATGAGCCTTCGCCGCTTTGTCCTTGGGGGTGTCGTTCCGTTATGCGCGGCCTCCGTTTTCTCCCACGAAACATGGCTCGCGCCCAACCAGGGCTTCGTCGCCCCCGGCCTTCCGGTTCGGATCGACCTGACCAGCGGCGGGAAGTTCCCGATCCTGGAGACCGCGATCGAGCCGGCTCGCCTGGCGAAGTTCGGCGTTCGCCTTGGCGAGGAGGTCTTGAAGCCCACGGTCACCGCGGGACCGCGATCCCTCAAGTTCGCTCTCACGCCTCCCAAAGAGAAGGAGGGCTTCGCCACCGCATTCGTCTCGCTCAAGCCCCGCAAGCTGACTCTCACCCCGGACCTCGTCACCGAGTACCTCGAAGAGATCGGCCAGACCGCGGCGTTCCTGGAGAAGTGGCGGGCCCGTCCCGAGCCGCGGACCTGGCGCGAGGAATACCGCAAACACGCCAAGGCCTTCTTTCGCGTGGGCGGAGCGAAAGACGACTCGTGGAAGAGCCCGGTGGGTCTCGCGCTGGAGATCGTGCCGCTGTCCGACCCGACCCGGGGCGATCCGAACTCGGAGTTTGCGGTTCAGGTGTTGCGGGGCGGACAGCCGATTCAAGGCTTCACCCTCGTGGCCTTGATCGACGCCAACACGCCGCGAGCCTTCGCGGTCACGGATGCCGCCGGGAAAACCTCGTTCAAGCTGAATCGCGCGGGCCGGTGGCTGATCGAGGGAACCGATCTTCGCGAGGCCACCAGGCCCGGTCTCGATTTCGAAAGCGACTTCACCACTCTGCTGGTGATGGTGACGCCGGGGGAACGGCACAATCAGGCGCCGACCCCCCGCCCCTGAGAGAAGACGCGGCGCCGCTCTACCCCTTCTGCGTGCGCGCCCTCTCCTGCTCGACCACCCAGGGCTCGACCGCGACCCCCAGGCCATCGGCGATCCGGTTGACATACGCGTAGTAGGCGGTGACCTCGGCGATGGCCAGGATGTCCCGGTCCTCGAAGCCGGTGGCGCGAAGAGCCGCGATGTCGCTCTGGTTCACCGACGAGGGAAGGAGGGTGAGCTTCTCGACATAGAGGAGCATGGCCGAGCGCCGGGGCTCTAAGCCCGCTCCGCGCCAATCCGCCTCGATACGCGAGAGGAGTTCATCGTCCTTCAGCAAAGGGCGCAGACCGCGCCGATGGTGGACGGTTCAATAGTGGCACCCGTTGAGCCCGCTCACCACCAGGGCGATGATCTCTCGCTCGACTTTGAGAAGGGTGGCGGTGCTGGCCATCACCGCGCGGTACAGATCGAAGTGGGCGCGCAGGCCCTTGGGGTGGAGCGAATGGATCTTCAGGATATTGTCGACCCTGGAGGACTCGGGATCGACCATCGCTCGATAGAGTTCGAGCAGCTCGCCCCTGGCTTCCGAGTCGTCCGTGACTTCGATCCAGGTCATGCCCGGGGACAGACTACAGCTTTCGGGCCCGGAGGGCGGGCAGTTCCTCGCGGAGCCGGTGCAGGCGGTCGAAGTCGAGGACGGCGAGCGCAAAACCCTCGCCGTCTGGAACCTGGGCGAGGATCGATCCCCAGGGATCGACGATCATGGCGCGACCATAGCTGGAGCGGTGGGCGCTGTGACGGCCCCATTGCGCGGGCGCCATCACGTAACACAGATTCTCGATGGCGCGCGCACGGAGGAGGACTTCCCAGTGATCGCGTCCGGTGCGGTCGGTGAACGCGGAGGGCACCAGAAGGACCTCGGCGCCCCGCTCCGAGAGAGCCCGGTAAAGCTCCGGGAAGCGCAGGTCGTAGCAGATGGAGAGACCGAGTTTCGCGAAACCCGCGTCGGCCACCACCAGTTCCGTGCCCGGCGATATGGCCTTCGATTCCTTGAGATGTTCGAGGCCGGGCAGATCGATATCGAAGAGGTGCATCTTCCGGTAGACGGCCACCCGGTCGCCCGTGGGCCCGAACAGGACGGTGGTGTTGTAGGGCCGTGCCGCCTCCTCCGCGGTCTCCGGGAAGGATCCCATCAGGGTCGTGATCTTCAATTCGCGGGAAAGATCCGAGAACCGCTTCGCCCAGGGTCCCACGATGCTCTGAGCTTCCGGCGCCTTTTCGCCTTCCGCCTTCAGGAACACCATGCACTCGGGCAGGGCCACGAACGCGGCCCCGGCTAAGGCCGCCTCCCTCACCAGGGTCTCCGCCGACATGAGGTTCCGGGCGACGTCCTCGTCCGAACGCATCTGGCACACCGCGGCCACCACGGTTCTCCGACTCATGTCTTCTTACCTTTTCTTACCCGGGGGGGCCGCAGATCGCCCTTCGCCTTTCTCGTTTTGGTTCGGTTTTGCAGGGTCTTCTCCTTGGGTGTGGATTCACCCATCGCGTGCGCCTGCCTCGACTCCCACCGGCAAAGATCGAAGATACCGCATTCCCCGCAGCGCGGCCGGCGCGCGTCGCACACTCTCCGCCCGTGGAAGATCAGAAGGTCGGTGGTCTTGATCCAGCGCGACCGGGGCACGAGCTTCATGAGGTCTCGTTCGACTCGGAGAGGGTCGTCATGCTTCGTGAGTCCGAGGCGTGCGGTCAGTCGAAGCACATGGGTATCGACCGCGATTCCTTCCGCGATTCCGTAGGCGTGGCCGAGGACAACGCTCGCGGTTTTTCGTCCCACCCCTTTGAGTTTCACGGCTTCGCCGAAGTCGCGCGGCACCTCGCCCCCGTGATTCGCGACCAGGGCCTGGGCGCAGGCGGTGAGGCTCTTGGCCTTGGCCCGGAAGAAGCCGGTGGAGCGGATGATCTCCTCCAACTCCGGCCGCGGGGCCGCGGCCAGATCTCCCGCGGTCGGGTAGCGGGCGAAGAGGCGAGGGGTCACCGCGTTCACGCGCTTGTCCGTGCACTGCGCCGACAGGATGGTGGCGACCAGGAGTTCGAAGGCGTTTCGGTAATGGAGTTCGCAGTCGGCGTGGGGATAGATCCCCTCCAGCCGATCCAGAATCTCGCCCGTGCGGGCGGAGAGCTTGGTCTCCCTCAATGCATCGGTCCCTTGGTCGGACCGTAGGCTTCCTGGTACATGCGGTAGTTCTCCTGGAGGGCGGCGACCAGGCCGGGAATGATCTGCACCGGCACCACCACCCGCGTCTTCACCGGGGCCTTGATGAACTGATGGTCCTGGCCGGGCACGAACTGGGTTTCGGTGATCGGCATCATTTCGCAGAACGTCAGGGTGAAGTCGAAGGGCGAGTGCTGAATCGCGCAGAAGTTCGAGTAGGTGCGCGGCGACGAATCGTCCGCGGGCACGACGGTGAAGTTGACCGACTTCTTCTCATCCATTCTCAAAGCTCCTCGTTGCGGCCTGGGGGCCGCACCAGCGGTTCGTCGTCATGCTCAGCCCCCAGACCCCGTTCGCTGCGGCGAGGTGAACTCGCCTCCGCTTCCTTCCTTGGTCTGAGACAGCTGGATTCTTCTATGCGGCGTACACGATACCAACTGGGGACTAAGATCATGGGCATGACTTTCGTGGATCGAGTCGCCCAGGAAAGGAGGGAATTGGAGCAACTCTCCCCCTGGGCGATGAAGAGCGCCTTGAGCCGGGGCCGCCGTTATACCGAACTCGAGCATCCCCTGCGCACCTGCTTCCAGCGCGACCGCGACCGGGTGATCCACACCTCCTCGTTCCGGCGTCTGGAATACAAGACTCAGGTCTTCGTCAACCACGAAGGCGACAACTATCGGACCCGCCTCACCCACAGCCTGGAAGGGGCGCAGATCGGGCGCACCGCCGCGCGCATCCTGGCCCTGAACGAGGAACTGGTGGAGGCCCTGGTCCTGGGCCACGACCTGGGCCACACTCCCTTCGGCCATGCGGGCGAGCGGGCCATGGCCGGGTTGATGAAGGACCATGGCGGTTTCGAACACAACCGCCAGACCCTGCGCGTCCTCGAGACTCTCGAGCGGAGGTCTCCCGACTATCCCGGACTGAACCTCACCTGGGAAGTGCGGGAGGGCATCATCAAGCATCAGGCGGACTCCGACGCGAAGGCCCCCGAAGAGTACGCGCGCGGCGAGGCGCCGACCCTGGAGGCCCAGCTCGTCGACTTCGTGGATGAGATCGCCTACAACAATCACGACATCGACGACGGCCTGAACTCCTCCATGTTCACTATCGAACAGATCCGTTCGGTGGGCATCTTCCGCTCGGCCCATGAGTCGGTGCTGCGCGAAGGTCCGGGGGAGGACTCGGTCCTGCGGCGGCAGGTGGTGTCCAAGATCATCGATCGCTGCCTCAACGATCTCGTCATGTCGACCCTGGAACGGATTCAGGCGAGCCGAGTCCGGACCATCGATGACGTCCGAAGTGCGGGGAGTCGCCTGGTCTGCTATTCGGACGAGATGGCGGCGAGCGTGCGCGAGCTGAAGGCATTCCTGTTCACGAGCATGTACCGCAACTGGCGGGTCATGCGCATGGCGGACAAGGCGGGCCGGATCCTTCGCGACCTCTTTGGGTCCTACAGCGCCGAACCCCTCCAATTGCCCCCGCAGTATCAAGCGCGCTTCGACACCGATGGGGTGTATCGGGTGATCTGCGACTACATCGCGGGAATGACCGATCGTTTCGCAGTCGACGAGCACCGCCGACTGTTCGATCCGCTCGTACGGGTCTAAGTCCCCTCGGTCCCTGAGCTTGTCGAAGGGCGGTCCCTGAGCCTGTCGAAGGGTGGTCCCTGAGCTTGTCGAAGGGTCCCTGAGCCTGCGTGCGCTGAGCCTGCTTGCCGTGAGCCTGTCGAACGGTCGAAGCGTCGAAGGTGGTCCCTGAGCCTGCCTGCGCTGAGCTTGTCGAAGCGTCGAAGGTGGTCCCTGAGCTTGTCGAAGGGCGGTGGAGAACCCTGTGGAAACATTGCGGGTTTGCTGTGAATATCCCGCCGCAACCATGGCGGAGATCCGGTGGATCGAGTGTTGGTGTTTTGTGGACAGGATAGGCCCTCTCCGCGACGATGAGAACCCCATCTCCTCCGTTGCTTCATCCCGCCTGGGAACTCGGCCGGCCCGACGGTTTCATGGGCAACGTTCGCGTGAAGATCCCCGTGCCGGAGAAGCTGCGTCCGGTGGATTCGGCCCTGGGCAAAGTGAAGCAGTCGCGGATCGCCGTCACTTCGAAAGCCCTCGACGGCCTCTACCTCCTGGTCGCCGACGAAGAGAAGAAGATTCGAGAGGATCCGAAGGCTCGGGTCACCGATCTTCTGAAAAAGGTCTTTGGCCGGTAAGCTTGGCGGGGCCTAAGGCGGATCGTCGGGCCACGATGAGAATTCAACGCGCACGGAGGATTTGAAGTTGGCGAAAACCGGAACAATCAGCCGACCCACCACGACCTCGATTTCACGATCCGACCTCTCCGGCCAAATCGGGGCTTTTTCTCTTTACGAGGTCCTCGAGATGCTCTCGAGCGGCCGGAAGACGGGCGAGCTCAAGCTGCTCGGACCCATGGGCGAGGGCCGCTGTGTTCTGAACCGTGGGACCATGGTTTCGGCCTCGATGTTCCGGCTCAGCGACCGGGAGGCGGTGATCGAGATGCTCACCGCCCGCAGCGGCGCCTTTTCGTTCCTGGCCGCGCCACCCGTCGACGTGCGGGGCGGTCTGGACCTCACCGCGCTCCTTATGGAAACCGCGCGGCTCGAGGACGAGTTCGAACGGAACGCCGCCTACTTTCCCGATGAGACGACTCGCCTGGCCCTGAGTTCGAGGGGGGTTCGAGTGGTGAGCGACGATCTCTTCTGCGGCGCTCCCCAGGTCCTCGAGGTCATCGCCAACAAACCTAAAATCACCATACAGCAACTGCTCTCCGCCATTCCTCTGGCTTCCATCAAGGTTCGTCTGGCCGTCGCGTGGCTCTCTTCCACGGGGCTCCTCGGCGAGTACCACACCCAGGCCATCACCCTTCAGGGCATCCTCGACACCTGGCATCAGAAGCTACTGTTTCTCGGGGGCGGCGGCTCGCGCATTCTCCTCGCCACCTCGCCGGAGGACGGGCCCCTGGAGATCTTTGCGATGATCTCCGCGGTGGCGGACGACACCAAGGCCCCGATGCCGGACCTGGCCATGCCCCATGACGGCCCGGGCGTGGTGAGACTGCGCCCACCCACCGGCGGCCTGCTCTCCATTACCGTCTTCCCGGTGCACAAGCGCCACCGCGGCACGTTCCAGACCCTGGCCGCCTCCGCGCAGCTCGTGGCCATGGGCGGCGTGGCGAGGACCGAGGAAGGCTCCACCTGGCTGGGACTCATTCCCGAGACCACCGGCCTCGTGTCCTGGGAGAAGAGCCAGGAAGGGCCGACGAGTCTGCTCGAGGCCCTTCGGGACTACGCGAACTCGAGGATGTAGAGGAGGAAGGGGGGCCTCAATGGTCCGCCCGCTCACCGCGAAAGGGCTCATCCGCCGGCTGTGAGTTCACAGCGGCTTCTTCAATCGAGCGAGCACCTGCTCGAGATCAGCGATGGCCAGGTCGCGTGTGCTGCCGGTCAGACGGTCGAGGTCGGCCACCAAGCGGAGGCCCTCGCGTTCGCGGCGAATGTAGCGCTCGTCCTTCTCCAGGTCCTCGTAGATGCCGCGCAGGGCCAGCGTGGAAATTTCGCGCGCTATGCCCTTGGCCCGGATCGGCTCGCGCTCGTCGGCCTCGAAGTGGTCGCGCACCAGCGCGTAGGTTTCGTACGAGAGAAGGATTCCGCCCGGCTCGGCACTCTGCTCGAGGCGGGAGGTCAGGTTCACCTGGGCGCCGATGATGGTGTAGTCCATGCGGGCCACGCTGCCGAAGTTGCCGACGTTGCAGAAACCGGTATTGATGCCGATGCGCATTTCGAACGGATTCCGGTGGCCTTTTTCGCGCCACATGCTCTGGAGCTCGCGCATGCGCCTCTGCATGGCGATCGCCATCCGCACGCAGGCCTGCCAAGGGCGTCATTCAGATCTTCAACGTGGGCGCCGAGAAAATGCTTGGCTATGCGGCCGCCGATGTGATGAACAAGATCACGCCGGCCGACATCTCCGATCCCCAGGAAGTGATCGCCCGGGCCAAGGCTTTGAGCGCCGAACTCGGGACCCCGATTACCCCCGGCTTCGAGGCCCTGGTCTTCAAGGCTTCGCGTGGCATCGAAGACATCTACGAACTGACCTACATTCGCAAGGACGGCAGCCGGTTCCCGGCGGTGGTGTCGGTGACCGCGCTGCGCGACGAGGGAAATGCCATCATCGGGTATCTCCTCATCGGCACCGACAACACGGCGCGGTCCACGAGCCATTCGGTGCCGAGGGGCAGACCAGACAACATGTCGGGAGTTGACCACAAGATCGCCTCCGTTGAAGAATGCCGCGCCCGCCCCTGGTTGGCCCCGCCTCTAGGCCCTTTGCCCTGACCGCGGTCGTTCATTCGAAGAAGCGGAGACGGAATCAACCCGCCCGTGAACGTGCGATCACTTGCGACAATCCGTGGCCGGCGAGGATGGCCAGAAACGGCGACGCCGGAAACCGAAAGCGGGTGTTGGCCTCGGGCCCGGCCGACAGGAGCGCGAAATACGCGATGACGCCGAGAGTCAACGCGATCGCCAGGAGATCCCGCCGCGCGGCGAGCAGGACCACGTCCCAGAAAGCCGCCAGATAGGCGCCAACAAGAGCCAGGACGAGCAGCGCCTGCGCCGCCCGCTTCCATGGCTTCGAGACGGTTTCGGGGTCGGGGTCCCCCACGAGCTTTGACAATGCGGTCAGTCCGGTCCCCGCCATCATCCGCGCCACGCCGCGAGCCGCCATCTTCACGGCGCCGATGGGGTGTTCCGCGAGGATGCGCAGGGCGAGCCCGCGCTGCCTGGATCCGAGTTCGGCCGCGCTGGCTGCGGGTGGCGTCATGGCCCACAGCCTCTGCCACAGACGAGTCCGCGCCTCTTCCCAGGAGATCCCCTCGTCTTCCGCCAGCGCTCCCGCGGCGCGATAGTCAAACAGGCTGGAGTCTCCCCCGATCGAAAAAACGGGGAATCCGGTTTGCACCTGATTCTTCGCCATCCATCCGAAGCTGGGCACACTCGACGCCAGCAGGAAGCAGAGCAGGAGCCTTGTCTTGTGCCGCACGCCCCGGCCCAACCACACCGCGGGGGCCAGCCAAAGCGGAAGAAACAGGCCGATGGGCCGAATCAGCGCAGCGATGCCGAGCATGAATCCTGCGAACGCGGCCGGCCTCCAGGATCCCCGTTCCAGAGCGGAAAACCAGCAGAGGGTGGCGGCAAGGAGAAGTGCGGTGAAGAGAGTCTCCGGCTGAAGGAGACACGAGAAAAGCGCGGAGACAGGATCGAGCGCCAGGAGCAAGCCGCCGGCGAGCGCCGCGTGGCGTCCTAGGAGCCGCGTCGCCAGCACGCAGGTAAGCCACACTGTGAAGACACTTAACCCGACCTGCGCCGCGACGACGGCAGGCAGCGATCCTCGAAAGACGCCGAGGAGCGCTCCGAGGAAGGCGGGATAGCCCGGAGTGCGAACCAGACCCACGGCGAAGCTCCCTGATTGTGGGTCGAGGTATGCCGCGTGCAGGTCCCGAGCCAGCGCCACGTATCCGTGCGCGTCGTCGGTGAAGAAGCGCTCGGGTTGCGTTGTCCCCGGGAGCCAGCAGAGCGCGCGGACGAGAAGGGCCAGGCTCAGGACCAGCCGGAGCTGCCGAGCGGTCAGGTCGCGTTCGGGCATCTGCGGCGATCCGCGTCTTCGGTGACGATGGCGTCCGGCATTTGCCCAGCTCACGTTTGGTCGGTGCTCGCCCATCCGTCGTCTTGCGGTAGGTTCAAGGGACGATGAAACACGCCGCCGCCTATGTCACCACCCTTGTCGCCTTAATCGTGCTCGACCTCCTCTGGCTCGGCCTGGTGGCGAGACCGTTGTACCGAGAGGGGATCGGCCACCTGATGGCGGAGAACGCCGACCTCAAGGCCGCCCTGGTCTTCTACCTCTTCTACGTCGGCGGGCTCATGTACTTCGGGCTCCGGCCGCATGCCTCGAAACAGGGGCTGATCGCCGCCGCGCAGGGCGGCGCCCTCGCGGGTCTGTTCGTCTACGCCTCGTATGACCTCACCAACATGGCCGTCCTCAAGAACTGGCCTCTCGGCCTGGCCCTCATCGACATGGCGTGGGGAACCTTCGTAAGCGCGGTCGCGACCGCCACGGGCAAGTTCGCCTACGACCGGATGGGCTGAAGGCTGAAGTGACGTCCGCGTTCAGATCGTGGACCGAACCGCGACCCTGCTCGGTCGTTTCGAGGAGCGCAAAAAGAAGATCACCGGCGCTCCTTCTCTCAGGGAAAAGTGTTAACCATGTCCCCGGCTGCTCCGGCCCGGGCCTTACGCCGGGAGGTCCTCCAGCCGCACGCCCTCACCTCGACGAATCGCGGCGCGAGCGCTCTCAATGCGAGCCAAGAATTCCGGATGGTGTTCGAGCCGGTATTCAAACCAAGCCTCCTCTGAATCAAACCCGATAAGGATGCCGGCTGGCCGGCCGTGGCGGGTGATTACAATCTCCTGGTCGGCAGCCAGCCGAAGGTAGTGCGACAGATCATCCTTCACCTTGGCCAGAGCCACCGATTGAGATTGGCGTCCCTTTCTCCTTGAGCCAAGCGTCCGCTTGGGCTTTGGAGACGATGGCGAGGATCTCAACTGCACTCTCTGTGACGTCATAGAACACCCTGATTTCACCGACCCGCAGTCGGAATTGGGGCCGATCCAGGCCCCGAAGACGCTTGATTCGACTCCGACTGAGCTTTGCAGGCTCGAATCGAAGGTGGGCTTCGATCGCATCTCGAACCTCGGACCGCGCATGCGACGGTAGCGCACGTAGCTCAGTGACGGCCGAAGGCGCGAAGATGATCTCAAAACGCACTCTGGCCAGATTATAGCCAGATTACTCGGCTCTCGGCAGGGACCGTAGACAACGGCAATGAGGTTCGAAGCGGACAGCGGATGGTGGCCTTCGGACTGGCAATCGGCCGCCTTTCAAACGACGAACGTCGGGACGCTCCCGCCTCCCGCCGAGACATTGATTACCGCGTCGCGCGAGATCCGCGTGACCGCGCCCACCGGCGCGCCGCCTACGTAGAAGGGATTCGTGTTTACCTTGAGGGATTCGAAGCTCAGCGTCCCGGCCGGGTCGAAGACCGGGAAGTCTTCTTCCGGTATCTCGACCTTCTCCTGCGCGATCCATCCGCCCTTCCCGGCAGCCGTCTGAATCGCGTGCGACCAGCGTCGGTCGTCGACCGACGAGCCCACGGTGACGCTCTCGCCGCCGTAGCCGTGGGTCGGTTTCAGGACGAGCTGCTCGCGATGGTTCTCGATCCAGGGCAGGAGATCGATGGTCTGCTGCCGCCACCGGGTCTTTCGATCCTCGACCTTGCGGGTCCAGGGAAGGTGCGCGGCCACGAAGTCGCGCTCGGAGGGCGACAATAAGTCGGCGAAGCGTTCGTCGGTCAGGATGGCGAAGAACGCCTTGTCTTCGGAGAGATAGCAGCGGAAGGAGTTGACGAATACGGCGAGACCCTTCTCATACGCCTCGAAGAAAGCGGGCGCCTCATTTTCTATGGCGAGGACCTCTGACATCACGGTGCGCCTGTAAACGAGGTCCACGGGCTGACCCTCCGCGACCAGCCGCCCGCCCGCGATCTGAAGCTCGCGCGGATCGGCGAGGAGGGTGAAGAGGCCGCGCTTGATGAACTCCTCGCGCAGGATCTCCTGGTCGGGCCTCGTCCTTACCGAGGACAGATCCACGATGGCCACCCGAGGGTTCTCCGCGCAGGTGTGCGAACGCAGCTCGGCCACCAGGGCGTCGATCGATGAGACCACGGAAAGGGGATGCGCGGTGTTCATGAGTGCTACCAGGGGCATCGCTGCGAACACCTCGGTCATCCGATCCGCGTAACCGAAGCCCGCGGGCGCGTCGGAGTTGATCTCGATGAAGCGGACCTGGTCCGCGCCGATGAAACCATCGACCCGCGAAAGAGACACATCGGGCCCGGCCGGCTTCATGCGCAGCTGCCTTCGGTGCTCCTCGGGAGCTCCCAGAAAATCGAGGAGGCTTTCGAGGTTGCCGTCGAACACCTGGCCCGCCACCCGCCGGGAAAGACGGATCAACTGGGTCGCCCCGGAGGTCAGGGTGTCCCAGGTCTCGCGGTCCACGAACTCGGGTCGCAGGAACGTGGGCATGGGCGCGCCGCCGAAGGTGATCCCCCGGGAAGAGAACGACTCCACCAGCCGGAGCCACTGCTCGCGCGCGGCCGGAACATCCTGGCGGACGGCATCGTTGAAGTGTCGCACGGCTTCACAGGTCACGGGTGGTCTCGGCCTCCGGTCACTCGCTGTCGATTACGATCGGTCCACGGCTGGCCAGGCGGAACATCAAGGCGCCCGAAGCCATGACCAGGGCCGCGCCGGCGAAGAAATAACGCGAGGGGGCGAGGCCCAGGCGCAGCCAGTCCATGAGAGCCGCGAAGATGACGCCCGCGTAGACGAAACCGCCGACCTGCGAAGCGGGGGCCTGAGAATAGGCCTTGGTCATCAGGAGCTGCCCGGTGGTGGCGGCGAGGCCCATGAGGACGATGACGAGCCAGACCTTCGGCGCGGGTGTCACCCAGACGAAAGGCAGGCCGAGCGCCGAGATGCTCGATCCCATGACGGCGAAATAGAATACGATGCGGACCGTGGGTTCGGTGCGGGTCAGTTGCCGCACCCCGGTCTGGGCCACCGCGGAGAGAAACCCGGCCAGAAGGGCGATGATGGCGGCCGCGGTGATGAGGCCGCTGCCCGGGCGGAGGACGACGACGACCCCCAGGAAGCCCAGGCCCAGGGGTGCCGCGAGGCGCATCGGGAACGCTTCCCCGAGCCACACCGCCTCCACGACCGGAATGAAGAGGGGTAGCGTGTAGTTCAGCAGGACCGCATCGGCGAGCGGCATGTGGGCAATCGCGTAGAAGAAGCAGTACATCGACGACAGCCCCGCGATTCCGCGCACCGCGTGTTCCTTGAAATGGGTGGTCCGCAGGACCGCCCACCCTCCCCGCATCAATATGGGGGAGAGGAAGACGAGACCGCTGATGTTGCGGAAGAAGACCACCATTCCGTTGGGAAGGCTTTGGGCGCAGATCTGAATGCAGACCCCCATGATGGCGAACGCGAGCGACGACAGAATCATGGCCAGGGCGCCGCGGGCGAGGCTTTGGGAGGGTGGCATTCGAGGGGTCAGGCCGGTTGCCCCACGCCCTTCTCGTTCGCCGGTCCCGATCCAAGGACGATCAGGTCGAATTCCCCGGCAGTGTCGCTCACGTCCTCATTCTCTTTGGCGGGCGACCGCACCGCAAGGGGGAAGCGACTCGGGCCCTGAGGAGGGTTCAGGGTCCGAGTTTGCGGAGGACTAGTTGGAGCCCCGCGGGCTTCCGTGCTTTCGCATTCCCTGGCCCTTGGGCCCACCGGGACCGAATCCGCCCGGTCCGCGCCGACCCATGCGCTTCTCCATCTCTTCCATCCTGGCGAGCTGCTCGGGGGTGAGGATGGCCCTGGCCGCGTCCATCGCGGCTTTGTGATGGGCCTCAACCTCGCGACGGGCGTTTCGCATGGCGATCGCGGCCTGGCCGACCGCGGCCGGGTTGGGGTTTTCCGATTCGAGAGTCTTGTCGAATGCCTCTTTGGCTGCTCCGGCCGCTTTCATCAAGGGCTCTCCGGCGGTGCGTGCGTTCTCGTGGATGGTTTTCCACTCGGCCTTCTGGTCGTCGGAGAGACCAAGATGCTCCGCGATCCTGTCGATGGGCGGGCCTCCCGGACCTCTTTGGGCGAACCCCGGACCTCCGGGGCCACCCGGATGGCGCATGTGTTCACCCTCGGGCACCTGGGCGGCGGCCGTGGAGATCCAACCCAGGGTTGCGGCGACCATGGCGACGAGAGCGAGTGATTGTTTCTTCATTTTCCTATCCTCAATTCTTACCGGAAGCGTTCTTGATCGAGGCGTCTCTTCTGCCTCTTGACTATTAGAACGGTGTTCACCTTTCGAAAATCCTAAGGCCGAGGATCTTCTGATTTTGAATCCTTCCCCGTCTTCCCGCGGCCTCCGGTCCTGCCGCCGAGAACGGCTTCGAAACCGCCCTCCGGGCGATTGCCGAGGGTCAGCGTGAAATCATGGCGCCGGGCCACGTCGCGCGCGATCGCGAGCCCCAACCCCATCCCGTTGGGCCGGCGAGACCGCGCGTCTTCGCTTCTGAATCGACTCTCGCCCAGCCGGGCCAGGTCGTGATCCGCGATCCCGGGACCATCATCGCTCACGCGCAGGGCGAAGCGGTTCGCGTCCGTCTCCAGCACGAGAGCCACGTGGCCGCCCGCGTGGTTGTATTGAAGAGCGTTGTGGACGAGATTGTTGAGAGCCTGTTCGATCAGGGTGACATCGCCATCGGCCCAGACCGGCTGCTCGGGGGTCGAATGATTGAAGTCGACGGCCATGCTCGAGGCGACACCGCGATGACGTGCCGCCACCCGTTCGACCAATTCCACCAGATCGACGGGATGACGCTCGTGAAGGGCCGCCTCCGATTCAAGGCGCGCCACCGCCTCCAGATTGGCAAGCAGGGAAGAGATGTACTGAGTCTCCTGGGCGATCGCGGCCACGGTGGCGCTTGCCGCCCCTTCGGAGGTCTGTCGCCGCAGACTGTCCACGTGGCCGAGCAGGACCGACAGAGGAAGGGCGACATCATGGGTGGTATGGGCGACGAAATCGCGCAGGGCCTTTTCCCTCCGCTCGACTTCGGCCAGGTGCGCGCGGACCACCGCGGAAGCGTCGTTGAAGGCGTGGCCGAGCTCGGCGATTTCGTCCCGGCCGGTGACCGGCACCGAGGTTTCATAGCGTTTCGCCGCGGTTTCGCGCACCGCGGCGGCGAGGGCGCGAATCCGGGCCACCGGCTTGGCCAGGGCTATCCACAGAGCACCCGCGGGCGCGCCGATGAGCAGCAGAGCTCCGATGATGAGTGACGTGAACGAGGCCAGGGGCGGAGGTGTCGGCATGATCACGAGGGCGTAGGCGCACGGCCCGCCTGTCCACGAGGTGGCAAGAGCGCCGAAGAAGCCTTCCTGGTCCCGGCCATCGACGTAGGTTTCGCCCTTGAGAAGTCGGGCTTGTGCCGCCTCTGGAAATCTCGGCCCGCCCGCCCGTCTGGGCTTGAAGTCCGGGTCGTAGAAGAAGACCGGACTCATTCGCGGACCGCCGAAAGGCCCGCCGAAGCGACCAGGCATCTGCCGCTGCGAGGGAGGGCCAGGGGGGCGTGGGCCCGGTCCGGGTCGGAACTCCGGTCCGTTCGGACCGTCGTGAGGGAAGGTTCCCAGGGGACCGGCCGGGTGACGCGGCCGGAATTCGCGACGTTCGAAGTCACGTCCCGCCTCGCACGCCTCGCGCTCCAGTGTGCTCATCCGGGCTTCGATCGAGCTATGAATGGAAGCTTCGCTCGCGTAGCGGATCGCGACCTCGCGGGCCACGAACGTCCCCAGGAGGATGGCGAGTCCGGAACCGGCGAGGGCGGTCACCAGACGTGCGCGCAGAGTCATGAGCGTGAAGCCTGAGGGGTCACGAAGGAAGCAGACGGTAGCCAACACCCCACACCGTGGCGATGCGCGTCCCCTCCGGTCCCAGTTTCTTGCGAACTCGGGAGAAGTGGACATCGAGGGTTCGGCCCGTGCCCTCGCGATCGGGATCGAGAACGCCGTCCACCAGCGACTGCCGGGTCACCGCCGCCCCGATTCTCCGGGCGAGGGCGGCGAGCAGATCGAACTCGATCCGCGTGAGTTCCACTTCCTGGCCTCCGTTCTCGACCACGCGCGCGCCCAGATCGATCCGGAGGCTGCCCGTTTCGATGACCTCCTTTGTGTGCAGGAGAGGGCGGCGCAACCTGGCCTGGATGCGCGCGAGCAGTTCCTCGGGCCAGAAGGGCTTGGTGACGTAGTCGTCGGCGCCCAGGGCGAGCGCGCGCACCTTGGTCGTGGTTTCGTTGCGCGCGGAAAGAATGAGGACGGGGGTGGGTGCACACTCGCGATAGGCCTTCAGAATGTCCAGACCGTGGGTGCCGGGCAGCATCAGGTCGAGGACCACCAGATCGTGCGCCTTGGGATCGGCGGCCATGGCGGAGTGGCCGTCGCGCAACCAGGTCACGTCGAAGCCGTGGCCCTTGAGGTGCGACACGATCTGCTCTCCGAGATTTTGGTCGTCTTCGACTACGAGAATCCGCGAACTCATGGTGTGCCTCGGCTTGAACCCAGTCTGGAGTTTGAACCTTAAGCCTGACTGAAGGTGGGATTAGAGTCTTGAGAGTCATGATTCGACCGGCAGTCGTGCTTGTACGGCCCGAGAACGGGGCGAATATCGGATCCGTGGCGCGGGTCATGAAGAACACCGGTCTAAAGGATCTTCGCCTGGTGGAGCCTTCCGACTGGCGAACCATCGAGACCTGGCGAACGGCCTGGGCCTCGCAGGAGATCCTGGAGCGGGCGAGGGTCTTCAAGACGCTCGATGAGGCCCTCCGCGGCTCGACCATGGCCCTCGCCCTCTCGGGTCGCGACGACCAGGTCGCGGTCCTCGATGTTCGCGAAGGCGTGCGTCAGATCGGAACCGCTCCCGAGGGCGCTTCCACCTGCCTGGTCTTCGGACCGGAGCAAAGCGGTCTGACCTTCGAGGAGATGGCGCGGTGCGGGCGACGCGCGTCCATTCCGTCCCATCCCGCCCATCCTTCGTTCAACCTGTCTCACGCGGTGGCGATCACGGCCTATGAATGTTTCCGGCTGGAGCCACAGCCTCGTCCCGGCCACCTCCTCTCCTACGACGACCGGCAGAAGCTGGCTCTTGAGTTGGAGATTGGTTTGCGGGCGGTCGGCGCCATTCGCAAGGAGAAGGAGCGATACAGCCGCCTCTTCCGTGGGTTCCTGACCAGTCTCGATCTTTCGGTGGCCGACGCGCGCTGGATGCGCTTCGTGGGTTATTGCATGGAACGCGCGGCCAGGGACGCCGGGTACAAGGGGTGAGCGTGTTCGAGGACGTGAAAAAGCACGACGGGGGAGTCCTCGACCTGCCCGATCTCAAATTCCGCGAACTGATTTTCATCGGCGCGCTTAGGCGTCTCGATGATGGGAGCGATCCTGGGAAGGCCGAGGTGGTCGTCGACGAGACGAGACCGATGCCGCCGTTTCGCGAGGAGGGCTTGTTCCCTCCGCACTCCCGCTTCGCGGTCGAACGCCGCAACGGCCGCGCGTACTTCACGCGCATTGAGTGACGCCTACGCTTTGCCGGTCCCTGAGCCTGCCGAAGGGACCTCCGGTGTGGGCTCAAGGGATCTCTCAGGCTTGGTAGTGGTTGCCCGCGGGTCCGAACGTCGGTATGGGCGCGCTGCGCCGGGGACGGGTCGTGCGTCAGACTGAGACGAGAGAACTCCGGAATCGTGTCTTCCTTACTCCCCTCGATTCGGCGATAGGACGTCCCTCGTCGGAGCGACTCGCCTCAACGCCCCGACGCATGCAAGCCCACATCGACGCCCGGCCCCGCTCCATCCTCGTTCCTCCCTCTGGCGCGCGTCGGCGGCTCGTTGGAGTGGTTGACATCACACCGATGTGTTGGCATGATCTCCAACATGCGAGCGATCCTGCTGGCACGGACACGCATTGTCTATTCAAGCCGGTCGTTCGCAGAGTTGGTCTTGTGGCGTCTTCCGAAATCCGTTCCGGGCTCGGTTCACCAGTTCAAGTATCGATTGGCCTACGTTGTCGACGCCGAATGCGTCGTCCGCTATGACAACGAGGCTGGAAAGGGTGACCACCGTCATTTCGGAACAACGGAGGCCAACTACAGGTTCAGGACGCCCGAGACGCTGGTGGCCGATTTCCAGAAGGACATAGCGAGGTGGAACGATGAAAACAGTGGTTCTTGAGGTTCGCTCCGGCGAGGAATCCATGGCGAGCTTCGTTCGGTCCTGGAAATCAGGAAAGCCGGAGCGTTCCGCACGCATCGCGTTTGCGACCCCGGAGTTGCTTTGGCAGGTTCTCACCGCGAAACGGTGGGAATTGCTGAAGGCCCTTTGCGGCGCCGGGCCCGTTTCCATTCGCGAGGCCGCTCGCCGCGTGGAGCGAGACGTGAAGGCCGTCCACTCCGACGTCACCGCCCTGCTGAACGCAGGCGTCCTCGAACGCGCCAAGAGCGGAGGGATCGTCTTTCCATTCGATGCGGTCAAGGTGGAATTCCTCCTGCAGGCCGCGTAGCTCTCTAAGGAAGCCGCCGAAACAAATGCAGTGGATCGCCCCGCCGAAAAAGACGCCGCGACCGCCACACTCGAAAAGAGCCTGTGGGACGCCGCCGACCAGTTCCGCGCCAACTCCGGCCTGAAAGCCGCCGAATACTCCGGCCCCATCCTCGGCCTCATCTTCCTCCGCTTCGCCGACGTCCGCTTCGCCAAACAGCGAGCCAAACTGGATACCCGGAGCGCAACGCCGGCGTGTACGTCTCGTCGATCTGAACCCTGATGGCCGGCCGGCCGCTCATTCTGGCGAAGATGGAGCGGGGCCTGGGGGCGAGTGGGTTGCTCGCGCCGGGGCGTGAAGCGCGAGTCGCTGCAATCCGTTTGGAACGTTCGCGCGTGGCGAGCCGACTGAGGAGCCGGACGATTCCGAAGTCCCGGCGACGAAGTGGCGACGAAGGAGGCGTGGCCCGAGGACTTCCTGCAACGAGTCAAGAGGAATTTTGGAGTATCCCAACTCGGCCTTGCTCCCCGCTGGCCCACTACGTCAACGCCCTGTTTGTAGCTGCGTGGAAGGCTCCTCTGCCTATGGAAAACCGGTAACG
>JANODX010000173.1:0-7214 GCA_031412915.1 Vicinamibacteria bacterium | reverse complement strand
TGAACGGCCCCGCCCCCCAGACCCCCTGGTCGCTCCGGCCCGAGTGACAAACGAGCGCCAGCGACTTTGCTCTGGAGTGGGCCCGCGAAGCGGGGCCACTCAGGAATCGGGCCTCCGCTTGATCTGGCCGTGCGACGTTGAACGGCCCCGCCCCCCAGACCCCCTGGTCGCTCCGGCCCGAGTGACAAACGAGCGCCAGCGACTTTGCTCTGGAGTGGGCCCGCGAAGCGGAGCCACTCAGGAATCGGGCCTCCGCTATCTCAAGGAGCGTTTCAGGGCGGCGGATGCCTGGCCGGGGGTCGTCGCCGCCGTCCTCCCAGGAGGGGTCTAGAACCGGACCGTAATGCCGCCCGAAAACTCGATCTGATTCGAGTACTGGGCGTCTGAGGTGACGTAGCAGCCCCAATAGGGGTCGCACCACCAGCCGACGGCGTTCGACTTGATGTAGGTCGGGGTCCAGCGGCCCTCGAGACGGATGCCGAAAGTCCCGTTGTTCGGGAAGAGCTTGAGCCCGAGGCCCGTCGTTCCGGAGAACTTCCTGTTCCCCGAGATGTCCCTCGTGACGCCGCCCCCGCTTACATTGCTCGGGGCATACTGCGTGGCCCCGAGTCCGATGAGGAAGTAGGGGCGAGCGACGGCATCGTTGCCCCCGAAATTGTAGGCGAAGTAACCGTGGTAGTTCCGGAGGCTGAGGTTCCCGAGCGCGATAATCTGCGTGCCCGAGATATCGAGTTCGGTCGACTGCTGGTTGAACAGGACGCCGACCTCGGTGTTGTCGCCGAGGAGAAAGCCCACACGCACACCCCACGTGAAGGCGTTTTCGGGGTCGATCCGATCGAACGTCCCCACCTTGGGCACAGTGATGCCTGACCCGCCGACACCGTCGCTGTACGTCCAGCCTCCGGTGCCGCTGAGTTCCAGCTTCTTGCGCGCGTCCTGCGCCGGCGCCGACGCCGCGGCAAAAACCGCCAGCATCGCCGCGAGAGTCGTCCCTCGAATCATTGTGTTCCTCTCATTGCCCATTGGCTCTTCTCTCTTTTTCTTCTTCTCGATGCGGGTCAATCCGGCAAAGCACCCCGCCCGCGCGTTCCAGCCCAGAGAATCGGCGCCGCGCCGCGAGCATAACGGCATCGCGTGCATCCGCCTGATCGGGCGAGACCTGTGCCGATAGCCGCGATCGCTGGGCGCCGAACCCGGGACACAGAAACCCCGAGTCGGCCGTAGCGTCCCGGGCCAATTCGACATCGACGTCAGTGCAAGGCCTCGGCCAAGGGGCATCTCTAAGCGCGGAGGGCGCCGACGAATGCGGAGGGCTTCACCTCGTAGTTCGGGAAGACCCTCTTGAGATCCGAAACGCCGAGGTGACGGACCAGCACCTCGCCGACGAGGTCTCTGAAATCGGTGGTCACGGGCAGATCCCGGCCTTCGAAGAGATGTTCTTCCGACAGCTTCGGAAACCTGCCGTGGACGCGTCCCCCGTTGACCGGTCCACCCATGACGAACGAGACGCCGCCGTGTCCGTGATCGGTGCCGCGATTTCCGTTCTCGCGCACGGTGCGGCCGAACTCGGTCATGGTCATGACCACCACGTCGTTCATGCGGTCGCCCAGATCCTGATGGAAGGCGGCCATCGATCCGCCGAGCTGACGCAACAGGTTCGCGAGCTGACCGGTGGAGGATCCCTCGGCGGTGTGGTGATCCCAGCCGCCGATGTCGACAAAGGCGAGCTCCACACCGAGGTCGGCTTTGATGAGCTGGGCCATCTGCCTCATGCTGTCGCCCAGACGCCCGCGCGGGTAGGAAACGCCCTCGCGAGGCCGATACTTCGCCGGATCCGCGAGCTTCAGCGCCTCGATGGCCTCAAAGGTTTCGCGCCCCGCGTTTCCCAGCATGTCGTGGGCGGCGTCGGCATAGAGTTTCTCGAACGCGGCCGAGGATGATCCGCCGTCTGCCTTCTGGGCCGTGGCCGTTCCCTCGGATCGGTTGGATTGTGCGCCCCGGCCATACCGTTGCCGGCCGTCGCCCATCATCCCGCGGCCCTCGCTCATCTCGATGTCCTCGCGAACATGGAAGTCGTCGATTCGAGCGAGCGCCACCGCGGGCGAGGAGCCTCGCAGCATGCGGGGAAGAGTCTGAGTCAGTGCCACCGCCCTGAACCTCGATTCCGTCTGGCCGAGGGTGCTGGAACAGCGATTCATCCAGCCATCGGCGGTGGACTTCAGGCCGGGCGTGCCGCTCTCCATGAAGTCCTGGGCATCGAAGTGCGAGCGGGTGAGGTCGGGAGAACCGATGGCATGAACGATGCCGAGATGGCCCTCCTGGTACAGCGGCCGCAGGTCCTGGAGCGCGGGATGGAGGCCGAAGTGGCCGTCCAGGTCCAGGGCCGAGCCTTCACGACCGCGGCCCGGAGCGGGTATGGCAATCGTGGGCCGAGCTTTGGCATAGCCGGAATCGGCGTACGGAATCACCGTGTTCAGGCCGTCGCAGGCGCCGCGCTGGAAGATCACCACCATCGTCTTGCGCTTCGAGACCGAACCCTGCGCGTACACGGCGCGCATCAGGGAGCGCGGCGCGGCTCCGAACACGATGCCGGCGAGCGCCGAGGATTTGAGGAAGATGCGGCGTGAAGAATTGAGGGTCATGGCGAGCTCCTGCGGCTACTTTCTCTGGAACTCAGGCGAACCCAGCACGAGGCCCACGAGCTTCGCCCGATCATTGCCGTCCTTCTTCGCCTCAGCTTCCAGAGTTTCCCTCGACTTCGGCGAGAGGCCGCTCGGGAGGATCTGCGCAGCCACGGAATCCAGGGTCGCCGCCTGGTTGTCGATGCTGCCTGGGTCGAAAGCGACGCCCCGGACCCGACCGGCCGAGAGGTCGAGCGCGAAGTTCATGCGCTCGAGGAGGGACGTGGTCGAGACCCATTCCTCGGCGGTGTCCTTGTAGCCGGTTGGCGGCTGCTGCAGATACAGAGGCATGCCCATGGCGCCGATCTTTTCGGTCAGCGGACGCGGATTCTTCACCTCGGCTCCGGTCGCTCGAACCGAGCTCACCACGAACTCAAAAGGTGTCTTCACCTTCGCGGATCGGTAGGCGGGTCCAAGGAACTCCTCCGAGGTGAGTAGGGTCCGCAGGACTTCGCGGATGTCTCCGCCCGTCTTCGTGAAGGTGGCGGCGGCGCGATCCACCAGGGCCTGGGGCGGGATGTCGGCGACGAAGCGCCGGACCAGTTTGGCGGAGATGAACTTCGCGGTGGAGGGATGCGTGGCCAGGAGATGAAGGATCTCCAGCCCTTCCTTTTCGTCGCCATTCTTGATGGTGACGCCGAGAACCCGCTTGTCGCCCTTCATGTGGGCCGGTTCGGCGAAGGCGAATCGCGACTCCTTGTTTCGCCGCGGCCCGCCCGGGCCTTCACCGAGAATCGTCCAGCCCGTGAAGGCCTTCGCGACTTCGACCACGTCCTTCTGCGTGTACCCGCCATCGACGCCGAGGGTGTGAAGCTCCATCAGCTCGCGAGCGTAGTTCTCGTTGATGCCGAAAGTGCGCTTCGGCGGTTGCTTCGCCCCCGTCGCGCCGCCGCCTCCCGGCGGTCGATTGCCATTGAGCCGCGGACGGCCACCCATCCCCTGCTGGCGGTAGAGGTCTCGCGGCGAGAAGCCCGGGTCCACCGACTGCCAGTTGTCGAGATAGAAGAGCATGGCCGGGCTCTGGGCCACGGCCCCGAGCAGGTCCTCGAACTTTCCGAAGGAGCGTTCGCGGATATCGCGCTCGTAGTCGCCGATCATGAACTCCACCGGGCCCTTGCGCGCGAAGACATTGAAGTGGTTGAACCAGAAGTCCGCCATGACCTCGTCGAGCTGGCGTTCGGCGTACGCGGCACGCAGGACTTTTCCGGCCTGGAGTTCGGCGATGACTTTCCGGGGCGTGCCCTGGAGAGTCGCGAGCTGGGGAAACCGCTTCACCATCGCCGCGCGCTCTTCGCGCCGGGCTTTGGGATCCATCTCGTCGGAGCGTTGCCCCGCAGACGCCGTCCCGGTCTTGCCTTCGGCCGCGTCCTTCTCGGCACGGGCCTTCTGGATCTGCTGGCGTACGTCGGGTGGAGTCTCGTACTTCGCTCGCAGCTCGGCAGTGTCCATCGACAGGGTTTCGAGGGGAGCGAGCCTCGTGGCAAGCGCCGTGTCTGTCGCGGTCGACGGACGGAGCTGGGCGTCGATCCATGCGGCGACACCCATCTGCTTCACCCGCCCGAGGTCCTTCGGACCGGGTCCGAAGGTCAGCCGATTGAGAACGTGGATTGCGGTGGCGTCGTCATTCGGGATCTTCTGGATCGTGGTCTCGGGGTCGGCCCCCGCCAGGGGTCCGAGGACCGCCATCTGGGAGGCGAGCGTGAGGCTCAGCAGCGTTCGAAAACGACCGTCGCGATTCATCATGGGACTCCTTGCCTGATGAACCTTGGACCAGGCCAGGCCCCCGAGGGTTGAGGCCGATCCACCATGGAGGAGTTGGCCTCTACTTCAGGGCGGGCACGTCTTTGGCCGACCAGATGCCTTCGCTCTTGGCCACGAATGCCGTGGCGGTCAGGTCGGAGAAGACGTTGACGGTCGTGCGGGACATGTCGAGGATGCGGTCAACCCCTAGAACGATGGCGATGCCCTCACCGGGAACGCCGAACATGGTGAGGATGCCGACCAGGAGGGGAATGGACCCGCCCGGGACGCCGGCCGCACCGATGGCGGTGATGACGGACATGATCATGACAATCGCCATCTGGGTGATGCTCAGGTCGACGTTGAAGATCTCGGCCAGGAAGATGACGGTGATGCCTTCGAAGATCGCGGTGCCGTTCATGCACATGGTCGAGCCGATGGGCAGGACGAAACCGGCGATCTGGCGCGGGATTCCCAGCCGATTCTCAGCCACGTCGAGGCCGGTGGGCAGGGTCGCGCTGCTGGAACTGGTGGAGAACGCGGTCACGAGCGCGGCCTCGATGCGGGAGACGAAGAGCAGGGGCGAAATGCCGATTCCGAAGCGGAGGATGGCGAACAGCGTGATCACCACGTGCGCGACCAGGGCGATGAGCACGGTGACCACGAAAGCCGCCACCGCGATCATCAGGTCGAAGCCGAACCGGGAGGACACGGTGAAGATCAGGCACGCAACGCCATAGGGGGCGAGGAGCATCGCGAAATGGATGATCTGGATGACCACCTCGTTGAGCGCCTCGAGCCAGACGATCATGGGCTTCGCCTTCTCGCTCGCGATCATGGTCAGGGCCGCGCCGAACATCAGCCCGAAGAAGATCACCGCCAGCATGTCCGTCTTCGCCGCTGCGTCGATCGGGTTGCGGGGCACGATGGCGACGAACGTCTCGGGTCCGAATTGCCCGGTGGTGCCCGCGGCCTCGACCCGCGTCGACGCGTCACCCGCGAATCGCTCCATCAGGGCTGTCCGGGTCTCCGGAAGCACACGTTCCCAGGGCCTCATTACGTTCACGATGATCAGGCCCAGGGTGGCGGCCAGGCAGGTCGTGATGAAGAAGTAGCCGATGGCCTTGCCGCCGACGCGGCCGACCCTGCGGATGTCGCCGAGGCCCGCGACGCCGAGCGTGATCGACGCGAAGACGAGGGGCATGACCACCATGAACAACATGCGCAGGAACACCTGGCCGACCGGGCCCGCGATGTACTTGTTGACCCATTCGACGGCGGGGTTGTCGACGCCGACGGTGAGGTTCGTGGTCACACCCGCCACGAGCCCGGCCGCGAGGCCGAGCAGGATCTTGGTGTGGAGTTTCATGCCCTTGCCGGAAGAACCGATGGACTCGCTCATGGAGGCAGTCTAACTGGGCGGCGGTGGTGGTGACGCCGCGCGGTTCACCGTGGCCATCGTGAAACCGTTCGTGGCTTCCAAACGCTGAATTCAGACTTTCGCCTCGCCCCGGGCGAAGGCGGGCGCTCGGGTCGCAGAAAGGAGGAGTTACCCGTCGGGCATTCGTTCGAAACGCCAGGTGGGAGAGCCGGCGCCCTGGATCGAATGGGCCTCCGAGATCGACACCCCGAACGCTCGCCCCAGCGGTTCTCCTTTCATCACCGCGTTCGGCGGTCCCTCATCCACGATCCGGCCTTCGTGCATCACGATCATCCGCGTGGCCCACTGAGCCGCCGCGACCAGGTCGTGGATCACCGCCACGATGGCCACGCCGCGCGCGGCGATGGTGGCGAGCAGGGCGAAGAGGTCGAGGCCGTGGCCGATGTCGAGATGGGCGGAGGGTTCGTCCAGGAGCAACAGCTTTGGTTCCTGAGCCAGGGCGCGAGCGATCAGGGCACGCTGACGTTCCCCCGCCGACAGGGAGCCCAGGCTCCGAGCCTCGAGTTCCTGCAGGCCGGTTTCCGCGATGGCCTGCGCCACCGCGTGGTGATCGGTCGGGGAGAGATCCCGGAACGGCCCGGTGTGAGGGTAGCGGCCGAGCGTCGTGCTCTCCCGGACCGTAAGTTTCGGCGCTCCCTCCTGCAGGGCCACGACGAAAGCAACCCGTCGCGCGATTTCCCGACTGGAGAACGTGGCGAGCGACTGGCCCGCGAGCCGGATGTCGCCCCGGGCGGGCGGTAGAAGTCCGGCGATGGCGGAGAGCAGGGTCGACTTGCCGGCGGCGTTGGGTCCGACCAGAGCCACCCGCTCGGAAGCGTTCACCTCCAGTGAGACCTGCTGGACCACATCCCGCAGACCCCGGCGCACGCTGACCTCCGCGATCTGCAGAAGATGGGGATGGTTCACGCCTGCTCCGTTCGCCGCAGAATGTGGATCAGGTAAGGCGCTCCCGAGAGCGATGTGATGGCTCCGAGGGGTAGATCGTATCGGTCCGAGATCGCGCGGGCGGCGAGATCGGAGAGGACCACCAGGATGGCCCCGGCGAGAAAAGCGGCGGGCAGTAGCCGGGACGACCGGGGTCCGACGAGGCTCCTCATCGCGTGCGGGGCCATCAGGCCCACGAACGGCACCGAACCCGCGATCGACGTGGTGGCGCCCGAGAGCAGGGCGGCGAGGGCGAGCAGCAGCAGCCGCATCCTTGGCACATTCAGTCCAAGCGCGCGCGCCTCGGTGTCGCCCAGCAACAGCAGATCGAGGGGCCGATGGAGCAACGCCGCCGCGATGCAGGCCGGGATGATCAGGGCGCCGGCGACCCCGAGATGAGTGAACCCCCGGCCTTCGAGGCCTCCGGC
>JANODX010000172.1:0-27393 GCA_031412915.1 Vicinamibacteria bacterium | reverse complement strand
CGTTACCGGTTTTCCATAGGCAGAGGAGCCTTCCACGCAGCTACAAACAGGGCGTTGACGTAGTGGGCCAGCGGGGAGCAAGGCCGAGTTGGGATACTCCAAAATTCCTCTTGACTCGTTGCAGGAAGTCCTTGGGCCACGAACGCTGCATCCCGGCTGGCTGCGTTGCTCGTCGCCCGAATATTCCCGATATTGGGGCTCCTCTCGCCTTGCCATCCGGGCGCATCGCTCGTCTCGGTGCTGCGGCCGAGCTTCACCACGGACTCCTAGCCGCCGCCCTTGAGCCAGCCGAGCAACGAGAACGACGCTTTGCTCGGATCCACGGGGGCCACCGGAGGCGTCGGCTTCGACGCGGTCGAGGACGGAGGCGTCTCGGCCGTTCCGCTCCGTTCGACCGGCGCCACCGTGGGTGCGGCCAGGGCCGGGACTTCCCAGAACACGGGAGCGTCGGTGTGGGACATGCGCTCCACCGTTTGAGCGTACGCGGCGGCAGCCTGGGGCGGGGTCGGGATCGAAGGGTTTGAATCCTCGTCCGCATCGAACGCGAGATTCGGCTCTTCGCCGCCGGCTTCGAGGTCGGGACGCGACTCTCTGGGCCCGCCCTCGCGACCGTCGCGTCCCCGCCCACGTCCGCGACCGCCGCGTCGCCGACGAGGCCGAGAAGGCGCATCGCCGTCGGGGCCTTCGCCTTCCGCCGCGAGCGATCCATCGTCGGTCGCGGGGGCCACGTCCGTGCCGCCGCTTGCCACCGAGGCCGCGGCCGGAAAAGCACTCGCCGCGGGCCGACGCTCGGGCCGCGGCTCGCGATCGCCGCGCGATTCGCCGCGATAGCCGCCGCCATTCCCATTCCCATTCGCGGGCGGTCCACCCGTTCCCTGATCGCTCGAGGGCGAGACGGCCGCCGCGGAGGCGCTTTCGCTCTCCACCGGACGAGGCGCTGCGGCCGAGCCATCGCCCCGCGTCGCCGCTCCCAGGTCCTCGACGATGTAGCTGCCGGATTTCTGATCGCGGCGCAAGGTCACGACGCCGCGCCGCTGAGCATCTTCGAGAAGACTGGAGAAAGAGCGGAAGCCGTAGTAGGTCTCGTTGAACGACGGCTTCTTGCGCTTCATGGTCTCCTTGACCATGGAGCCCCAGAGCGCGCCCTTGTTCTCGAGTTGCAGGGCCACCACCGAGTCGACCAGGATCGAGAAAGCCTCCTGGAGCTTTTCCGGGATGTTCGGAATCACCACCGCGGGCTTTTCCTGACGGCGCACGAGGTCCTCGTAGAAGATGAACTCGTCGCAGTTCTCCATGAGCAGGTCGGAGGTCGAGTTCTTGACCCCGAGGCCGATGACGTACTTGTCGTTCTCTTTCAGCTTGCTGACCAGGGGCGAGAAGTCGGAGTCGCCCGAGGCGATGCAGAAACAGTCGATGTGTTCCTTCTGGAACGACATGTCCATGGCGTCGACCACCAGACGGATGTCGGCGGAATTCTTCCCGCCCACGGATTTCTGGGGGACTTCGATGAGCTCGACCGCGGCCTCGTGGAAGCTGCGCCGGTACTCGCCATAGCGGCCCCAGTCGGCGTAGGCCCGCTTGGTGAGGATCTTGCCTTTTTCGACGAGGCGTTCCAGAACGAGGTTGATGTCGAAGCGACGGTAGTGCGCGTCGCGCACGCCGATGGCGATATTTTCAAAGTCGATGAAGAGCGCGATGCGCTGTTCATCGGGTGCGTTTCCGGTCAATTGGTTTTCCTGGTTTCTTCTGGTCTCGCGGGGTGCAGGCTTATGTGGCAGCGGCTTCGATGCTCATCAGCGCCTTCTTCCCCTTGTTGAGGGGGCAGAGGTGTATACAACCCTGAGGCCCTTTGGGGACCCGCCGGATTGCTGGTGAGTGAAGCTGCCGTCGCACATGCGGTGCGCTCGATCGCGAAACCGATGCGGTTCTGGCTCGCCGACGTCAGAGTGAATGGACCCGTGCGGCTGCCAAAACCAGTGTTGATCACGTCGGTTTCTGATACGGTCAGGCTGAACAGTAGCACGGAATGGCCCGGAACGGCGCGCGAGTCTCGGCTCAGAACCTCGCCAGGTAGTTGACCTTGAGGGCGAGGTGGCGTTCCGCCACGGTCCACAGGGATCCGTCCACCCCGCGCTCCTCGTTCAAGGCCACGATGAAGTCGCTCCCCGGGCGGTGGCGGTAGACGAAGCGCAGGTTGGCCACGATGTTCTCGTCCAGGCTGTTCCATTGCACGTAGGCCCCGGCCGCCATCCGGGTGGAGAACGCGTAGCCCAGGCGCAGGGAGACGACGTTGGCCGCGAAGGAGCCGCTCGGGATAGCGGCGGTGCTGCGCTCGTAGCCGACCGAGGCCTTTACGTGCGAGCCGAGGGACGCCCGGAGCCGGCCGCCGTGCCCGGTGAGTCGGCCCCCGTAGGTGTCCTGCCACGACAGGGATACGCTCGCGGACACCGGCCGGCGAGAGCTGGTGGAGAAGTCGATTGACCGCCAGTCCGCGAGGTAGTCCCCCGCCGGCACGTGCAGCCGATCCGCCAGATCGAACTCTTCGTCCACGAACGTGCGTCCCTTCTGAAAGAAGACGAGCACGGATTCCCCCGAGTTCCACTCCGCCCGGGCGAAAGGCGAGAGGTACCAGTCGAGCCGCTCGCCGCCGCTGACGCTTTCGACATAGTCCGAGAACCAGCCCAGGGTCACCCGGCGGAGGCCGAGAACCTGCGGCCGCGCCGATACCCGCGCGCTGCCCCCGAAGCGATTGATGTCGGTCCGCGTGATGAAGCCCATCTGGGCGTCCGTCTCCGGCTCGATGCGCGTCCACTGCGCCTGGACCCCCAGGCGGTCGGTCGTGTACTCGGCTCCGATGCGCGCCGCGGTGCCCTCGCCCCCCTCGCCCGTGGTCTCGGTATGCGCCACGAAGGCCGTGAGGTTGAGCGCGCCGGTGGGCCATAGCGATGCGTCAATTCCCCCCGCGGTGTTCGCGAAGTCGGGGCGGCGCTTGTCCGTGACCATGGCCCCCACGTAGCCACTGCCTCCCACGTCGCGCTTCACTCGCGCGACCGCGTAGTTAGCCGGGGCCTCGAGGGCGTTCCGGCCGGTGTACACGTCCATGAAGCCCACGGTCTGCGGACCGGTCCGACCGGTCAGGCGCACCCCTCCCTTCACCGGCACCTCGTTCTCGTCGTCGTCGAGACCGATGCGCCTTGAGAAGAAGAGCAGGAAAGGCGGGGGCTCGAAGGAGCCCCGGGCCCCGAAATCGAAAACGCCCGCGTTCTCCAGGAAGAACTCGCGCTTCTCAGGATAGAAGAGGGAGAAGCGGGTGAGGTTGACGCGCTCTTCGTCGGCCTCCACCTGGGAGAAGTCGGGGTTCACGGTGCCGTCGAGGACGACCCCGGGATGGATTTCCCACTTGAGGTCTCCCCCCACGTCGGCGCGTCCGGTGGTGTCGGCGCCGGGCGCGTCCTGGTCGGCCCCCGCCAGGCCGAAGGGCTTGATCTCGAGGTTCAGGCCGGTGCGGGGCAGGTCGGTGAGACCCTCGATGCGTCCGGCTCGACTCACCCGGTGGAAGCCCCCGTCGCTGCGCGACCAACCGGACCAGAGCGATTCCTCGTTCTTGCGGCGCTGCATTCGGTAGACATTGAAGCCCCAGGGGCGTCCGTCACGCGGGTAGCGGAGGGAGCGGAAGGGAATGGCGAACTCCGCCGACCAGCCCTCCGCCACGCGCTGTGCCGCCACCCGCCAGACTCCCCGCCAGTCGGTGTTGAAGGCCTCGCGCTCGTCGGTGATGAGGGCATCGTGTTCCGCCCCGTTCGGGTTGGTCCCGAACACGAAGGCGTTGCGCCGGTCGAGGAAGGGATCGAGCAGCAGAAGCACGGAATCGTCGCCGGACGAGCGCGTGCGGCCATCGCTGGATTCAAGGAGACGGTCGCGCTCCAGGATCCGGCCGATCACCCGGTCCGGCTCGGTGTCGCGGGCGAGGATGCCCACGTAGAGGTTCTTTCCGTCGAACAGGAGCCTCACTTCGGTGTCGTCCGTGGCGGGGGCTGCTTCCTGCGGCTCGCGCTGCTTGAAGCCCTTGGCGGGCGGGGCTTGAGCCCAGGCCGCTTCATCCAGATGGCCGTCCACCACGATGAGCGGCGCACCCGCGAGCCCGGTCGAAAACCCTCCCGCCGGCCCCTCGGCGAGGCGCACGGCCTGCGCCACGGGGCCGTTCGCCGAGGCCGTGCTCGACTGGAGGGACGTCAGGAGGACGAGGAGCGACAGCACGGAAGAGAGCAATGATAGCCGCCCCCCAACCGGTCCCACTTTCCAGACACTCTTCCAACCGTCACGGACAAGAGCGCCTCGCGGTTGCCAATGACCGCAGAATGCCCAAGGGGGAAGGCAGCCTCTAATCGATGTGTCAACCCGGACCCGCGTTCTTGTCTGGGACGGTCCGCTCGGGCGAGGGCGTCGACGCGAAGGCGGCGGCCACGAGCTGCCCGAGGGCGATGCCCCCGTCGTTGGGTGGGACGCGCTGGTGCCAGTAGGGGACGAAGCCGCTCCGGGTCAGGCGCTCGATCGTCCGTTCCGCGAGGGCCACGTTCTGGAAACATCCGCCGGTCAGGCAGACGCGCGGCGCCCCCTCGCGCTTCGCCACCGCCACGATCATTTCGGCGAGGGTGTCATGGAATCGCCGCGCTATTCGCGCCAACCCCAGACCAAGCCGGCCCTCGGTTTCGAGGGCCGCGATCATGGGCGCCCAGTCCACCAGGTCTCCTTCGAGAGAGAACGGGTACGGATCCGCGTCAGCCGCCTCACCGATCGCGAACTCCAGTTCCATCGCCGCCTGTCCCTCGAAGGAGGACCGAAGGCGAAGGCCCGCGAGCGCCGCCGCGCCGTCGAAGAGCCGTCCCGCGCTCGAGGTGCGCGCCACCGAGGCGCCGGTCGCGAGCATGCTCCGCAACACCTGCAGTTCCGAGGGTGTGAAACCCAGGCGGGCCGCGAGGCCGGAGCGCGCGAACACCGCCATTCCCTCCATTTCGTAGAGCAGGCCGAGGGCGCTGCGCCGTGGTTCACGGGCGGCCGCGTCGCCGCCTTGGAGGGGGAATGTTCTCAAGTGGGCGACCCGCTTGAACGCGCCATCGCGCACCCGCAGGAACTCCCCGCCCCAGACCGTTCCATCCGTGCCGTAGCCGGCGCCGTCCCAGCTCACTCCGAGGACTTCGCCACTGAGCTCGTTGTCCGCCATGCAGGCGAGAACGTGGGCGAAGTGATGTTGCACCCCGACCCGGGAGCCGGGCAGGGTTTCGGCGAACTGTGTGGATGCGTAGTCCGGGTGGAGGTCATGGGCGACCACCGCGGGCGAGAAACCGTAGAGACCCGGCAGCCTCCGCACCACGTCGTGGAAACCGGCGAGCGCCTCCTCGGTCTCGAGGTCGCCGAGGTGGTGGGAGAGCATCAACTGACCGTCGATCGAGAAACCAATGGTGTTCTTGAGATGAGCGCCCACCGCGAGAATCGGGGCTTTTGTGTCGGAGAGCGCCAGGGGCAGCGGGGCGTAGCCGCGAGCGCGGCGCAGGAGCATGGGCCGGCCGGAGACGATGCGGGCGATGGAGTCGTCGGCGTAACGCGCGATCGGTCGGTTGTGCACCAGGAACAGATCGGCGATGCCGGAGAGACGATCGAGGGCCTCCCGTTCATCGGTAACGATGGGCTCATCGGTCAGGTTGCCGCTCGTCGCCACCACCGCAGAGCGAAGGGCGCGCATCAAGCGGTGGTGAACGGGAGCATAGGGGAGGACCACGCCAAGATACGGATTCCGCGGCGCGACCTCGGACGCGAACCCTCCGCCCCGTCGACGCAATAGGACGATGGGTGCTTCAGGAGACGCGAGGAGAAGTTCTTCCACGGCGCTCAGATGGCAAGCTGCGCGCACGGCGTCGAGGTCGGGGAACATCAAAGCGAACGGTTTCTCCTCGCGTCTCTTGCGCAGACGCAGTTCCCGCACCGCCACATCGTTGCGAGCATCGCAGATCAGATGGAAACCGCCGATGCCTTTCACCGCAACGATGCGGCCGGCCCGAATCGCCTCGACCGCGGCGATAAGCGCGGTCTCGCGTGCCCCCAGTCCAGCGCCCGCGGGGTCCCACAGTTCGAGTTGCGGCCCGCAGGCCGGGCACGCGTTGGGCTGGGCCTGGAAACGGCGGTCGCTCGGATCGTCGTACTCGGCCTGACAGGCGGGGCACATGACGAAGTGCTTCATGGTCGTGCGCTCGCGGTCGTAGGGAAGCGATTCGATGATGGTGAAGCGTGGTCCGCAGTTGGTGCAGTTGATGAAGGGATAGCAGAACCGCCGGTCGGAAGGATCGGACAGTTCGCGCAGACAGTCGGCGCAGGTCGCGATATCCGGCAGGATGAGTGTGGTGGCGCTTCCCTTGGTGTCCGTCCGCTTCACCTCGAACGTGCCCTGACCGAGGGGGTCGAGCCAGCGTGTCTCGAGTCCCTGAACGATGGCGCGCGGGGGTTTGTGCGCGAGCAGTTCCGGGACGAAGCGTTGCACCGCGTCTTCCGGCCCCTCGATGTCGATTTCGACGCCTAAGGCCGAGTTGGCCACCCACCCCATAAGCCCGAGGCCGGTGGCGATGCGGTAGACGGTCGGGCGGAAGCCCACGCCCTGGACCGCGCCCCGAACATAGATCCGCAGTCGCTTCGTGTTCATCGCGTCACCGGCAGCGTACAACACCGGGGAGCGGCGGGATCGACGATGTCCCTTGTGATGCAAATGAACCGTCCCGATAGTGCAAACATCTTCTGGACACCCTCGGGGCGAGGGCGTACTTTTCGAGTCAGTTCGCGTTTGTCCGCATATCGACAATTCGAAAAGGCTTAGACGGCCCTTTGCCGTCGATCCGCGTTGTGCTTCGACGATCGAAGAGCCCGCTCCTTTTTTTGGAGGGATCGCGATGGTCAACCAACCTCGCACGGTCTGGCAGGACATGCAGATTCGCGGTTATTCGCGCCGCGACTTCAACAAGCTGTGCGCGCTGATGGCCGCGGCCGCCGGCCTCGAAGCCACCGCACTTCCTCAGCTCGCCTGGGCCCTCGAGCACAAGCCTCGGCCCCCGGTCCTGTGGTTCCACTTCCAGGAATGCACCTGCTGCTCGGAGTCCTTCATCCGGGCGTCGCATCCCCTGGTCGCGGACATCCTGCTCGACAACATCTCGCTCGACTACACCGAGACCCTGCAGGCCGCGGCGGGAGAGCAGGCCGAAGCGGCGATGCGGATGACCATGGAGAAATATCCCGGCCAGTACCTGATGCTGGTCGAGGGGTCGATCCCCACCGGCGCCGATGGCGTCTACTGCTGCATCGCCGGCCGCAGCGCGATCGACATCGTCAAGGAGGCGGCGGCGGGTGCTAAAGCCCTCGTCGCCTGGGGGAGCTGCGCCAGTAACGGCTGCATCCAAGCCGCCAATCCCAATCCGACCGGCGCCACCCCCCTCCACAAGATCGTCTCCGGCAAGCCGATCGTCAAGGTGCCGGGATGTCCGCCCATCGGCGACGTGATGGCCGGGGTGGTCGTTCACCTGCTCGCCTTCGACCGCATTCCCCAACTCGATGGGCTCGGCCGTCCCAAGGCGTTCTACTCGAAGCGCGTTCACGACACCTGCATCCGTCGCGCGAGCTACGACGCGGGCCTGTTCGTCGAAGCCTGGGACGATGAGGGCGCTCGACAGGGTTACTGCCTGTACAAGATGGGCTGCCGCGGACCCATGACCAACAACGCGTGCAGCGTCACCCGCTGGAACGGGGGTGTCAGCTACCCGATCCAGTCCGGGCACGGCTGCATCGGTTGCAGCGAAGAGAAGTTCTGGGACAACGGCCCCTTCTACCAGCACCTGCCGTCCTTCCCGGGCTTCGGCATCGAGTCGACCGCCGACCGCATCGGGGTCATCGCGACCGGAGTGACCGCGGCGGGCATCGCCGCCCACGCGGTGGCGACCAACGTGCGCAAGCACAAGGAAATCAAACAGGCGTCCGAAGCGGGAACCGAGGGAGGCAAGTGATGGCCAGCCGAATCGTCGTCGACCCGATCACGCGCATCGAGGGTCACCTCAGAATCGAAGCGGAAATAAAGGACGGGCGGATCGTCGACGCCTTTTCATCGGGGACCATGGTGCGCGGCTTCGAACTGATCCTCAAGGGCCGCGACCCGCGGGACGCTTGGGCCTTCACCGAGCGGGCCTGCGGCGTGTGCACCACCGTGCACGCCCTCGCGTCGGTGCGGTGCGTCGAGGACGCCCTGAAGATCAAGGTGCCGCCCACCGCCGATCTGGTCCGCAACCTGATGTTCTGCGCTCAGTACCTGCAGGACCACGTGGTGCACTTCTATCACCTGCACGCCCTCGACTGGGTGGACATCGTGAGCGCGCTCAAGGCCGATCCCAAGGCGACCTCCGAGCTCGCCCAGAAGATCTCGCGCTGGCCCAAGAGTTCGGTCGGGTACTTCTCCGACCTCAAGACCCGGCTCACCGGTTTCGTGGAGACCGGCCAGCTCGGCATCTTCGCCAACGCGTACTGGGGTCACCCCGCGTACAAGCTTCCGCCCGAAGTGAATCTCATCGGGGTCGCCCATTACCTCGAGGCGCTCGAGTGGCAGAAGGAGATCGTCAAGGTCCACACCGTGTTCGGCGGCAAGAACTCGCATCCGAACTACCTCGTGGGCGGCGCCCCGTGTTCGTTCAACGTCGACGACGTGAACGGCATCAACGCGGAACGCCTGGCCATGGTGAGGAAGTTGTTCGACGACGCGGCCGAGTTCGTGGAGCAGGTGTACCTGGCCGACCTCATGGCCATCGCCCCTTTCTACACGGACTGGGCGGGCATCGGCGGCGGTTTGAAGAACTACATGGCCTATGGCGACCTTCCCACCAACGGCTATGCCGATGTCGCGAGCTTCAAGTTCCCCCGCGGCGTGATCCTCGACCGCGATCTGTCGAAGGTCCACGAGATCGACGGCACGGACCCGAGTCAGGTCCAGGAGTACATACCGCATTCCTGGTACGAATACACCGACGGCGACGCCGCGGGCAAGCATCCGTGGGTGGGTGAGACCAAGTTCAACTACACCGGACCGAAGCCCCCCTACCAGCAGCTCAACGTCGAGGGCAAGTACAGCTGGCTCAAGACACCGCGCTGGAAGAATCACGCCATGGAAGTGGGTCCCTTGTCCCGCCTGCTCGTCGGCTACGCGCGCGGAAGCAAGGAGATCCAGGAGGTGGTGAACGAGGCGCTGAAGACACTGGGCGTGCCGGTGGGAGCGCTCTTCTCCACCCTCGGACGCACGGCCGCCCGCGGTCTGGAGACACGCCTCATCGCGCGCTGGGCCAAGGAGTTCTACAACCAGCTGCTCGACAACATCAAGCGCGGCGAAACAAGGACCCACGACGCGACCATGTGGGATCCGGCCACCTGGCCCGCCGAAGCGAAGGGGGTGGGTCTGACCGAAGCGCCGCGCGGGGCCCTCGCTCACTGGATCGTTATCAAGGACCGGAAGATCGACAACTATCAACTGGTGGTGCCCAGCACCTGGAACGCTTCGCCGCGCGACGCCCAGGGACAGCGGTCCGCCTATGAAGAGTCCCTCATCGGCACTCCGGTCGCCGACGTGAAGCAGCCGGTGGAGATACTTCGCACCATCCATTCCTTCGACCCCTGCATCGCCTGCGCGGTGCACGTGTACGACGAGCACGGCAAGACGGTGAGCCGGGTGAGCGTCGAATAAGGAGGTTGCCATGCAAGCCAGGGTCATGCAGCGTGTCTACGTCTGGCAGGTCGCCGTCCGTTTCTTTCACTGGATCAATGCCCTCTGCATCGTGGTCCTGGGGGTCACGGGCTACCTGATCGGGAATCCCGTCGCTTTCCAGAGTTCCTCGGAGCCGTGGTCCGGCTACTGGTTCGGGACGGTCCGCTTCGTCCACTTCTCCGTGGCCTATCTGTTGATCTTCAACTTCCTGTTCCGCATCTACTGGGGGTTCGTGGGGAACCGCTACGCCACCTGGCGCAACTTCATCCCCCTCCGCGCCGAACAGTGGAAGGAGATCATGCGCGTGCTCCGGGTCGACATCATGCTGGGCAAGGTGGAGCAGCCGCTGGCGTCCGTGGGCCACAATGCCCTCGCCGGCCTCATCTACTTCCTCTCCTTCCTGGTGTTCCTGGCCCAGGTGGCGACCGGGCTCGCCCTCTATTCGGCGATGAGCAAATCGGGGATGGGACTGTTGTTCGCCTGGGTGATCCCTCTTTTCGGCAGCGACCTCGCGGTCCGGCAGTGGCATCATCTGCTGATGTGGTTCTTCCCCGCCTTCGTCATGGTTCACGTCTATCTGGTGGCCTATCACGACTACGTGGAAGGCCGCGGGGTCACGTCCTCCATGGTGGGGGGCTGGAAATTCATCGACGTTCCCCCCGCGTCCCTACCCGAGCCGCCGACCGGGAAGTAACCGCTTTGCTCGTCCTCGGCATCGGCAACCTTCTGATGGGCGACGAGGGCGTGGGCGTCCACGCAGTGAGGGCGATCGAGGCCGAGCCTGTGCCTGCGGGCGTCCTCGTGGTCGATGGCGGAACCGGCGGTTTCCACCTCCTCGAGTTGTTCGACGAACACCCTCACATGATCCTGATCGACGCGACCCTCGACGACGGAGCCCAAGGCACGGTCAAGGTGTTACATCCCCGCTTCGCCACCGATTTCCCGCGCTCGCTCTCCGCCCACGACATCGGTCTGCGCGATCTCGTGGAGTCCGCCGCTCTTCTCGGTCCCCTGCCCACCATCGACCTCATCACCGTGTCGATTGCGAAGGTCCAGCCCATGACCATCGAATTGTCGCCCGCCCTGCAGGCCGCACTCCCGGCGGTCGTGGAAACCGTCCGCGCCCTGCTTCGCCAGCACCTTGTGACCGAGTCCCGGGCGGGCGCCCCCGCCGCCTGAATCCCCCAACCGCACGCAGGGACGGCGGGGGGATCTTGCGGCCACCGTTTGCGGCCGCCGCCGGCCCGTCGCCCGAGACGTTCCGTTTGAACCACGGATGAGCCACATGGCTCGTTGACGCTTCCGAAGGGCCTCCGTATTCTGACTGGGCAGACGAAAGGAGACCTCGTGCCCACCCGGATCATCGTCATGGGAGCCGCCGGACGCGACTTCCACAACTTCAACACCGTCTTCCGTGAGGACCCGTCGAGCCTCGTGGTCGCCTTCACCGCGACCCAGATTCCGAACATCGACGGCCGCCGCTACCCGAAGGAACTGGCCGGCCCGCTGTATCCGGACGGCATTCCCATCCATCCCGAGTCGGACCTGAAGGGGCTGATCCGCGACCTCGACGCCGACCAGGTCGTCTTCTCCTACAGCGACGTCTCGCACGAGACGGTGATGCACAAGGCCTCGCTGGTGCTCGCCTGTGGCGCCGATTTCCGTTTGATCGGGCCGAACGCGACCATGCTGAAGGCGAAGGTGCCGGTGGTGTCGGTGTGCGCGGTGCGCACCGGCGCCGGCAAGAGCCAGACCTCGCGTCGCGTCGCCTCTATCCTGCGCGCGAAGGGACGGCGGGTCGTCTCCATCCGTCATCCCATGCCTTACGGGGACCTGGTCAAGCAGAGGGTGCAGCGTTTCGCGGTCATGGAAGACCTCGATCGGCACGAGTGCACCATCGAGGAACGCGAGGAGTACGAGCCGCACATCATGGCGGGCGGCATCATCTATGCGGGGGTGGACTACGGCGCGATCCTGGACCAGGCCCAGGAAGAGGCCGATGTCGTCCTCTGGGACGGCGGCAACAACGACCTGCCGTTCTACCGGTCGGACCTCGAGATCGTGGTGGCCGACCCGCACCGGCCCGGTCACGAGACCACCTACCACCCCGGCGAGACCAACCTGCGCCGGGCTCACGTGGTGGTGATCAACAAGATCGACACCGCCGGGCCCGAGGGAATCGAGATGGTGCGGCGCTCGATCCGGGAACTGAACCCGGGCGCCATGGTGATCGACGCTGCTTCGCCCCTCTTCGTGGACGGGGCTGAGCAGATCCGGGGCAAACGCGTCCTTGCGGTCGAGGACGGGCCCTCCCTCACCCACGGCGGGATGAAGTACGGCGCGGGCGTCCTCGCCGCCATCCGCCACGGGGCGGCGGAGATCGTGGACCCACGTCCCTATACGGTCGGGACCATCACCAGAACCTTCGAAAGTTACCCCGGCATCGGCGCCCTCCTGCCTGCGATGGGCTACGGCCCCGAGCAGACGAGGGACCTCCAGGCCACGATCGAGAAGACCCCTTGCGACCTCGTGCTCGTGGCCACCCCCATCGACCTGCGCCGTGTCCTCGAGATCAGAAAGCCCGCCCTGCGCGTGGGCTACGAGCTGCAGGAGATCGGCAAGCCCGACCTCGAAGACGCGCTCGCGCGGTTCTGAGGGAGCCCCGCTTTGTCCTTCGCCACCGACGTTCTCCTGCGCAGCCGCGAGTTCGACGCGTCCGGCGCTTCCGCGCGCAGCATCCGCGCCCTCTTCGAGCCGAAGTCGGTCGCCCTTCTCGGCGCGTCGCGAAAGCCCATGACCATCAGCGGCACCCTGCTCCGGAACCTGCGGGAGAGCTTCAAGGGCGCCATCTACCCCGTCAACTCCGCGGGCGGCGAAATCCAGGGCCTGCCCGCGTTCACGACCGTCGCCGCCATCGGCCGGCCGATCGACCTCGGCATCATCGCCGTACCCGCCGCGGGAGTTTTCCAGGCCGTGCGCGAGTGCGCCCGGGCCGGAGCGAACAGCGTGGTGGTGATTTCCGCCGGCTTCGGGGAGATGGGGCCCGAGGGCCAGGCGGAACAGGAGCGGATCCGCGACTTCGTGCGCAGTTCCGGGATGCGCATGGTGGGCCCGAACTGCATGGGCATCCTGAACACGGATCCGCGGGTCGGGCTCAACGCGACGTTCGCGCCCACCGCCGCGCCCCCGGGGAACGTGGGGATGCTGTCGCAGAGCGGATCGCTTGGCGTCGCCATCCTGGAGCATGCGCGCGACCTTCACATCGGCATCTCTTCCTTTGTCTCGGTCGGCAACAAGGCCGACGTCTCGGGTAACGATCTGCTGGCGTTCTGGAAGGACGACCCGCGCACCGACGTGATCGCGCTCTACCTCGAGAGCTTCGGCAATCCCTGGCGGTTCGCCCGGCTCGCGCCCGAGGTGGCGCGGCGCAAACCCATCGTGGCGGTGAAATCGGGCCGCTCCGCCGCGGGCACGCGCGCCGCGTCCTCGCACTCCGCGTCCCTCGCCTGTCTCGATGTCGGGGTCGACGCCCTCTTCGAGCAGGCGGGAGTGATCCGAACGAACACGCTCGAAGAGATGTTCGATGTGGCCGCCCTCCTCGCCACTCAGCCGCCGCCTTGCGGACCTCGGGTGGGTGTGGTCACGAACGCAGGCGGTCCCGGCATCCTGCTCGCCGACGCCTGCGAGGCGCAGGGCCTCATTCTTCCCGAACTCACCGCAGCGTCCCTCCAGCAACTGCGGTCTCTCCTTCCCGCCACCGCCGGTTTCAAGAACCCGATCGACATGATTGCGTCCGCCACCCCGGAGCAGTACGAACGCGCCATCGAAATCGTCGGCCAGGACCCGGGCGTCGACTCGGTGATCGTGGTCTTCGTGCCGCCCCTGGTCACGACCGCGGAGGAGATCGCCGCCGCGGTGGCGAAGAGTGCGGCGACCGTGCCCGCCCACAAACCGGTGCTCACCGTCTTCCTGGCCAGCAAAGGCGCGCCCCCGGTGCTCGCGACCGGGGGCCGGGGTCGTCTGCCCTCGTATGCGTTTCCCGAGAATGCGGCGCGGGCCCTGAGCGCGGCGCTCAAGCACCAGCGCTGGCGCGAGCGGCCCGCGGGCGACATCGTCCGCCTCACCGACGAGCAGCGATCGGAAGCGAGGCGGATCGTGCAGGCCTCTTTGGAAGCCCGACCGGAGCCGCACTGGCTCGAATCGGACGATGTTCGCGCGCTGCTCGCGGTCGCGGGTATCGCGATGGCCGACCTGCGGGTGGCCCGGCCCGAAGACGCCGCCGGCGTCGCCTCTTCGATGGGCTTCCCTCTGGTGGCGAAAGCGGTGGCCCCAGGCCTTGTTCACAAGACGGATGTGGGCGGGGTAGTCCTCGATCTACGAAGCGAAGGCGAGGTGACGGCCGCCGTGGCCACCATGCGGGATCGTCTGGCCCGGGCGGGTTTTGCCCTCGAGAACGTCATTCTCCAGAGGCAGATCGAGGGCGGACTCGAGGCCCTGGTCGGAGTGGTGGTGGATCCCACGTTCGGCCCCCTTCTGGTGTGCGGCATCGGCGGTGTCCATGTCGAACTCCTTCGCGACGTCTCGTTCCATCTGCCCCCGATCAGCGACCTCGATGCCGCGGAGATGATCGATCGCCTGCGCCTGCGGCCCCTTTTCGACGGCTATCGCGGCAGCCCCCCGGCCGACCGCGCGGCGCTGATCACCCTGCTCCAGCGACTCTCCGCCCTGGTCGAGGACATGCCCGAACTGCGCGAACTCGATCTCAACCCCGTCCGGGTGCGGCGTCCCGGCGAGGGCGCCATCGTCGTCGATGCCAGGATCCGGGTTGGCCGGGGCGCCACTGCCTGACCGCCGACAATCGGGCTCCGCGGTCAGCCGATCAGGCGAGGCGTGGGATTCGTCCGGCCCAGGATGTTGTCGAAGCGCTCCTTGATGAGCCCGTCCATTTCCGGGTGCGTGACGATGTACAGCTTGTCGTCGCGGATCGCCTTCCACACTTCGTCGGCGATCTCGGCCGGCGACTTGCCGTCCCTCAGGAAGTCGCGGACCATCCGGGTGGTGGCTTCGCGCATGGCGTTTGGCAAGGGGTCGGTAGGGTTAGCCAGTTCGGGCGGGCGGTTTCTCGCCGAGTCGGCGATCCTGGTGTTAACCCATGCCGGACACAGGACCGAGACTCCGATCTTCGCTTCGGCTAACTTCATCTCGTTGTAGAGGGACTCGGAGAGCGCCACCACGGCCTGCTTGGTTACACCATAGATTCCCCGTCCTGCCATCAGGCCGGCGAGCGACGCGGCATTCACGATGTGGCCCTCTTCGTCCTGCTTGAACATGATGGGGAGGAAGATGCGGACGCCGTGGATGACGCCCCACAGGTTCACGCCCATGACCCATTCCCAGTCCCTGAGGGTGTCGTTCATCAGGGGACCAAGCGTGCCGCCGACTCCGGCGTTGTTACACAGGATGTGCACCGCGCCGAACGCGTTGAGGGCTTGTTGGGCCAGACGCTCGACGTCTTCAGCCTTGGAGACGTCGGTCAGCACGCCGAGAACGTCGATGCCCTTCTCGCGGAACTGGGCCTCGGCCTGGCGAAGGGCTTGCTCCTCGACGTCGGCGAGGACCACCTTCATTCCCTCGGCGCCGAACCGCTCGGCCATGCCGCGACCGATGCCGGACGCGGCCCCGGTGACTACCGCGACTCTGTCTTTGAAAGTCTTCATGCCTGTCTTTCTGCCGCGCCCCCTTGAGGGTCAGGAGTCTTCGGAGTCTAGCCTCGAGGAAACCTCGACCCGAGACCCGTTCGACCGGGTCATCGTCGCCGAAGCGCGCCTGCTTGATGTGCCGCTCGTGACTAAGGATCGCAACATCAGGCGACGATACGACAGCGTGGTGTGGTGACGCGGCGGACTGCCCATTCCGGGTCGTCTGTCGGAGGCCGACGAGTCGGGCGCCGGTGGGGTCAATCGACGAACGGATTCGTTACCTTCAACGCTCCGTACCTCCGGCCATCCTGAAAGTCCTCGGAGAAGAGAGTGCGGCAGCGGCCATCGAGGGCGCTCTCGACGATCAGGGCATCCCAGATCGAGAGCCGATGCTTTCGGACCAGTTCCATGGCCGCCATCGAGAGCCGGTAGTCGAGGGGCAGGATACGAAAGCCCGAGAGCCCGCGGATGGCCTCCTCGGCCTCGGCTGCGGGCAAGGGCCGGCGGAGCTTTCGAGTGACCGTGAAGTAGAACTCGTTCACCACCTGGGCCGAGAGAACGATGGCTTCGGCGGGAAGGCTCTCGATCAGCGCGCGGCTTCGCGCCCGCTTCCTGGGCTCCGCGGTGTCGAAGGCGTAGATGAGGATGTTCGAGTCGAGGAAGAACGGACCTTCACCCTCGCTCATGCATTTCCTCGCGGGAAATCTTCCGCCCGCCCCGAGCCTTCGAGGCTTCGGCCAGGCGAAGGAACGCCTGCTTCGCCGCCTTGGCCGGCGAAGCGCGCGAAACGTACTCCTCGACCCGCTCGCGCAGGACCGCGTTCAGCGAGGTTCCCTCTTCGAGAGCCTTGATACGGGCGCGCCGAAGCAGCGCGGCCTCGATCACGATAGTCACATTGGCGGCTTTGGTCTCCACGAGATCAGTGTAACACGGGACTCGTGTCGTGGCTTGGCCTGCGCAGAGAATCAGGCCGCGATCGCGGACCGAACCCGTCCGCTATGCGCCTATCCGACGACCGCGCACGACACCGGCAGCGGCAGCACCGACGACGCCCGCAACTTCCGCGGTCGGGCGCCGTAGACGGACCTCCGCGGGGATACCGTCAGACCGACTGACGAGGCGGTTCACGGGCTACGCCCATGAGGGTTGGAAGGAACGCCGCCCCAACGGTCCCTGAGCCTGCCTGCACTGAGCTTGTCGAAGTGTCGAAGGGACCGCCAGTGGCTTCGACCGTTTCCCCAGAAGTGCCTGGAACGGGCCGCTCGGGAAAGCATTTCTAAGCAGCCTGCGCCACGAACCCCATCGCGTCGGTTCCCTCAACCGCGGCCGGCGCTCCTCGTGTGCCGACGGCCTGGGTGTGCCGACGGCCTGGCTGCCGACGGAACGCGTGGCGCGCGCCTGGCAGGCGGTGGTGAACGGCGAGTCTGATGTGAAGTGACCACGGGCGCCTCGCCGCATGCCGCCGTCCGCGACCCCCAGGGAGCGACTCCGCTCCGGCCGGAACTGCTAGAGTCCACGGCTCAACATTCGCGTTCATGAGGAGCACCATGACAAAGCAGACGAAAACAGGGCGGGGACAGATTGCCCGCGCCATTGCCGTGGCGTTGATGTCCGGTTCGGCCGCGGTCGCCCAGACCGCGATCGCCCCGACGAACGACGCGCCGAACCCCTACGCCACAGTCGAGAACTTCTTCAAGATGCCCGAGGGCCGGGTCTGGGGCGCGCTGAGCGCGGTCGAAATCGACAAGGACGGCAAATCGGTGTGGGTGGGCGAGCGCTGCGGCGCCAACTCCTGCTGGGACGCCGTCGCCAAGAAGATGGTGGACTTGCCCGTGATCCTGAAGTTCGACGAGAGCGGCAAGCTCGTGCGGAGTTTCGCCACCGGAATGATGGTGTTCCCGCACGGGTTCCACATCGACGCCGACGGCAACTTGTGGATCACCGACGGCAACGACAACCTGCCGCGCCGTCCGCGCGGAGCGGCGGCGGATTCGCCTTTGCCGCCGATGCCGCCGAAGGTGATCGGACACCAGGTCTTCAAGTTCAGCCCCGAGGGCACCTTGCTTCTCACCCTGGGGAAAGCCGGCGGCAACCAACCGGGACAGCCAGCCGATCCGGCGTCGTTCTTCCAGCCGAACGACGTGATCACCAACTCGAAAGGGGACGTTTTCGTGGCCGAAGGACATGGCGGCGACAACGCCCGCATCGTGAAGTTCGACAGGACGGGGAAGTTCATCAAGGCGTGGGGCTCTTACGGGTCGGGCCCCGGCCAGATGGACCAGCCGCATTCCCTGGCCTGGGATTCCAAGGGGCGTCTGTTCGTCGCCGACCGTTCAAACAATCGTCTGGTCGTCTTCGATCAGGACGGTGCGTTGCTCGAGTCCGGCTACGAACAGTTCAGCCGCAACAGCGGGATCTGGATCGACAAGAACGACATGCTGTTTGCGACCGACTCGGAGTCGGGCTCCGTGAACCCCAACCGCAAGAACTGGAAGCGCGGAATTCGCATCGGCAGTCTCCGCGAAGGGAAGAACGCCAAGGTGATCGCGCTCATTCCCGACAGCGCGGTGGATCCGCCGAACACCAGTGCGGGTGAAGGCATCGCTGTCGACGCCGCCGGCAATATCTACGGCGCCGAAGTGGGCCAGCGCGCCTTGAAGAAGTACGTGAAGAAGTAGGGGCGGCCGACCGGACTCCGCCCCGGTTCCGGGAGACGTTAGACCTGCTGCTCCTGCGGGGTCTGTCGGCTGGATACCAGGCGCCTCTATCGTGACGGCGACCCTCAGCGCGCGGCCGGTGGCGAGTTCTTCGAGTCGCGGGAGCCAGTGTCTTGCGGGACACCGCTGAGGGCCTGAATGTCGATCTCCGCGAAGCCCCAGCGGGCTCGCTCCGCGTCCAAAAGCCTGATCCGCACCGCGGAAGCCGGGGTTGGAGGCGCCAGAAGCAGAACCTGGCTGTGACTCCGATCTCCCCCGACCTGGTCAGGGACCGGGGGGCGTCCGGGTGTGGTCCTGACCCATGTCCACTCTCGCCCGTCCTGGCTCACGTCGATCTCGAGGCGGCGGCCCCATTGATTCGGCCTGGCGCCGAGCGCCAACTCGACGCGGTCAATCGTGCGCGGAGTCGAGAACGCCACCGAGACCCACATCCCCGGCCGCTGCGTCTCCTTCGTTTCCCAGCGTGTCTCGAGGTCACCGTCTGCGATACGAGACAAGCGGTCCGTATTCTCGGATGCGTCGAGGCGGGCGCCCCGCAGGTCCACCGGCGTCGTCGCCTCGCCCGTGACGCGGGTCAGCACCTCGATGGGAGGCCCTTCAAGCGGATGAGTGGGTGGCGCCACGAATCGCCGGGCGAAACCGGGAAACCGCTCACCGTCGTTGGCCACGGCTGCGACCACCATATCGGCGTGCGCGACCGTGCGCCGGCCCGCAAGGTCCCCACTCTCCACCGGCATCACCTCGTGCCGCCGGCGATCGAAACCGATACGCGGAAGCGTGGTGGCGATGCGACTGCCCTCCGCCACGTTCGCTGCGGTCCAGTCGAGGACCCGGTCCATCGTGCTCGGTCGCTGAAAGGCGGCCACGTCCTGCACCGTGGTGAGGAGGGGCACGCCAACGACGATCAGGCCCAGGACAACCCCGAGGCCCCTTGAGCGCTTCCAGGCCGCGTCGACTCCGATGCCGGCGAGGACGGCCATAACCCCAAGGGCGGACAGGAAGTAGCGCGAGCGATGGATCTGGGCGGTTGACAGAACCGCGACGAGCGCTATGGGAAGAGCCAGGAGCGGCAGCACCGCCCTCCAGTCCCGGCGCTTTACCCAAAGGCCCCCCAGGGCGGCCAGCAGGGCCGGCGCACCGAGCACACCGGGGACAACGCTACGCACGTAGACGAACGCGATGTCCCAATAGCCTTGGAGGCCGCGAGCCCGGATCGCATCGTGGTAGCTCTTCTGGAGCAGGACGCCGTCGACAAAGTCGTTGAAGTGCAGGAACGAATAAGGCGAAAGCAGGGCGTAGGTGACGAGCGCGGCCGCTCCCGACAGCACCATGCCGCGCCCGCGATTCTCCGCGACGGTGAAGCGCTGAACCACATAGGGCACGGCCAGGGTCACTCCGGTGTACTTGATCGCGGTCGCCATCCCGACCGCGATTCCGGCAAGGACATCTCGCTTCCCGTGGCCGTCGATCCGCCCGATGATCAACAGGGCCACCATCGCGAAGAAGCCGAGGGCCACATCAGGGCGCACCTCGTGGGCGACAAACGCGGCCACGGGCGAGACGGCAAGTACCGCCGCCCCGATCAGCCCCGACCGGACAGATCCGAGCCGGGCGCCCAGGAGATAGACGAGGGCCACGGTTGCAACTCCGAATGCCGCCACCACGTGACGCGCCGCCAGATAGGCGTCCGCGCCGAAGGGACGCGGGACGAAGGCGAGAACCGGGGTAAGCAGGTAGAAGAAGAACCCGGGATACATGTGGAACCGATGGTCCAGGTCGCCTCGATCCAGCATCCCTTCGACGTTCCTGACGAAGAACTCCTCGTCGATGAACGGGGTGTGCCGCAGACCGGCCGAGAGGCCCGTGAAACGGAGGACGGCCGCCAGGGTGAGGATCGCCGCCAACGCGGTGATCCGGGAGCGAGAGGACATTGGGGCGCGAGGATAGCGTGGGACCCGACCCGGCTCAGGGGCTGGAACGAGATGCTCAGAACAGCAGGCGAGGCGGGCTCGGCAAGATTCAGGACCCCACTCTCCGGACCGGGCCCAAAGCACTCTCGCGAGTGTCCTCCCGGCGGAATACAAAGTAGTCTCCATCCATGTCGCTGAAACGCGAGCTCGGTTTGTTCGACGCCACCATGGTCGTGGTCGGCGGCATCATCGGCACCGGCATCTTCGTCAATCCGTACATCGTCGCGCGCGCCCTCGATTCGACACCCCTCGTGCTGGGGGCGTGGTTCGCGGGCGGGGTGGTCGCGATCATCGGCGCACTCGCGTACGCGGAGCTGGGGCAGCAGCAGCCCCAGGCGGGCGGGCCCTACGTCTACCTGCGCGATGCGTGGCATCCGATGGCGGGCTTCATGTACGGCTGGGCGCAGTTGCTCATGATCGAGGCGGGCGGAATGGCGGCGGTCGCTCTCAACTTCGCGCGCTATTCCCTGAGACTCGTCGGACGGGCCGAGACCGGGTCCATGCTCATCGCCGTCGCGGCCGGGGCCATCGCGCTCCTCACCGCGATCAACTACGTGGGCGTGCGGCCGGGCAGCCGCGTGGTGAACGTGTCCGTGGTCCTGAAGCTCGCCGCCCTCGTGGTGCTCATTGCGTTCGCGTTCTGGGGCGGCGAGGCCGCTCCAGGCTGGATGGCGGAGACCCGCGCGGATGACACGCCCTCCGGCCTGCTCGCCTTCGGGGCGGCTCTCATCCCCATCCTCTTTACGTATGGGGGCTGGCAGAAGGCGAACACGGTCGCCGAGGAGATGCGCGATCCGCAGCGCGACATGCCGCGCAGTCTCATCATCGGCACGCTGATCGTGATCGCGATCTACCTGCTCGCGAACGTCGCCTACCTGCGCACGCTGGGGCTCGCCGGCCTCGCGGGCACGGAGACGCCCGCGGCGAGTGTCGCGGGACTATGGATGGGCACAAACGGCGCCCGGTTCATCTCGGCCACCATCGCCATTTCGACCTTCGGATTCCTGAACCTCGGGATCATGGCCTCGCCCCGGATCTATTTCGCGATGGCGCGCGATGGGGTTTTCGTTCCCGCACTCGCGCAGCTCCATCCGCGTTTCCGGACTCCGGGTCTCGCGATTCTCCTGCAGTCGGCCTGGGCCCTGGCGCTGCTGTTCACCGGCAAGTACGAGGACCTCCTGAACACGGTGGTCTTCGCCGACTGGGTCTTCTTCGGCCTGACCGTCGCGGGGCTCTTCCGGCTGCGACGCCGGTTCGCCGGCCGCGTCGGCTTCCGGACGCCCGGTTATCCCTTTTTGCCCGCCGTCTTCGTCCTGGTCGCGATCGCAGTGGTCCTCAGCGTGATCCGCACCGCGCCTGAACGTTCGGCCGTGGGCGTGGCGCTTCTGGCCCTCGGAGTGCCCGTCTACTACTGGTCCAGGTCCAGGCCCGCCCCAAACCCCTCGCCTGACCCTTCCTCCGACTGAGATCCTCGATGCTGACCTCGCCGCTCGCTCCTTATCTTTACTGGGCCAAGACCCGGCCCGCCGCGACGTTCGATCTGGCGGGGAGCAATCTGCTCGCGTGCACGCTCGACGATCTGCCGGGTGCAAGGGAGGCCGTCGATCTCACCGCCCCCGACCGCGGCGGATATCCCCCGTTGGTCGAGGCCATTGCCGCCCACTACGGGGTGTCGACCGATCTCGTGGTCACCGCGCATGGTTGCTCGGCCGCGAATTTCCTCGCGATAGCCGCACTCGTGGGCCCCGGCGACACCGTGCTGATGGAAGAACCGTGGTACGACCAGATCACCGGCGCGTGCCGGCTTCTCGGGGCCCGGGTCGAAACGTTCGAGCGGCGATTCGATGAGGGTTATCGCATCGACGTCGGGGCGCTTCGCTCCCGGATCACCACCGGGACGAAGCTCGTCATCATCACGAGTCCGCACAATCCCAGCGGGATGACCACGGACCGCGACACGCTCGTGGCCCTCCAGGCCATGGCGGAAGGCGCCGGCGTTCATGTGCTGGTGGACGAGGTCTATCTCGACGTCACGAACATGCTCCAGGACCCCCCGTCATCCGACAAGCCGCGGACGGCTCCGCGGGTGACCGGCCGGTACACGCCGGCCGCCCTCCTCGGCGATCGACTCCTGTCGATCAGCAGCCTGACCAAGTCGTACGGACTCTCGGGGTTGCGGTGCGGCTGGGTCATCGCCGCGCCCGCGATCGCCGAGCGCGCGAGGCGCGTGCGCGACCTCATCGACAACATCGGAGCAGCACCCGCCGATCGGCTCGGCGCGCTGGCCTTCACGCATCTCGGTCGGCTCGCCGCGCGCGCGCACGGGCTCGTCTCGACCAATCTCGATGTCGCCCGGGCCTTCCTTGCGCGTCATCCCCAGCTGGAACTTTCCGTACCGGTGGAGACGACCATCATGTTTCCGCGCCTGGCCGGCGTGCCCGATATGGGCCCATTCGTCGCGCGCCTGTTCGCCGACCACAGCGTGGCCGTGGTTGCCGGCAGTTTCTTCGGGGCCCCGGCCCACATGCGCATCAGTCTGGGCGGCCGAACCGAGACCCTGGTCGCGGGGCTCGAGCGGATAGGTCGCATGCTCGATCTTTGAGATCGACTTCCTCAATCAGGAGCTTGCCCTGGTTCCGTCCGGCGCAGAACATGCGCAGCCTCGACGCGGAGCAGGAGCGCCCGGAGCCGCCGCCCGGCTACCGCCCCGGCATCGAGGGCTTGATCGCGGCCACCACTCGCTTCACGAAGTCCGCTTCGTTCCCCGCGTGCCAGCGCCACACCACGACCAGGTCCTGGTCGGGCAGAATGGTGATGGTGTTACTGCCCGCGCCACGGGCGCCATAAGCCGTGGCCGGCAGGCCGGGATAGTTCTTGCCCTCCGTGTTGAGCCACCACAAGTAGCCGTAGTCGGGACCGTGCTCGCTCGGCGTGATCGCCGCCTTCAGGTAGGACGGCGGCAGCAGCTGGATATCGCCCCACTTGCCACCTCGCAACCAGAGGTATCCGAAACGAGCCATGTCCCAGGAGTCGATCCACACGCCGCCGCCCCAGCGGGTGCCGCCGCTTACCGACGCCATCCGTCGGCCATCCACCTCCACGTAACTGTTGTGATAAGGCACCCAGCGCCAGGTGTTAGAAGCGCCGATCACGTTCATGACCTCGTCGCGGAACACCTCGGGCACGGGCTTCCTGAACGTGCGCAGCAGCGACTGGCCGAAACGGTTGATGCGCACGTCGTTGTACTCGTAGAAGGCGCCGGGAGGGTTCAGGGCGCGCGGCGTGCGCTCGCCAAGGCCGAAGGCTTCCTTGCCCACGAAGTCGTGCTTCTTTCCGAACATCGTGCCCTCCCACTCGGTTTCCTGCTGCAGGTGCATCTTCCAGGTCACGAGCGCGTTGTGCGGCGAGTCATACCCGCCATCCTTCACCGTGCGTCCCACCGGCTCGTCGAGGTTGGTGATCCTGCCGTCGCGCACCGCCAGGCCGGCGACCGTGGACAGCATGCTCTTGGCTACCGAGTAGGTGGGGTCGGCCCAGGTGGTGTCGCCGAACTCAGCCACCACGTAACCCTTGTAGATCACCAGTCCGTTGGTCTTCGTTCGGATGGTGGGCACCGATCCCAGCAGCGAGCCGAAGATGCGCTCCTGATCGCTGAAGTCCACCCTGCGGGTGGACTCGCGCGTTTGTGCGAAATGCACCGCGGCGTCGAGCGCCGCCTGATCCATCCCCAGTTCGGCCGCCGGCCTCTTCTGCCATGTGCCCGCCGGCGGATAGTAAACCGCGACCGAGGGCGCCGCCGCCTGCTCGATCGCGGGGACGTGGGCGAGGACCATCGGGCCCCTGGCCATGGCGGTAAACGACGCGCCGGCCAGCACCGGAAACATCGCGAGGGGTAGACGGAATTTCATTGGCAATCTCCCGCCGCGAGTGGACCGCGGCCAAACGACCCTGCGGTGGCCCATCCCGCCCGCGCCAATGGCGCCGCTGTTTCGTTCGGCCGAAGCCGCGCGCCGGTCGAGAGGATCATCCGATTCTGGCAGTCTAGCCCGGCCGTCCCTACTTCTTCGGGGCTCTCACCCCTGATGAGGTGGTCAGCCGGCGGCGGCCGCACGGCGCGCCAACAGCGCGAATTGGTCGAAGTATTTCTGCAGAGAAGCGCTCGTCGATCCGTACTCGTTCGAGCCCGCGAAAAAATCGACCACGACCTCGCGGGTGCGCGCGATTTCCCGCAGCCGCGGGGCCGATTGCCGGTGCCGCGGATCATCCAGGGTGAGGTCGATCAGTTCCAGTGCGCGGACTTCGTCCAGGGAAATGGGCTCCGACTCAGTGACTCGTCTCATGGGGAAGTTTCGAGAAATTGTACCGCCCGCGCACGAAACACCTCGCCCATCCCGCCTGCGCCGATGGCGGTGATGATTTCATAGGCTCCGAGCCGCGCACCCGTCTCCATCACAGCCTTTCGCCTTCCGCTCCGAGCAGGGCGGCGACCTCGGCTCGGAGAGTCGGAAGGTCGGTCTCGATAACCCCCCACACCACGTCGCTCAGGACCGAGGCGTAGCCGTGGATCAGCCGGTTCCGGAAAGCGATGATCCGGCTGAAGTTGGTGACGCGCTGCGCGAGGGTCGGGTCATCCCGAATAGCCAGCCGAAGGGCTTCGCCGATGATTTCAAACTGCCTCTCGACCGCCGACCGCAACAACGCACTGTTTTCGTAGTCAGCCAGCACCTTCCCGGAGAGGAACTGGTCGAGAGGCGACAGGCTTCAGCAATGTCGAAAAGGTACTTGAGGGTCTCAGGCCGCCTCATACAGCACGACCTGGGTGTTGCGTACGGCCTCCTTGAAGTAGGGGTTCCGGATCGCGCTCGCCTCGACGAGGTCGATCCGGACACCGAGCAAGCGGTCCAGATCCTCCATCAGCCCAAAGTAAGCGCCGGCGTGTTCGCGTGGGGACATCGGTTCGAACTCCGCCAAGAAGTCGAGATCGCTCCCCTTTGTCGAGTCGAACCGGCCGTTCGCTCCGGAGCCAAACAGGGCGAGCCGCCGAACCCGATGCTTGAGGCAGAGATCCGCGACCGCCGGGAGTTGTGAGGCGACGGTCGGCACCAAGAGCCTGTCGGGTGACACGATCTGCATCCGTCCGAGTATACGTGCGTCGCGCGTGGTGATGACCTCGTGGGGCCCTGGCACCACGGATCCCATACGATCGGAGTCGCTCGCCGGGCAAGAGGTTCATGAATCCCCGCGACGAAAGGCGTAGGCTTGACTTGGGAGGTTCGCTGCATGACCCGTCGCGCGGAGACCGACACAACGTTGGACGGCACGTTCGAAGGCGCCCGGTCGGCGCTCTCGCGTACTCTCGGTCGCTTGGCCAGTTGCGCCGCGGAGACCGACAGCCTGAGCGAGAGAGATCTCGCGGTGGGCGATTGGGTCCTGGTGCGAACCAAGAACTCCCTCTACGTCCTCGGCTTCCTCGGAGGCGGCGCCTACCAGGTCAGCGGCGGCTGGTTCGACAAGGAGGGCTCAGGCCCCGCGGTCGTGCGGGTGAACGGATGCACGTGGGGCGGGCACGCGATTTTCACGGGGATGGTGGCGGCCCCGGGAATGTTCATCGAGTTCGACAACGGCCTCGGGACGACGCGGATCCAGGAAGTGCGCCTGCTGCGCTGCGCCGCGGCCACCGTCCACTGAGGGTAGGCGCGGGGTACACCGCGCACTCACCGGAGGCCTCGGGGTTCGTCGATGCGCTCGGACCGCTGGGTCGCCGCCACCTATACTTTCCAGATGAACACACGAATCTGCCGGTTGAAGATGGTCGTCACCCTGTCCGCGTCCGTGGCGATGGTCACCCTGGCCGGTTCCCCGGTGGTTGAAGCCTCAGCCGATCCGCAGGACGCCAGGCCGAAGGCCGACGCCTCGCCCGCGCCGGAGGCCAAGGCGGCGCCTGCGGCGAAGGTCTGGACCACCAAACACGAGATGAAGATCGGCGGCGCGGTGCTTGCGTACACCGCCACCGCCGGCACCATGCTCATCACGAACGACAAGGACGAGCCGATCGCGCTCTTCGGCTTCACCGCCTATGTGAAGGACGGCGCCGACCCGCGCACCCGCCCGATCATGTTCGCCTACAACGGGGGGCCCGGCTCGGCGTCCGCCTGGCTCCACATGGGTATCCTCGGCCCGAAGCGCACGGTGCTGGACGACCTGGCCGCCAACACCCACGGACCGTTCCGGACGGTGGAGAACGAGTTCACCATCCTCGATCGCGCCGACCTGGTGATGATCGACCCCGTGGGCACCGGCTTCTCTCGCCCCATCGGCAAGGGGGAGGGAAAAGACTTCTGGGGCGTCGACCAGGACATCAGGTCGGTGTCCGATTTCATCGTGCGTTACCTCAACCAGTACGGACGCTGGGCCGCGCCGAAATTCATTCTCGGCGAGAGCTACGGCGGCATGCGCACCGCCGGAGTCGCCTATGAACTTCTCAGCAAACACAACGTCGCGTTGAACGGAGTGGTCCTGGTCTCACCCTACCTCGACTTCGGCAGCGGCACCGCCGGGTTGAATCTCAGCGACGGCGACGTCAACTTTCTGCCCACCTACGCGGCCACCGCCTGGTATCACCATGCGCTTGCCGACCGGCCCGGCGACTTGCAGCCTTTCCTGCGCGAGGTCGAAGCCTTTGCCCAGGACGTTTACGCGCCCGTCCTCTTCAAGGGTTCGAGGGCCACGGCCACGGAGCGGCAGAAGGTTCTGGCCGGTCTCGCTCGCTACACGGGGGTGAGCGCGGACTATTGGGACAAGGCGAACCTCAGGATGGACGAGGGTCATTTTCTTCAGGAGTTGATGCGTAACAAGGGAGTTGTCACCGGTCGAGTCGACACCCGCTACACCAGCGGGGCCTTGAACCCCTTGGCGGAGACGATGCCGTACGACCCCTACGGAAGTGCCATTGCGCCCGCGATCGTGGCCACGTTCAACGACTACTATCGACAGGAACTCAAAGTGGAGTCCGACCGCGGCTACGTGCTGTCCGGCGATCTGTGGAAGGACTGGGACGACCGCCATGCCCAGCCGGGCGGCGGAAGAGCGCCGTTTGCCAACACCGTGGTGGACCTCGCCCATGCCATGACCCTGAATCCGAAGATGAAGGTGTTGGTGCAGACCGGTTACTTCGATCTCGCCTGCCCGTATCGCACCGCGGAGTACGCCATCGAGCATCTCGCGGTGAC
>JANODX010000171.1:0-2194 GCA_031412915.1 Vicinamibacteria bacterium | reverse complement strand
GGACCGAGAAGCCCGAGTGACGCCAGGCGCGCAGGCTCTCGAAGAACTCCTGCGAGAGCCGCTCGGCCCGCAGGAGCGCCGCGAGCAGCAGCCCGCGGAACGCCTCCTCGAGCACGCTCGCCGGCGGCCACCCGACGGCGTGGAAGGTCCCGTCGGGCGCGAACACGCCCTCGGCGACCAGGGCGTGGATGTTCTGGGATCCCGCGCATAATAAGTCCACGGCGCACATGAAGCCCGAGCCCGCCACTCCTGTGGGGTTCCAGAAAACTCCTTCCGCTTGACGGGCGCGTGCGGCCAGGGGGGGCTCGTCCCGGAGCCGGCCAGGAGGCCGAGCGATGGGACGCAAGAAGCAGGCGGAGAGGCAGTCAGGCAAGGGGGCGAGGGGCGGGGCGAAGGGCGTCCCGGGCGGCCTTGAGCCCAAGCGCCGGTGCACGCCCGACGAGCGGCGCGCGGCGGTGGAGGCCTACGAGAAGAGCGGGCTGACGCAGGGCGCCTTCGCGTGCGGTGCTGGGACGGGTGCTGGGATGGCGCAGAGCCTTACCTCCGGGCTACCGTTCAGGTCCGTGCATTGCGAGCCCGCCTGGCGCCCCAGGGCGCCGGGCTATGACTGACCGCACGCCCGACTGTCGGAGGGCGGATGTCCGCAGCCCCTGCCTCGCTCGCCCTTCACCATCCAGCCCACGCCCCGGCAGGACCGGCTCCGATCAGCCCGGCTGGCGAGGACCCGTACACACGATGCCGTAGCGGTTGGCAGTTAGCACGCCCCGCCCGCACAGTTACTCTGCAGGTACAAGCCTCAGTGCGACGATCAGGGTTCCTCCGGACTCTGGCAACACGAACTCTCTTCTCGAAACTTCGCCCAGGTCAAGCAGTTGCCTCCCGTCTTGCGAGAGAACCTGCGAAGCAACCCCAAGCCGCACCATGCCTGATTCGGCAAACAGAGGAAGCCACGCCTCGTCCAAAGCGATTGCAAAGTTGCCATCCCCATCCGTCTTCGCCTCGGCTCCGAAAGTGAGTAGATTCGAGGGCGCCGCCACGACGACTACTCCGGCAGCGGCTGCGCCACTCGGGTAGACCACGGAGCCCTCGATCCGCACGACGCTGCTGGAGCTGGATGCAAGCAGGACCTCGACGGGCCGCGGGATCCACTCGAACTTCTGCATGACGACCTCTGTTCTCTTCGCCTGCCCGCGAACGACGACCACCACTGTACTGTCTTCGAGGCTCCACCCCGGGGGCCGGAGCCCCATGCCCATCGGGACGTTTACGACTCCTGTGGCCGATGTCTTGCCGCCGGTCCCGTACCTGGGAAGCCGTGCTCCCTGCGGTCGCAGCCCGATCCAGACGTCGGCGCCGTCAAGCGGTTCCCGCGTTTCGCGCGAGCGCACGACGACCTGTACCGTGGGAGTCCGCATCCATTGGGTCCGGAAGACATGGACTCTGCCTGCGTCAACACCGAGCAGAGGCACCTCCCACGCCCTTCCCGCGCTTGGACCGTTATACTCAAAGCTGCGCATCGTCCAGCCCGGTTGTCTGGATCCGAGTTCGGGAACCGCCACGTATCCAGGTGGCAACTCGAGCAACTCGCTCGTTCCATCGCGCCGCACCATGAGTCGCGGGAGCCGATTCACGCGCGCCTGCAGCCCAACGGAGCCCAATGCTAGCGGTGGCGGCTCGCCCGGCACACCGAGACCGAGCGCGATGTGGTGCGGAGTGGCTGGCATGACGTTGACGTCAACGTGCGTCGGGCGAGCGTTCTCAGGCAAACTCTGGAGATCAATCTGTAACCGCCCCCCCTCCGGGAGAAGCACCACTTGGGTTCCGCCCTCCTGCGCGGCGTTCACGTCGAGGTCCACGATGGCCCTACGGAATGCTGCCGGCATCGCCAACGCAGTCTCGATCACGATGCGCGGCGCTACCCCTGCTTCAATGTCGAGGTGTACCATGCCGCGCGCATCGGCTCTGACCGGTCCACCAAGCAAGCGAGGCTCGGAGTCCATAGGCAGGGCTACAACTTGGACGACAGCCCCTGGCACTGCGTCGCCTCCGCTGTCTACGGTCATGGTCGAGACCCGCAACCGCCCAGTTGCCAACGGCGACTGGCTGGGCGGCGCGCCGCCCCCTCGATCCCTGAGGAAGTGACGCAACGCGACCTCGAGGGGTGTCGACGTTTCCATCAGGACGTACTGGATTC
>JANODX010000170.1:0-7959 GCA_031412915.1 Vicinamibacteria bacterium | reverse complement strand
GCAAGACGATCTCGGCTCGCATGATCAAGCGCGCTGGCGTCCTCTTTCCGCGCGCCCAGCGCTCCAATGTCGCCTTCTGCTCTTCTGTCAGTTCAACTCGGGGGGCAATCCGCATCTCGTCTCATTCTCCTCTTCAGAGATTGAGACGTATGTCGAGTCAATAGGTCTGGACAACTATGGAACAGATGACTAGGGCTTCGCCGCTTCGGGCGGCCCCGGCCTTGCCGCCTTTCGGCGCAGCTCCTCGAGCCGCTGCACGAGGTCGGGCCGCGGCTTCAGGGACACAGCCCGCTCGAGCGCGGCGACCGCCGCGCCGGTCTGGCCCGCCTCGGCGCGCATTTCGGCGAGCATCCAGAGCCCGAACCAGGAGCTGGGTAGTAGCTCGACGTTGAGCTCCAGCAGCATCAGAGCCCCCGGCACGTCGCCGCCCTCCTGCACCGTGTTGGCGACCTCGGTGAGCGCCACGTCGCCGAAGTCGTAGGCGTCGTCGCCGTAGTAGCGCGCGCGCAGCTCGCGGAAACGGGCGGAGGCCGCCGTGGCGCCACCCTTGCGATAGGCCAGCAGCAACTCGTCGATCAGCGAGCGCGGCCGGGTGATCCCGCGATGACACGTGGCGCAGCTCACGTTCACGTTCGGATCGGCCCGCTCGGCGAGCCGGGCGAGGTGCTCGCCGTTGATCGCCTGCAGCATGCGAATCATCTGCCGCGCGGTCTTCTTGGCGGCCTTCGTGTCCGCCGCGAAGTCCATCGTCTCGAGTGGCTGCCCCTCGGTTCCGACGTGGCAATGCGTGCAGCGGACGCCGAGCGCCCGCGTGAACCCCCGCATCGCCTCGACGACCTGCTTCACGCTCGTACCTTCCGGGAGCGCCTGCAGGTTCTTGAGCGAGTCGGGCGGGAACTTGCCCTGCGCGTGCGCGGAGGCGGCTTCGATCAGCAGCGCGGCTCCCATGGACAACAGCATCCGTGACCGGCCGCTCTCGTGCAGCGACATGTGCGCCTCCCTCCTACGGCTCGACGATCACCTTCAGCCCCTCGCGCCGCGCGGCGACTTCGAAGGCCTGTGCCGCCTCGGCGAGCGGGAAGCGGTGCGTGAGATTGTAGGTGAAACAAGCGGGGTCTGCGCGTCCGGTCCCGCGCGGCCCGGTTCTCTGAATGCCCTTGCGAGGCGCCAGGAGCCACAAATCACGCCCTTGGCAGGCCCTCGTTTCGCTCCGGGAGAGTGCTTCGTAACCTCGATCCCGTCCGCCGCGCGGGCTGCGCCGTCCCGCGTGGACCCGCGCCGTTCGTGCTCGGGGCTACGCTGCTTCGTCTCCCCCGTAGCCTTGGCTCTGTGAGCTGCGCGCCTGGTCGCGGCCCGCCCTACTGGAAGAGCCAAGTGCTCCGGCGACAGGCGCTCGGTGACGAGGGCGATGGCGGAGACCACGACAGAGGCCACGAGGCAGCGTAGCAAGCGGACGGGAAGCCCCGAATTCCGCCGCGGTTGCGGAGCCTCGCGCACAGCGGGGGTTTGGGCCGTCCGCAGCCCGTAAGAGCCGGCCTCAGGCGCGCCCGCCTGCTCCTGGAATGCGCCAGCCGGACGCCCACCGCCGCTCCGCGGTCGCGCGAATGGACCTGCAAACCGCGCTCGTTTCGCTTACGCTCTGCCTCCGTGGCTAATCCAAAGTCAGCGTCGCGCTCACTTGGCGCCGCACGCCTGGCCGCCCGCCGTGGACAGCACGACGACCGGGTTGCGGCCACGGCGGACCAGCGTGTGGGCCGTGCCGCGTGGCACGAGCGCGAACCAGCCGGACGTGAGAACCTGCTCGTGGCCATTCAGGGTCAGCATCGCCTCTCCCGCCACCACGTAGAGCATCTCGTCCACGTTCGGGTTCGGGGGGGCGCTGCGCGTCTCGCGCAGGACGATCATCTGCGTGCTGTCCAGCCCTGAGCACGACACAGGCACCAGCTTGATTGGGTCTCGTCCGCCAAGCGAGCGTTCTGCGAGATCGGCAATCGACACCACACGCGAGTCGCCCGCCTTCACGTCGGGGTTGGCTACGGCTGCCGGCGCCGTCTCGGGCTTGGGTGCGGGCGGCGGCGGAGGTGGCGGCGCGGCCGACAGCGTGAACTCGATGGGGGCGGTCGTCGCGCCGGCTCGCACGGCAACCTCCTTCTCGAGCGTGATGAACGCTTCGCCCGACGCCCGGATGCGGTAGGTGCCGTTGGTCATGGTGCGCAACTGCACCTGGCCGGTCGCATCAGTCGTTCCTTCACGGCTGACGGCGCCTTCGGCCGTCACTATCACTCCCTGGGCTGATGCGCCGCTCCGGTCGGTTACATGCACCTGCACCGTGGACGACGTCGGCGCGGGCCTGCGAACGGGAGTCTGAGCGGCCGGCGCGCCTGGGGCTGGAGCCGGTGTGGCCGCAGACGGAGGCGGCGCCTGCTGAAGGACGAGGAGAAGGGCAAGGGCAAGGGCGGCGGTCATCGAATTCCTCCACCTGCGAAAGTACCCGCGGCCGCGGTGGCCCGGCGTGGACGGCGTTGCCTTGGCGGCGCTTCAGCAGGGGTTCTAGACGGGGAAATCTCTGTCATCGTCGTCGGGCTCCCTCCCTCGTTGGTGCGGAGATCCTATCGCCGTCGAAGGCACCCGGGGGCTAGGTCTCGACATTTGGCGCGACTCCCGGCCTTTGTGACGGTTTGGCGAGCGTCATAGGTGGGAGGCGAGGAAGGCCAGGGCGAGGAGGCGGTCCCAGGCCGCAAAGGGCGTGATTGGGGACCCCAAGCGCCTCGCAAGGGCCGGCCCGGTCTTGACGGGCAAACCCCGCTTCTCTCACCTACAATCCAGTCGGCGCCAATGAAAGCGGACCTTCGTCACGGTTGTAGCAGTTCATGGACCCGGTGGAGGCCGGCTGAGCACAAGCAAAATGAACCAGCACGTTCGCACGGCTCGTCCTCGATGCACGACAACCCCGGGGTGATGAGACATACGCTGTACACCGGCGAGGTGGGGTGATGACCTACACGTTGAAGGCGGAGACTGGCTACTACAAACTCACTGGCCATCCGGTGCAGCTTCGTGTACTGCGCGATCTTGCTCTAGATCCTGGCGGGCCGTTTCTCCAGTTTGTCTTGACCTACCTCGTCGCCTCGGCTGGCTTGACGCCGGTCTATGACACGAAGGGATACCCGACATTCATGGAGGGCATCGCGGGGATGTTTCCGGGCACGTTGAAAAGCGATGCCCGAGCCGACTTGGCGGAATGCGTGCGCTCGGCCCGGGACGGCACCCTACCGCAGCAGCGAGCAGAGCAGGCTCTCTGCTGCATGCTGGCTAACTTAGCCTACGAGTCGCTGACCACGGCGGACCGCGAGCGACTTCGCGGAAATCCAGCGTTTGAATTCTTCCGGCACGTCCGCAATGCGGCCTCGCACGGGAACGTATGGCACTTCGTGGTCAACACTCGGGTGAAGGAGCCGTCTCGGCCAGCCGAATGGGAAGGACTCAAGATCGACGAGAGCCTGAAGGGCGACAAGAACCCGCTGCATGGTAAGACCTGCTTCTATGGCACGATCCAACCGGCCGATCTGCTGTACCTGCTCCGAGACGTTGAGGGCTTATTGCAGAGGCCATAGCCATAGGGAATGCAGTCGAGTTCAGAGGGGTCCGTGGGGCGTCGCGGCTTTGGTCCAGAGAAAGTGCCCTGGACTCAGCGATCTGCTCTCGGTGGTCTTGGAGCAGTCGGCGAATCCAGGTGAGGAGGATGGGGCCTCGGGTCCGCTCTCGAACCTCTTCCTATTCTCCAGCGAGCCAGACGGCAAGAGCATCCCGGTCCACAAGCCGGATTTCACCACTGACGGCTTCCGTCTGTGCCTGGGAAGAGAATCGAGATGAGGAGACCACCCATTTTTCGTAGGTTGCGTTCGGGTACAGGCGTCGGAAGGCGTTCTCTTTTCTTAGGATTTGGCCGATAGCCTTTGTGCCGGTGAGGCAGCGCTCACGCTTGGCTTGCACCAGGATTGCGTGCCGCTTCCCCGAGGACCTCTCCCAGCAGACAAGATCTCCGCCTGCTTCCGTTGGGCCCGCATCGAACTGCACTTCGTAGCCTTTGCTTTCGAACGCCTCCCCCAAGAAACGCTCGAACTGCCTTCCGGACATTAGGTCAAGGTGAGAGAGATTGGTCCGAGGCATTCCGGGGTCCGCCTCTTGTCCTTCTTTGCGTTCACTCCCGCGGCTCGCATCCACCGACGAAGGGGGAAGAATCCAATGGGCTGGAAAGTCGAGCGTCTGCGCTCCGAGCTGATCGCACGCCAGTTCGAGAAGGCGACGCTTGGCGTTCGACGCATCCGGTACCCCCTTAAGTAGCCCGGCCAGCGCCAGCTTGGCGGCGGAGGCGGGTTTCGGGTCTTCGTTAAGGGAGTCTGAAGTCATGGTTCGAACGTAGCACGGAGTAGCCAGGCCCTCGCCGCTCAGCGACTAGCAAGCACGGCTTTTGAAATAGGTGAGTCTTCTTCGGTTCAGCGTAGACGAGAACCCACTTCGAGTTGCGCCCGACGATAATCCGACCAACGCTGGGGAACGCTTCGTGGACGGCGCGCTGAAGGCCGGGCTCAAGGGACTCGATACCCTGAAGCGGGCGAGACAACCCAACACAGGTCGTGCAATGGCCTCGTTCAATGCATCTGGCGCAGTAGTGTCCTTGGCAGCCCACACACCGCACCTGGCTCTTCCTGAGAGATTTCCTTTCGCAGATCGCACACGGCCCTAAGTAGCGGGGCAGGACGCTTTTCCCGGTGACGGCACAGCGTTCCAGCTCATCAGCCAGGACACGTTGCTCAGACACCGCGCACACCCCGAGTTCCTCTTGCAGGCAACGCCGAGCCGAGACGGCGCTCATCACCAGACGGACTGAGCGAACCAGTCGGCCACTAGCCTCTGAGATCGCTATCGCTGATGGATGCACGAACACTCCAGTCGAGTCACATTTCACAGCGAGGCGGCCAAGCAGACGGGCGCCGGTGTCGGGGCAAGTCATCAGGAGACTAGGCACGACCGCCTTCCCGGAGACACTACAAGTCTCAAGTTCTCCAGGCAGAGCCAAGGCCCCTGATTCCTCGCAGCGAACCATTTCCTCGGGTAGCGCCTTCGCGCTCGTCACTGCCGACTGCCTGAGGAGAGGGGGGAGGACACGCTTGCACGACACGGCAGACGGTTCGAGTTTTCCCTTCACCGCCCACTGCCCGGTGATCGCGCATTGCTCGCATTCCGAACGAAGTGCGCGAACACCAGACAGAACGCACTCTTCTGTCTCCTCGGAGAGCGTTCTCTTTCCAGTAATCCCGCAGGTCACCAGGAGCCGCTCGAGGACACGCCTTCCCGTCACCTCATCAATCGCAAGACAAGTGGGCACCACGAGGGCGCCGCTGGCTTGGCAAGTCAGAAGCTCGTCCGGGCATACCCGCTGCCCGGTTTCTTGACAGGCAACGAGGGCGCCCGGTAGCGCCCGCCGATCGCTGATTTCGCTCTTGGCCAGCTTCACCCCGAGGACTCGCTTGCCGGTGACCGAGCAGACAGCGAGCTCATCGGGCAGCGCGAGAACTCCGTCAACTTCATCGACTCCCATCAGGTCGGGCCTGGCGAGCTTCCCGGAAAGGGCGCTCGCCACGAGCACCCTCATTAGGATGAGCTCTCCCGAGATCGCACAGGTCCCGAATTGGTCCTGGCCGGCTCGAACGCCTGTCAGCCCACAAGTCGCCGTCGCTCGCGGTGACAACTGGCGACCAGTCTCTCCGCACACAACGACCTCACTTGGGAGCAGGGAATCTCCGGATAGAGGGCATGTCACCATCTCCGAACGCAGGGCAGCGGTGCCGGTCAGCGTTGATTGAGCCAGCCGGTCGCGGCGAACGCGGAGTCCGCTGACGGCACTGCGGCCCAAGTCCTCGGGCAAACAGAGTTCTCCGGTGACCTCGTCTCGCTCGCCAAAGGACGGCAGAAACCGTTTCGCAGATACTGGCGACGCGACGAGCAATCTCGGAAGCACCAACTTTCCAGACGCAGCACACACCTCCAGCACACGCGGGTCTACAAGCACTCCCGTCTCTTCGCACGCCTTGAGTTCCCGTGCCAATGCTCTGATCTGCGTCTCGGGGCAGGTGACGAGAAGGCGGTGATGCACAAGCGCGCCACTTATCGCACTGCGCTCAAGTTCGGTTGTCAAATGGAGCTCGCCGCTCCCCGCGCAGACCTCAAAGCACTCAGCGCAGACCGGGCGTTCGAGCTCTTCAACGGTGAAGGCCAAGAGAGCCAGGGTCGCCGCCCCGCACGACGCGCACTCGACCAGATGATCAGGGCAAGACAGGAGACCGGACAATTCGCATTTCTTGAGCCTTCCGGGAAGACATTTGGGGCATGTCCGTCTCGTGCAACCCTGGACCGCACACTGGTGAATATGGCGCTCACACGCTAGGTGCCCGGTCTCGCATGTCGTATCCGGTCCGGCTGACGCGCCTTCGCATACTTCGCATTTCAGAAGGAGTGACCCCGAAGCCGTCAAGGGGACCCAGCTCCACTCTGCCTGAAATGCTGTGGCGTTGTCGTTCTCAGCCCACTGGCACGTGGCTTTCCCCCGCATCCTCCGGAAGGCAAACCCCTCGACCATGGCAACGCGGGCCTCTACTGACAGCTTGTACTCTTGCTTGAGGGCCTCACTCTTCCTATCTCGGTCCCTGTTCGCTTGGTCCCTCGCGGCGCCAAAGACTCTGCGCTCCGTCATCAATTCCTCATGCCGCTTGTGCAGCGTCTGGATCTTTTGACGGCCGATATGCTCGTAGTGCGCTCCGAAGGCACACACTTCCCCGTCGGCTTCGATGGACTCGTCGAGTTGGCGGCTGACCTCCGCCAATGGCGGCTTCCCTTGGCGCGGCTCGCTGAGTTGCGGCAGATGTAGGAGCTGTTCAGCCGGTAGCACCTGCAGGCGCTGGATCGCTCGCCGGCCTGCGTCAGACTCCCCGATCAAGAACCTCACAACCTTGTCAAAGCGATCTCGTGAGGCTCGTGGTGTGAGGACCCATGTGAGCCCCCACACAACTTCCTCGCTGTCCTCCGCGGAGTCAATCGAGTTGACTCTCACTCTGGGTTCTTGTGCACCAATCGATTGTTGCAGAACCTCGGGGCTTGGATCTTGCTCGAGCGGCTTGCAAGATTTCAAAGCCACTCCTCCTCGCTTCAGAACTCGCCGGGTAAGTTCCACGAAAGCCTTCGTCCCTTCTGCAAGCAGCTTTGGTGCGGAGTCGTCGGATTCAGTACCGGGGTCCTCGAAGACGAAGCGACGCCACTTCGGAAACAGGAGATCAGACCGCTGACTATCCAACGCGCACAGGATCCGGCCGTCTTCTTCGAATCGGATTCGTTCACCCAGGAAACGAAACGCGGCCTCGGCGAATGAGCCCACGTCAAGGGGCGGATCAGCTCTTGTGCTTCGGGTGAAGTGGGGTTCGTCAGCCGAGGAGCGGAGGCTTCCAAGCAGTTGGTCGTTTTCCTCTTGCAGCTTCCTAAGTTCCGCCTTTGCAGCGGAGCGGTTCATGTTCTCAAGCTGGCGCGCAATCTCTTCGTCCCGACCCTGTGCCTGGAGTTCGATCAGCGTGAGAATCAAGTCTTCAAAGTCTCGCCCCTCGTCGGCGGATGTCTCGCTGAGGATCGCCTCCAGCTCACCAATCGCCAGCGAAAAGAGGTCGAGCCGCTCGAACAAACGCGCCAGGATCGTTTCTTCAAGGCTATTAGAGATAACGAGGTTGTTGACCAGGACGAACTGAGCCGTCTGTCCCAATCTCTGAATGCTGCGTATTCCGGCGGATGCCAGCCACCCATTCCGGTTGATGCCGGCCGCCGATTCCGGCTGAAGAAGACCACCCATTCCGGGTGGGCCAACCAGGAGATTTCGGGATAACCAAGACGGCTACCCTCAGCCCCTATCTGACG
>JANODX010000169.1:0-53452 GCA_031412915.1 Vicinamibacteria bacterium | reverse complement strand
GCATCCCATTTTAATATTACGCACAAAGTAGATTTGATCATGGGCACTTTTAGTAAGTCATTGGCATCGATCGGCGGATTTATTGCCGCTGACAAACCTGTGATCGAATACTTAAAACATCACGCCCGGTCCCTGATCTTCAGCGCAAGCATATCGCCGGCAGCTACCGCGAGTGCACTTGCTGCCCTCACAATTTTAAAGGAAGAACCACAAAGAATTGAAAAGCTTTGGAGCAACACCTATTATGCCCTGGATGCATTTACCAAAGCCGGTTTTGATATTGGAATGACTGAGTCGCCCATCATCCCGATTTTTGTAAGGGACAATGAAAAAACATTTTTGATGGCGAAAATGCTGATGGATGAAGGCATATTTGTAAACCCGGTGGTATCACCGGCCGTACACAGCGATTCTTCGATGATCCGCTTTTCATTAATGGCCACGCACACTTTCAAGCAAATTGATTATGCCGTTGAAAAAATTAAAAAAGTTTCTTTTAAATTAAAAGTGCCACAGTTAAATAAAGAAAGGGCCTGACAGGGATCGGCAACGATGACATTACTGTAAGGCCGAGCGGAAAAATATGCGGCGTGTTGAAAAGATTTTGGTAACTGTAAGAACCAGTGGTTAAGCAGTAAATGGGGAGAAACATCATCGGATCAATGAACTGCCCGATGATTTTATTACGTAAGTTGATCCGGGTAGGGATTTTTGAAAAAGTAATATGGGCCAAAAGGTATTGATAACGGGTGCAAGCGGTTTTTTTGGGTTACCATATCATTGATGCGGCAATTAAAAAGGGCCTGGAAGTTTTTGCAGCGGTACGACCAAACAGTAACATCGATCACCTGAAAGCATTGCCATTACAATTTCTTTATTTGAACTATGAGGAAGAAGATGATCTGTATGACCAGTTGGCTGATAATCATATTGACTATATTATTCATTCGGCTGGTATCACCAAGGCCACCAGGCAGGAAGCTTACAACCGGGTAAATGCAACTTACACCTTAACACTTGCCAGGGCAGCGGAAAAACGGGGGGCAAATTTTAAAAAATTGGTTTTTATCAGTAGCCTGGCAGCGCTAGGCCCTTTAAAGGAGATTGGAACTACCATAACAGAAGCAACTGCCCCAAACCCTGTAACAGCCTATGGAAGAAGTAAATTGTTGGCGGAAACAGGTTTGAAAAAGATAAGGATACCCATCACCATTTTACGGCCGACGGCTATTTATGGCCCAAGGGATAAAGATCTGCTTATTCTTCTGAAAACATTGAGTAAGGGCATTGACCCGTATTTAGGGAATTTTCGGCAGCAACTCAGTTTTGTACACGCAACGGATGTTGCAGAAGTGGCAGTAGCATCGCTTTTCATTGATAAAGCACTGGGTGCATATAATATTACTGATGGCAATAATTATAACCGCTACCAATTTTCGGACATCGCCAGGGTTCTGCTAAAAAGAAAAGCAGTGAGATTGCACATCCCGATGCCCTTGGTAAGGATAGTGGCCGTTGTTTTAAAGATCACACATGGCTGGGTAAAAAAACCCTCGCTGATCAACCCGGAAAAACTAAATGAACTGGCCGCTAAAAATTGGGTATGCGATATCAGCAAGTCAAAAGATGAATTGGGCTTTGCTCCAAAATTTGATTTGCAGACGGGACTGAACGATGCAGTTAGCTGGTACAGGAAGAACAAATGGCTGTAAAAGCAGGATCGTGTTTGAAAAAAAACCGAAAATGCAACTCCGGCAGAACAACCCCCGGAAAGAAAACAACGATTCCATTACCAAGTACAGCTTTATCCGGTACGATGGAGGAAGTGGCTATTATTTTTTTGCAAAACAGCAACATCACCAGGTTGGTTGCAGGTTACAACCGAATTTGAAAACTGTGTTCTAAATTATTGATAGTAATGAAAATCATAAAAATATTAATAAAAAGCGCATTTCTATGCTGCTTGTTATGCCAGGGTTTCTTAGCAAATGCCCAAACAGTTGTAAAGGGATTTGTAAAAGATGCCACCACCATGAAGCCCATCCAATTCGTAAGTATTTATTTTGAGGGTGGCAAAGGGGTAACAACCGGTGAAGATGGCAGCTACTCCATCGTTACCTCCCGCGATAAACTAACCACGTTGAATTTTTCCTTTACAGGATATAAAAAAGTTTCCCGAAAAATTGAACCCGGGAAGGAGCAAACGATCAATATAGAATTGGAGCTATCCGATGCTTTAAAAGAAGTGACGGTAAAAACAAGAAAAAGGGGCAAGTACAAAAACCGGGATAACCCGGCGGTGGAGCTGATAGACCTGGTAATTGAAAATAAAAACAAAAATAGGATAAAAGACTATGATTTTGTACAATACCAGCAGTATGAAAAATTGTCCCTTTCCTTAACCAACAAACCTGAAAAACTAATCAAAAACAGGCTTTTCAGAAATTACAAATTTATTGTTGAAAATATTGATACCGTTTCGGTTGAAGGTAAATCGCTATTACCGGTATACCTGGAAGAAAAACTTTCGAACAGGTTCCTGAGAAAAAACCCGGAAAAAGACATTACCATGATGCTGGGTGAGAAAAGAGTGAATTTTGGCGATTTCCTAGATGATAAGGGCATTAGCCAATACCTTAAACGGTTGTATGCAGACATCAATATTTACGACAACAATGTACTACTACTCAATACACAGTTTCTAAGCCCGATTGCAGATATGGGGCCAACCTTCTACCGCTATTACATCCGGGATACCGTAGAACTGGAAGGAATAAAACTGGTAAAATTATACTTTACCCCACGCAACCCGAATGACCTGCTTTTCAGGGGTACCATGTTCATTACACTCGATGGTAATTACGGCGTTCAAAAGATCAGTATGACGATCAGTAAAAATGCTAATTTAAACTGGACAAGGGAACTTAGGATCAACCAGGATTTTGAAAAGGCCTTCGATGGCCGGTTTCATGTTATTAAAAGCAGCATGCTGGCAGAGTTTGCGCTTACGCAGAATGCATCAGGAGGGGTGTTTGGCGAAAGAACCGTTTCTTTTAAAAACTTTTTAACAGACCTGCCCGCACCCGACAGCGTTTACAACACAAAACCCCTTGTTTATAAAGGTATTCCAACCCCTACGCCTGATAGCTTCTGGATAACTAACCGGCACAGCCCTTGAGATCAAGGGGATGCACGCGCTCACCGAGAACTACTCGGTTTTTTCCCCCGAGATCTTGCTGACCCACGACGGCAGTTCACTGGCGGGCCGGAATCGCGCCCTGATCGACCGTTTGTTGAGCGAGGACCGCGTGATCCTCGCGGGGCAGGCGTCGAGCCACTGCGTCAAGAGCTCGATCGACGATCTTCTGAGCGCCATTGTGGAGACCGACCCGACGCTCGCCCGTCGTGTCTACATCATCGAGGACGCCATGTCGGCGGTGGCCGTGCCGGATCCGGCTACCCCCGGGTCGTTTTTGGCCGACTTCACCGATGAAGCGCAGAGCGCCCTGGGACGCTTTCACGAGGCGGGCATGCACATCGTGAAGACGACGACGCCGCTCTCCCAGTGGCCCGCCTTCCTGGACTAGCAGCCCCTCCCACGTGCTCCCCATCTACCTCGACCACGCGGCCACCACACCTCTCGATCCGGAGGTTCTGGAGGCCATGCTTCCGTATCTCTCCTCCGACTTCGGCAACCCATCCTCGGTGCACAGCTTCGGCCAGCGCGCGCGCGGGGCCATCGACGAGGCGAGGGCCAAGGTGGCCGCGTTGATCGGGGCCCGGGACGCGGAAGTCGTCTTCACCGGCAGCGGCACCGAGGCCGACAATCTCGCCATTTTCGGCGTGCTGCACCAGGCCTCGGCGCCGGCGCGCCCCGATCTCGTGACCAGCGCGATCGAACACCATGCTGTCCTCAACAGCGCCAGAGCCCTCGATCGCTCGAAGCACAATGTGACGGTGGCCCGGGTTCTGGCCGACGGGCAGGTCGACCTCGACGATCTGGAGGCGGTCACGAGCGACACGACCGCTCTCGTCTCGATCATGTTCGCGAACAACGAAACCGGCCTGGTTCAACCCCTCGCGAACGTGGCGCGTGTGGCCCGCGCGAAGGGGGCTCTGATCCACACCGACGCGGTCCAGGCCCTGGGAAAGCTCCCCATCGACGTGAAAACGATGGACGTCGATTTGATGACCGTTTCCGCCCACAAAATCCACGGCCCCAAGGGTGTGGGCGCGCTCTACGTCAAGAGCGGGACGAGAATGCAGGCACTCATCCGGGGCGGTTCGCAGGAGAGGAATCGCCGCGCGGGAACGGAGAACGTCGCCGCCATCGTGGGGTTCGGAAGGGCGGTTGAACTCCTGAAAGGGCGGTTTCGCGAGGATACGCAGCGCATCGCGAGTCTTCGCGACCGCCTCGAGGCGGAGCTCATGGCCGGCGGTCGGGGCATGGTCCTGCGAAACGGTTCCGCGGAACCCAGGATTTGTTCGACCACCAGCCTGTCCTTCGAAGGCGTCTCGGGCGAGGATCTGTTGATCGCGCTCGACCTCGGGGGCATCGCCGTGTCGACGGGGGCCGCCTGCGCGGCCGGGTCGCCGGAACCGTCCCATGTCCTCAGGGCCATGGGTCTCCCCCGGGAACGCGTCGACCAATCGATCCGCTTTTCCCTGGGCCGGAATACCACGGCGGAAGAGATCGACCGCGCGGTGGGAACGGTCACCGCCGCAGCAGAAAGGCTCCGGAAGAAAAGGGGCTGAGCGAAGGCGGGATTACTCCCGCCGGAGCGACGGGGGTTTTTGGGGGCTGAGCACGGCAAGCAGGTCTCAGAACTGCGGCCCCCCATCTCAGGATGAAGCGAAGGCGGGATTACTCCCGCCGGAGCGACGGGGGTTTGGGGGGCTGAGCACGGCAAGCTGTCTCAGAACTGCGGCCCCCCATCTCAGAATGGAGCGGGCGACGGGGTTCGAACCCGCGACACCGAGCTTGGGAAGCTCGTACTCTACCAACTGAGCTACGCCCGCTCTGCTGAGGATCTGGAGGGATCTTAGGTTGCGGGCGGCGCCTGCGTCAACGGTTGGCGGCCTCGCACCCCCCGCGAGGCCAGGCGTCAGGCGAAGCGTGCGGAAGGCCCGCCCTTATTTCGGCATGAGCACGGTGTCGATCACATGAATGATGCCGTTGCTCGCGGGCACGTCCGCCTTGACGACGGTCGCCGCGTCGACCTTGAGGCCCTTGCTCGCGTCGATCTTGATCCGCCCGCCCTGAACGGTGCTGAGATCCTTCAACATTCGAAGATCGCCGGAGTTCGCGTTGCCGGCGAACACGTGGTAGCTCAGCACCGCGGCGAGCTTGGCCTTGTCCTTGAGCAGCGCGTCGAGGTCCGCCTTCGGGATTTTTGCGAAGGCGTCGTCGGTGGGCGCAAAGACGGTGAAGGGACCCGGACCCTTCAGAGTCTGGACGAGCCCCGCTGCTTGCAGGGCCGCGGCGAGACTCTTGAACGTTCCGGCGGCGGCCGCGGTTTCAACGATGTCCTTGGGCTGGGCGGCCACGGGAATCGCCGAAACCAGGGCGGTGAGTAGAGCCAAAGCGAACTGCCTCTTCATTGATGGATCCTTCCTAAGGGCGCCATGCCCCAGGCCCACAGTCTGGAGGGGATGGCCTCTCGCCCGGTATGACGGCTGTCATGTGGATCGGACCGCCGAGCCGAAAATCCCGTTTGGCGCAAGCCAGCATTAAACTGCGGCCCAACCTTCCCTTACCGTTCCGGAGAACCCATGGGCCTTTTCGGCAAACCTGACCCCCGACCCCTGCAACAACCCGTCGTGCTACCGTCGCCTCAGCCCCCGCCTCCGCCTGCAAAACCCACGGCGAAGGGAACGGTCCTGGGCGAGAAGACCCGCTATCTCGGCAAGATCGACACGGACGAGTCGCTTTTGATCCTCGGCCTGGTCGACGGAGAGATCAAGTCGTCGAGCGAGGTCGAGGTGGGCGAAACCGGCGAGGTGAAGGCGGGGATATCGGCCCGGTCGATCGTCATCTCCGGCCGGGTGAACGGCGACTGCGTGGCCACCGAACGGCTGGAAATCCGGGCCTCCGGGAGGCTCTCCGGCAGTATCAAGGCGGGGCGGATTGCCATCGCCGACGGTGCGGAGTTCAAAGGCACGAGCCAAATGGGTCTGAGCGGTAAACCCTAGATGCGGGAACCGCGACGAGCCTCGGTATACTGAGCCTCCAGCTTCCATGTCCATATCGAACATAACCCCCGTGGCCCCCGAGGAAGGGGCGCCCGTAGACGCCCCGCCGCCCGCCCCCCACGCCGCGGACGCATCTCCCGCCCCCGATCCCATGGTCGTTCTCAAGGAGGAGATCTCGAGCCTGAAGGACCAACTCCTGAGACGCCGGGCCGAATTCGACAACTACCGGCGCCGGGTCGAGCGCGATCAGCGCGCGGCCAGCGAGGACGCGGTGATTTCGATGCTCTCCGACCTCCTGCCCTCGATGGACGCGCTCGAAAAGGCGTTGCTCGCGAACGGAACCCTTGACGAGATTCGGGCCGGTCTCGAAATCACTCTCAAGGACATCTCCTCCACGCTTGCGAGCCGCGGGGTGCGCATCGAAGACCCGACCGGTGAGCGATTCGATCCCCTTCGGCATCAAGCGCTCTCCTACGAGCCGGTGCTTGGGGCGGAGGACGGTTCCATCGTGGCGTGCTACCGAAAGGGCTACATCATGGGCGAAAGACTGATCCGACCCGCTCTGGTCAAGGTCGCGCAACAGGCAACCGAAGAGCATCCTTTGGTCGTCGTGCCGGTTTCCCACTAGGAGAGATCGCATGGGACGAGTTATCGGCATTGACCTCGGCACCACGAACTCGTGCGTGGCGGTTATCGAGAACGGCCAGGCCGTGGTCATCCCCAACGCGGAAGGGGCCAGAACCACGCCCTCGGTCATCGCCTTCACCGCCAAGGGAGACCGCCTGGTCGGCCAGATCGCCAAGCGGCAGGCGATTACCAACCCCACGAACACGCTTTATGCGGTCAAGCGTCTGATCGGGAGGAAGTTCAACTCGCCCGAGGTGGAGCACGCCCGCAAGTTCGCCCCCTTCGAAGTCGCGGAATCGTCGAATGGCGACGCCCACATCCGGGCCGCCGATCGACTCTATGCCCCCCCCGAGATCTCGGCCCTGGTCCTCCAGAAGCTGAAGCAGGGGGCCGAGGAGTATCTCGGGGAGACGGTCGACGAGGCCATCATCACGGTTCCCGCGTACTTCAACGACCCGCAGCGCCAGGCCACCAAGGATGCGGGCATGATCGCCGGTCTCAAGGTGAGCCGGATCCTCAACGAGCCGACGGCCGCCGCCCTCGCCTATGGGCTTGGGGGCAAGGGCCAGAAGAACCAGTACGTGGCGGTCTACGATCTAGGGGGCGGCACCTTCGATATCTCCATTCTCGAGGTCAGCGACGGCGTCATGCAGGTGCGCGCCACGGGCGGCGACACTTTCCTGGGCGGCGAAGACTTCGACCAGAGAATCATCGACTTCCTGGTCGAAGACTTCATCAAGTCCACCTCCATCGATCTGAGCCAGGACCGGATGGCCCGCCAGAGGCTCAAGGAGGCGGCGGAGAAGGCGAAGTGCGATCTTTCCACCGCCGAATCCACCGAGATCGTCCTGCCCTTCATATCGGCGGACGCGTCCGGGCCCAAGCATCTGTCGACCACCCTGACCCGTACTCAGTACGAGGCCATGACTCAGGACCTGCTTTCCCGCACGGAAGAGCCCTGCAAGCGCTGTCTGGTGGACGCCGGCCTCAAGGCGGACCAGATCGACGATGTCATCCTGGTGGGCGGGCAGACTCGAGCTCCCCAGGTGGTGGACGTCGTTCAGCGCGTCTTTGGCCGCAAGCCCAACCGCTCGATCAACCCCGACGAATGCGTGGCCATGGGCGCCGCCATCCAGACCGGCATCATGGAGGGCGAGGTGAAGAGCCTGGTCCTCCTCGACGTCACGCCCTACACCCTGGGCATTGAAACCATGAACGGCACGTTCACCCCCATCATCGATCGCAACTCGGCCATCCCCACGAGGCGCGCGCGGATCTTCACCACCGTGACCGACAACCAGACCAGCGTCGAACTGCACGTGCTGCAGGGCGAAAGCGACATGTCGGCCTACAACCGGTCGCTCGCCAGGTTCGACCTGACCAACATCCCGCCCTCGCCCCGCGGTCTCCCCCAGATCGAGGTCGGTTTCGAGATCGACTCGGACGGCATCGTTTCGGTCTCCGCCCTGGATCAGGCGACCGGGCGCTCCCAGTCCCTGGTGATCCATCCGGCCAGCGGCATCAACGAGCACGAGCTCGAGCGTCTGGTCGGGGAAACCAAGCAAAGACAGGTCAGTGAGAAGGAGACGAAGGAGAAGGAGAAGCTCCTCCAGCAGGTGAGCGGACTGGTGTCCAACTCTCAACGCACCTTGACCCTTCTCGAACGAAAACTGTCGGCCGAGGAGAAGACGAAGATTCAGACGGCCATTATGGACACCCAGCGTTTGCGGATAGAAGACAGTGTTTCGACCCTGCAGCGGAGTCTGCGCGAGATGGAAGAGATCGCGCAGATTCTCTCGTCCGCGATGCTCCGAGGCTGACGCCCCCGTTCGCATCGGAAGCCCTCGCGCCGCCGAGGCGGCCTCCTTTCTCTCCCCCGGTTCTTCAATCCCCTAAGACATGGCTCGCGACTACTACGAAGTCCTGGAGGTCTCGAGATCCGGCACGGACCAGGAGATCAAGTCCGCGTATCGGAAGATCGCCATGAAGTACCACCCGGATCGCAACCCCGGGGACAAGGCGGCGGAAGACGCGTTCAAGGAGGCCGCCGAGGCCTACAGCGTTCTCTCCGACTCGGAGAAGCGAAAGCGTTACGACGCCTATGGCCATGCCGGGGTGTCGGGTTCGGGGGGCGCCTCCGGTTTCGATCCCTCGACCTTCGCCGACTTCTCCGACATCCTCGGAGACTTCTTCGGCCTGGGCGATCCGGGAAGGCGGCGTGGAGGAGGAGCCAGGCGCGGGGCCGACCTCCGCTACACCATCGAAATCGATTTTGAGGAAGGGTTGTTCGGCGCCACCAAGACCATCCGCGTCCCCCGCCACGAGCGCTGTGCGACCTGCAGCGGATCGGGGGCGGCGGCCGGGAGCAAACCCACCACCTGCGGCACGTGCAACGGCACCGGCCAGATCGCGTTCCAGCAGGGTTTCTTCACGGTCGCGCGAACCTGCGGGCGCTGCCGAGGTTCCGGGAAGATCATTGCTTCACCCTGTCGCGACTGCCGCGGCGAGGGCCTTCTCCCCAAGGAGCGCGAGATCCAGATCAAGGTGCCAGCCGGAGTCGATACCGGATCGCAACTTCGGGTTTCGGGCGAGGGTGAGCCCGGGATGAGTTCGGCGCCGCCGGGGGACCTGTACGTCGTGTTGAGGGTGCGCGATCACAAGGATGGTTTCTTCAAGCGCGATGGCACCGCGCTGGTTTGCGAAATCCCGATCAGTTTCGTCCAGGCCATCCTGGGCGACCAGGTCGAGATTCCCATGCCGGACGGATCGCGGGCGAAGGTCAGCATCCCGGAAGGCGCGCAGCCCGGGTCGGTCCTGAGACTGCGCGGGCAGGGCGCGCCCGAACTCGGGGGCCGGGGGCGGGGGGATCTCTATGTCCAGATCAAGGTCGTCATCCCGAAGAGAGTGGGCGGCGAGGAAAAGAAGCTGCTGGAGAAACTCGGAAAGACTATGAATGTCGACCTCTCTTCAAAGGGGCGATCGTTCTTCGAAAAGGTGCGCGACATTCTGGGTTGATCCCGACCCCCTTGGGCCAGGCGCGAGAGAATTCCAGGGAGTGAGACCATGGCCCGTCAGGAATCTGCGCCCGAAGCGTCCGTGACCGCCTGGGCCCTCCTCGTGCCCGATGCACTCGAGGATGAGGCGTCCGCGCTGGTCTGGACCGCGGGTTGCACGGGCGTCAGCATCGAAAGCGCCTCTCCCGGAACCCTCCGGCTGGTCTGTTTCTACGACGACGCGGAGGCGCAGGCCGAAGCGGTCCAGGAGGCCGCACGTGCTCTCGGAACCGTGGCCCTGAGGGTCCTGGTGCCTAATCCGGACTGGGTTCAGAAGTTCAAAGAGACCTTTGTCGCATTCGACGTCCCGCCCTTCCGGATCGTGCCGGAGTGGCTTCACGAACCGCGGCCTTCCGGAGATCGCGGCCCTTTCATCATCCGCGTCGATCCCGGCCGGGCCTTCGGCACGGGGGCTCACGAGTCGACCCGTCTCTGCCTGCAGACCCTGGGCGCGATCGCGCCCTCCCTGGGCGAAGCGCCCCGCACTTTGGATCTCGGCTGCGGAACCGGCATTCTCGCCATCGGCGCCATAAGGTCCGCGAACGCGCGGGTTGTGGCTTGCGACCACGACCCCTTGGCCGCGGCGGCCACGCGGATGCATGCGCGTTTGAACGACGTCCAGTTCGACATTCTCCTGGCGGACGGCGGTCGGGGGCTGCGGCCGGGGTTCTTCGATCTGGTCCTGGCCAACCTGATGGCCCCTTTCCTCATCTCGAGGGCGGCGGAGATCGCCGCCATGGGAGCGAGGCGATGCCGGTTCATCCTCGCCGGTCTGCTCCGGGAGGAAGAGACTGCGGTCAGGGCGGCCTGGCCCTCGGATTGGAAGGTCTCCTCCGCGTATCAGGGCGAGTGGGCCAGTCTTCTCTACGAACGGCCGTGACTATCCATCGCTTTTGCGTTCCCGAGGCTCGATCCGGCAGGATGGAACTGCCGGAGGCCGCCGCGAACCACGCCACCCGCGTCCTTCGCCTGGGCGAAGGCGACGCCCTGCGTGTATTCGACGGAGGATTCGAGTTCGAAGCCACCATCGCCGCAATCGACAAGCGACGCGTGGTCCTCGACGTCGGCGAGGCGGTGGCTTCCCTTCCCGAACGAGGGGTGCCGCTGCATCTCATCATGAGCCCTCTTAAGGGCGACCTCACGGAACTGGTCATTCAGAAAGCCACCGAACTGGGGGTCGATCGGATCTCTCCCGCGATTTTCGAAAGAACGGACACGGTCGCGAGGCAGGATCCGAACCAAACCCGACAGGCGCGCTGGCGCCGGGTCGCCGGGGGGGCCGCTGAACAGTCGGGACGCGCGAAGGTGCCGAGGATCGATCCGGTGGCGACGCTGAACGAGGTCGTGAGAGCCCTCGAAGACGGACGCGAGGGCGAGGTGCGGGTCGTCGCCATGGAGCCGTCGCTGGATCGGAGGAGCGAGAGACTGCGGGATCCTGCGGGCGTTCGATCGGTTCTGGTGGCGGTCGGCCCGGCCGGCGGCCTCACCGATGGCGATCTGGAGATCCTGAGCGCCTCTTCTTTCCTTCCGGAACGATTCGCCCTTCACACTCTTCGTTCCGAGACAGCCTGTCTCGCCGCCATCGCCATCCTGGGTGATAGGTTCAAGTAGCGCACGCGTCTCCGGGTCCTACAGGGTCTCCCCGCAAAAAGGGCATGTGGTCGAGCGCTGGGGTTGGGGCCGCCCGCAGTTCCAGCACAGGCCGCGTTTTGGCGTCTCGCGCGCCCGCAGGCGTTTGCGGATTTCTTCCATCTGCGTTTGCCGGTGGTCGATGTCGGCCGCGGTCTGCAGGTCTTCGAGAAGCTCGGAGGCTGACAAGTACCTCACGCTCAGATCCGGCGCCATGGCCTTCATCACGATGTCGGAAAGCTCTTTGGAGACCCTGGAGTTCCGAATCCGGGGCGCGGTGCATCGACCCTGGGCCACCAACCGTTCGATCTCGGCCGGATTGGGGCTGAAGTACGGCAGCATTCCGGTCAGCATCTGATAGAGCATCACCCCGACCGAGTAGACGTCGGCGGGCAGTTGCGCCCGGCCCTGAAACTGCTCGGGCGCCATGTAAGGAGGCGACCCGATGACGGTGTTCGCGTGGGCGCGGTCGAGAAGACGGGAGGTGCCGAAGTCGGCCACCTTCAACAGGCCACCCTCCGAAACCAGGACGTTGGCCGGCCGCAGATCGCGGTGCAGAATCTGGGCCTTGTGAGCGTGCTCGACGCCCTTCAGGATCTGAACCGTCAACTCGACCGCCTTGAACTGGTCCAGCACTTTCTCGCGATCCAGCAGGCCTTCGAGGCTCTCGCCCTTCACATACTCCATGACGATGAAGAACGTGCCATCGATCTTCTCGGCGGTCAGAATCGAGACGATATTCGGATGGTTCAGAGCCGCGAGAAGACGCGACTCCTGAAGCAGGTCGTCCTCCTTGCCCGACTGCCGGTGAGGGACCTTGATCGCGACCTTCTTGTCGATCCAGGTGTCGCGAACGAGAAAGACCGTGCCGAATCCCCCGGAGCCGAGGTTCTGGAGGATCTGGTACTTCCCTACATTTTGGCCCAGCAGGAACACGCGAATGAGAAGTATACGAGGCCCTTTCCTACTCCAGGAAGAGTCCCTTCTTCAGCTTCTCCATCTGCTCCGCGGTCAGGCTCTGCTTTCTGAGCGCGCCCATCATGCGCGAGGCTCCAAAGGCTATGGGGCGATAGCCGCAACCCTCGAGCATCTCCGGATTCGGCTGATCCATGAGGCGGCGCGGGTAGTCGCGGCACATTCCGGGACGGGTGTCGTAGCTGTCGCAGCGACGGGTCTTGCGGTCGAAGTGTTCGCAGCGAAAGACCAGGGCCTGAAGAGACTTGTCCTCGCGCACGAACTGGAAGCCATTCACATGCTTCTGCCAACCCAGGAACAGGGCCCGAAACGTTCTGAACTTCCGAACCGGCCAGAAGACCGAGATCGCGGGCGCCTCGCAGCATCTCGCGCATTTCCGACAGGAACCGCCGAGTTCGAAGACCGGCTTCTCAGGAGAGGCCCGCCGTTCGAAGGCAAGGTCCAACTCGAACCGGGCGAGCGCCACCCGCTTCAGAATCCTTCGAGGGAGGTTGTCCCGCACTTGAAATCGGAGGGTAACATCCGCGGCGCCTTGGCCGCGCTGTCCCCCCGCCATCTGCTTTTCCTCGGAGTGGCCACGTTCGGTTCGCGGCTCCTCCTGGCCCTCTATCTCGGGGTCTGGGGAAAACCCGAGACCTGGGAATACGACGTCATCGCGGCGAACATCGCCGGCGGCGCCGGACACACTTTCGACCGCTCAGGATTCGTCTATGCCGCCTACTCACCGCCGATCTGGTCGTACGTTCTCGCTTTCCTGCTCGGGCTTCCAGGAAGCACGCGAGCGAACATCCAGGTCCTCCAGGCGCTATTCTGTTTCGGATCGGCCATCATTTACGCGGCTCTGGCGCGCAGGATGTCGGCCGACACCACCAATGGCCTGCTCGCCGGCTTTTTGGTGGCTCTCCAACCCTCCCTTCTCTACTACTCCGTGGTCAAGAGCGACCCTCTTCCCTTGAATGTCCTCCTGCTCGGCCTCATCGCCCTGGCCGCGGTCGAACTGGTCCGGAAGCCTCGTCTACCGAGCGCCCTCGGCCTTGGCCTGCTGCTGGCCCTCGGAGTTCTCGCCCGCGGGACGCCCATCGTCGCCCTTCCGCTGGTGGCGGTCTGGCTGGTCGCGCGATGGCGAGGCCGCGCTGCTGTCTGGCTCGCCCTCGCGGCAGGCGCTCTCGCCCTTGGCCTCTCACCCTGGCTGATTCGAAACGAACGACTTCTGGGGCGAGCCTTGATCACCACGACCGCAGGTGAGAACTTCTGGAGAGGCAACCACCAGGGCGCCACGGGAGGCGTCGCCGATGAGGATGGCGGCCCGATCACCGACCTCATACCCTCGAACGAATCTCTTCCAGGCACGATTCGCAGCGTGCTGTCGAGCGGAACGGAGGCGGATCGCCAGGATGTCTTCCTGAACGAGGCTCTGACCTTCATTCGAGAGAACCCCCTCTCCGCCGCCTCTTTGTTCGCACGGAAGATGAGAACGTTCTGGTGGAGGATCGATTCGGACCCCCGGGATTACTCTCCGGCGGCCGCACTGGCTTACGAAGTCATCTTCCGAACCGAACTGGTCCTGGCTCTGTTTGGGGCCTTCACCTTGTTCCGCTCCCCTCGGGAGAGCCCGCCCGCACCACATCGCGCCGCCGCGGTCTTCTCCATAGCCCTTATGGTCGCGATCAGTGTCCTGCAGAGCATGTTCTACGTTCAGGGCCGGCACCGCTTCCTGATCGAGCCCTTGCTTCTGATGTTCACGGCCTGCGGAATTCTGGCGCTGATACCGGGTGTGGTCCGCGGCGAGAGGCGGCGACGACGCTCCCGCCGCGGGGAAGGTCCCCCGCCTGCCCGGTTCAGCCGACGATGACGGCCAGCCCGTAAAGGTTATCGTCCCGGACCGACGCTGACGTCGCCGCTTCCCGTATCCACGTCGATCTTCACTTGCAGGTCGCCCCGGCGATAGCCCTTGACCTTACGGCGGTGCACGACCGCGGTGGCGTCCTCGAATCCGCTCGTGACGTCCCCACTGCCCACATCCGCCGACAATTCGAAGCCCGCGCCGGCCGGCAGCTTCACGGCCACATCGCCACTGCCCGTGTCGGCGCTCACTCGGGTCAACTTCGATCCGCCGAGATCGAGCGAGACATCGCCGCTGCCGGTGTCGGCCTTCACCTCTTCAGTGTCGTCCACGTCGAGGTGAACATCGCCGGAGCCCGTATCCGCCCTCACCATACGGGCGCTCGAATCGGTGACGTTGATATCACCCGAACCGGTGTCGAGATCGATGACATCGCCCCGGAACGTGCTGAGCAGGCAGTCGCCGCTGCCGGTGTCGCACTTGAACGATCCTCGGCCCGAGGAAGCGCTCACATCGCCCGAACCGGTGTCGGCCACGACGTCGCCTTTGAAATCGCGGAGCGAGATGCCGCCCGAACCGGAGTCGAACCTGAGCGTACCCTCCACCGAAGAGCCTTCGATCTTTCCCACCGCGTTCCTGAACGTGCCCGAGGCTCCGCGCGGGATTTCGACCAGGAGATCGGCATACAGGAGGAGCCCGCGACCTCCGCTCACCGAGACCCGGGTTCCGTCGTAGGTGACGTTGTCGCGGCCCGAGAACATCCGCTCGAACAGGCCGCTATGGGAGCCGCTATCGGGACCGTACCGATAGCTCGTGTACCTGTCGAGGGGGTAGGCCATCCGCAGGGTGGGATGACCCGTCTTCGCATCGCGAACCTCGCGCAAAGCCAGGAGGTCGGCGGTCTTCCCATCCTCCGCGTGGACCGTCGCCGTCACCACCACTTTCGAACCCGTTCCCTGACGAACCACCATGTGGCCCGCGAGGTTCTCCACCCTGAACGGCCGGCTCGGATCGGCCGACAGCTCGGCTTTCAGAGTGCGGGTGACGTCGGCGGATGCGACACCCCCGGCCAGACACAAAGACGCGAAAACAACGAGAGCAGGTCGCATCGGGAAACTCCTTAATGAGAAAACGACGTCTACTGGAGAGACGAATGGAACCCGTCAAAGGTTCCGAAAGAAGTGGAGACCGACCGCCCCGCTCTCAGGTCCCTCCGTGGAACGTGATCATCCGGATGGCGGCCGCCCGATAGGCGCGGGCGCCGTACCCACGCACCCTGAAGAACAGAGGTGCCTGTTCAAATTTCAGAACAACCTCGTTCGTGCCCTCGCGCCACCCGCCCTCGGGAAGCACGAAGCGCACGGTCTGCCAGACCGGAGCGATTTCCTGGCGGCCGAGGGACCGGCCATTGACCTCGACCTCGAAGATCTGGGGCGTCTCCGTTTCCATGGCGCGTATCTCGAACGAGATCCGCAGTTCGCCTCGCCCGCGCAGGGGAAGCCAGAGTCGGGCTTCGCGACCGTCGACGAACCGGCAGAGCGATCCATCCTCGGTTTCCACGTCCGAGAAACGACGCGCCGGTTTCGGCAGACGCATCCACCATTCGCCGCGACCGAAGTTGAGCTCCGACCGGCCTTCCCGCAGGAGCGGGGAACCGGTGTACCCCTCGAACACCGCGACCGCGACTCTCGGCGAGAGCGCCTCCAGACCCTCGTAGAGAGGCGCGATGAGGGAGTCGGCGGTCTCCCGGAGAGCGGCCCGAACCGGAACCGGTGATCCGGGGAAAGCTCGCAGGGAGTCGATAGCCACGTCATACTGATGGACCATCAGCACCAGGAGCGCCGCGATAGGAGCCCCGCCCCGCGAAAGTGCCGGGGCCACCGCGGCCAGGCCCACCGCGATGAGGGGAATGGTTCCGGTGAACCGCCTCACCTGATACCAGTCGAAGATCGAAGCGTTCAGCCGCCACTGCAGGACGAGGACGACGATGGCCGCCCCGGCCCAGGCGCGGTTCTTACGGATGGCGAAGAGCAGCCCGAGGACGGCGAGCAGCGTCATGGGGTAGGTTGAAAAGAGACCGCCGCGGTCGGAGACAAGCATCTCGAGCAGCTTCGGCGACTGCATTGTGGCGAACGCCTCCCCATGGAGGACCTTGTGAGGCACCAGAAAAGCTGTGCCGAACATCGACCACCACACGGCGCTCTGGATCCAGGCGAGACTCGCGAAACCGAGGAGGATCAGGGCGCCTTCGCTGAGGAGGCGGCGGAACTGCCGGTGGCCGAGCCACGCGTCGAAGGCGAAGATCGCCGGGACCAGAAGAAGCAGGCCGTCCTGAGATCGAACCAGGTAAACGAGTCCGCAGGCGGCGCCTGCCTGCACGGCCAGGAGCGAAGAGCCGGTCTCCCGCAGGCGGCGGGCGGTCACCAGAACCAGGACCGAGGCGAAGAACTCAATCGCGTGGGCGAAACTCGGGAGGGTTCGCATGTAGAAGCGGAGGGGCGAACCGAACCACGCGAGCAAGACCACCAGGAGAGCGGCCATCGGCGGGCAGAAACGACGAACTTCCCGATAGAGCAGGAACAGGGAGGCGCAACCGAGGGTGATGGAGACGAGACAGGCCGCGGCGATGAACATGGGCTCGGCCCCGGTGACCGCGTACCCGATGATCGACCCGAGCAGCGAGTCGAGCGCATACAGCGGAGCCAGGAGCACGCCCCAGATCAGCGGCGCGCCAATGGGCAGCACGTTCTGGGCACTCTGCTGATCGAGAAGAGCGTAGTCATTAGCCAGGCTCAGGTCCCGATCGGCTATCAACGAGCGCGCGTACACGAAGTAGTGATATCCGTCGGCGTCGAGCGAACGCGGGTGGCGGAGGTAGAGGAGCCCGCACAGAAGCAGGAGAGCGAGCAACGCCCAACGTTCTCCCTGGGCCCGTTGCTCGCGCAGGAGGACGCGCCAGGCGAAGACGACCGCGAGCAGCGCAAGGGCTATCTGAAAGGGCGGAACTCCAACGGGCAGCAAGGGCCGCGCAAGATCCGCCGCGACCAGAGCGAGCGCCAGCAAAGCGGGACCAAAGCGGCGGATCATGGAGGGTTTCACTATACTTTTCGCGAGACCAGTTGCAGAGCCATGGGCTAAGGGGAGGCAATAGGGCCTCTTTGGCACGAGAGACAAGAAAGAAAAAATGACCGAACTCACGCCGGACGTCGTTCAAAGACTCCCCAAGACCGATCTGCACGTTCACCTGGACGGTTCGCTGCGGATCCCCACCCTGATCGAGCTGGCGCGGGAGCGGAAGGTGAAGCTGCCTTCCACCACCGTGGACGGGCTGCGGACGCTGGTATTCAAGGACACCTACAAGAACCTTCCCGAGTACCTGGAAGGGTTCCTCTACACCACCGCGGTCATGAACGATGCGGAGGCGGTCGAGCGGATTGCCTACGAATTCTGCCTGGACAATCAGGACGAGGGCGTTCGCTATGTCGAAGTCCGGTTCGCGCCCCAACTGTGCGTGCGCGACGGCTTCACCATGTCCGACGTGGTGAACGCAGTCGATCGGGGCCTGCGCCGCGCGGCCCGGGAGTTCAACGCCCGGCCGGAAGTGGCGGACGGCTCCGAACCCAAGTTCGTGGCCGGGATCATCCTCTGCGCGATGCGATACTTCGAAGGCACCTGGTCCCAGGGCTTCGGGAGATTCTTCGAGGCCATGCCCGAAGCCGATCGGTTCGAACTGTACTCGGCGGCGAGCGTCGAAGTGGCGCGGGCGGCGGCCCGGTTGAAGGACGAAGGCTGCCTGGTGGTCGGCATCGACCTCGCCGGCCAGGAGAAGGGTTATCCGGCGGGCGACCACAAGCACGCCTACCAGATCGCCCACGAGGCTTTCCTCGGCAAGACCGTTCACGCGGGCGAGGACTACGGCCCGGAATCGATCTTCCAGGCTATCGGCGATCTCCACGCCGATCGCATCGGCCACGGCACCTGGCTCTTCAGCGAAGACAAGATCCAGGCCGCGATTCCCAACAAGAAGGCCTACGTCGAGTCGCTGGTCCAGTTCGTGGCCGACAAGCGGATCACCCTGGAGGTATGCCTGACCTCGAACCAGCAGACCGTCCCCGAACTGGCGGCCGATCTATCGAAGCACCCATTCGCGGAAATGCGGAAGAGAAAGCTCTCGACCACGTTCTGCACCGACAACCGCCTGGTTTCGAATACCACGGTGTCGCGAGAGATCGCTCGCGCCGTTCAGGCCTTCGATCTCAGCGTCCGCGAAGTCCGCGACTCCATCATCTACGGCTTCAAGCGGAGTTTCTTCCCCGGCAGTTACCTGGAGAAACGACAGTACGTCCGGCAGGTCATCGACTACGCCGATCGGATCCTGGGAAAGACCGAGAGCACCTAGGCGCCAACCCCTCCCCGGGCGGCGGCGTCCAATCTTGTCTGCAGGGCTTTGCGCGCTTCCTTTTCATGGGCGGTGACGAAAGAGAAGTTCTCCTGAACGATCAGAGCGAGAAAGACGAGTTCATCGGTGCTGAGGCTGACCGTTATGCGGTGCTCGCGACGGGTCAGGACCACTTCGTTGAGCTTGTCGCGGAGCAGTTGACGAGCCGCCTGCTCTTCGTCGGTGATGAACTGGTATTCCTCGCGCGCGACCTTCTGGAGGAAGGCCAGTTCGTGGTAATCGAGGGCGAACAACTTGGACGTATCGTGGGCGGGCACCGCGAACCTCTCTTTCTCCTGTGCGCCGGATTCTAAGGGCCGGGACTAGCGAACCTGCCCGGGATCGCCCCCCGCGAGCAGGGTGGCAACCCAGTCCGAGAACTTTCGCCCGGAGACGCTCTGCGTGTAGAAGGATGGTCGATTGATGATGCAGTGGTCGTTCCCCGCCGCCAGGTACGCGCGGAAGTTGGGGTTCTGGGCCGAGATCTGTTCGACGCTCGCCACCATGTTCGTCGACCAGTCGACGGCGTCGGTGGCCGAAATCGATCCCTTGGAAAGGGCATAGAAGAAGATCTGAACCGAATCGGCGCGCGTATTGAACTGGGCGAACGAAGCGGCCGGATAGAAGCCGGCGATCGCGGTGTAGAAGATGGGAAGGGACAGGTTCGCGGGGTCGATCCGATTGGGGGCGAGGTCGGGGATGAATCCAGGCCAGGCGTCCGCCACGTTCCAGTTCTGGAAGGGGACGGCAAAGAACCCCTGGGGAACCACACCCGCCGCGGAATCCGCGAGTTCCACCATCCGAGCCCCGGGATAGGCCTGGGCGATCCGCGCCGACCACAACGCCGCGCCATAGCCCCCTGCGCTGCATCCAGCCACCGCCAGCTGCCCCGGTGCGGGGACATTCGCGGCCGCCCAATTGAGAGCGGAAGCCGCATTCAGGGCACCCTTGTGCTGAATCACAAAGGAGTTGCCGGCGGAACCGGTGTAACTGGTCGCTGAGTTCCCCCAATGCAGATCGCCGGTGCAGTAAGGGATGTAGACGTGAGAGAAATCCTTGAGGGGATTCTGGGGATTCGCGCGGTCGTAGATTCCCTGGAGCTGGCCGGCCTGCCGAGCCATCTCGCGATCGGTGGTGACGTTGCGGTTGTAGACATCTCCCTCGCAGGTCGCACCACTCCAGCAAGCACCCCCGCCCTCGAACTCGATCAGGAGTTTGCCCGGATCTCCCCGATGAACGAAGAACCGATAGGGAGACCCGTCCGAGCAGATGGTCTCTCCTCCCGGAACCACCGTCTCCCACTGGGCCAGGGCCTCAGAAGACGCTCCCAGAAGCGCCAGGGTGAGGACGCCGAGGTTTGATTTCGATCGCATCGGGAAGCTCCTCTCTTCCTTCAGGCCGACGCGACGGCGCGTTCGACTCGCTCGACGATGTCTTTCAAGGACGCACCGGGCAGGAAGACCTCGGACACCCCCATCTGCCTGAGAGGCTCGATGTCCTGGGTAGGGATGATGCCGCCCACGAAGAGCCGGGTGCCCGTCATACCCTTGTCCTTCAGCAAATGAACGATCTTCTCGCAGATAGGAAGGTGCGCGCCCGAGAGGATGGACAGGCCGATGATGTCGGCGTCTTCCTGGGCGGCCGCGCTCACGATCTGCTCGGGGGTCTGGCGCAGGCCGGTGTAGACGACCTCCATTCCCGCATCCCGCAACGCTCGCGCCACCACCTTGGCTCCCCGATCATGGCCATCGAGTCCGGGCTTCGCCACCACGACTCGAATCTTCCTGGCGCGTAACTGCTCGGTCATGGCGGATAGGTCGATTATAGGCTTGGGAGCGTGGGCTTCTAGGGACGAGGCTGGTTCTCCTGGGCCGGAGCGGCCACGAGCCGGGCGATATCCTGGCCAAGGGCCGAAAGAGCCGAGGCCGGAGCCGGCATGGGCTTCCATCCCAGGTCCAGGCCTCGCCCCTCGACTTTAGGGATGATGTGGAAGTGGACGTGGAGGACGGCCTGGTGGGCTTCGGTGCCGTTGTTCTGGAGGACATTGAACGCGGTCGCACCCGTCGCCGCCACCACCGCCCGCGCGAGTCTCGGAAGAACCCGGCCGATGGCCGCCGAGGATTCGTCGGAGAGTTGATCGAGGGTCGCCACCGCTTCTTTCGGAACAACGAGAGTGTGTCCCGGAGCGAGCGGATTGACGTCGAGGAAGGCCAGAACCGCATCGTCCTCGTAGACCCTGTGGCAGGGGATCTCGCCCCGGATGATCTTGCTGAAGATGGTTTCGCTCATAGAGGGGAGTCTAGTGGCCGCCCGGTCGATCGGCGCATAATCCCCAGGCCTTCGTTTCCTCGGCGGTTTGGCGGAATAGCCGAGTCCCTGTGTCCTGTGAATCCGACTAACGTCGGGATGGTTGTCGCCCCCTGAGGAACCCTACGATGCCACGGATGCCCCGGTCGCTCTTCCTCGCTTCCCTTCTCATAACCCTCGCCGCCACGGGATCCGCGCAGAGCGCGCCCGCCTCCCCTCGGGGGACGCCCGTCGCCGCCCCCATGTCCGACGAAGAGACGCTCCGCCACTTCCAGGCCATGGTGCGAATGAACTCGACGGATCCGCCCGGGAACGAGAAACCGGTGGTTGACTACCTCAAGGGCGTCCTCGAAGCCGAGGGTATTCCGGTGGAGATATTCTCCCTCGAGCCCAACCGTCCGAACCTGGTGGCCCGACTCAAGGGCTCGGGCAAGAAGAAGCCCCTGCTGATCATGGGTCACAGCGACACCGTGAACGTCGACGAAAAGAAATGGAGGGAGCCGCCTTTCTCCGCGGCGCGGGCCAATGGCTACGTCTACGGCCGCGGCACCATCGACGACAAGGACAACGTGACCGCCGGCCTGATGACTCTGCTCTCCTTGAAGCGCCGGAACGTGCCGCTCGATCGCGACGTGATCCTGCTCGTCGAGGCGGGCGAAGAGGGCGCTACCCGCGTGGGAATCAGGTTCATGGCTGAGCAGCATTTCCCCGCCATCGACGCCGAGTACTGTTTCGCCGAGGGCGCCAACGTGATGCGGGATGGGGGGCAGGTGAAGTTCGCGGGCGTGCAGACCCTCGAGAAGATCCCCCGCGCCATCGAGCTCACCGCCCGCGGCGTCTCGGGCCATGCCTCGGTACCCCTGCGCGCGAACGCGGTCGTCCGCCTCTCGGCCGCGGTGGCAAAGATCGGCTCCTGGAAGCCGGCGATCCGGCTCAATGACACCACAAGAACCTATTTCACCCTCCTCGCCGGCATCACCGCCGGTGAGGAGGCCGCGCGCTACCGCGCCGTCATCTCGGGGGACGCCCGGGCCCTCGATGCTGCCGACGAGTGGTTTCTCACCAACGAGCCGCGCACCGCGTCGACCCTGCGGACCTCGGTGTCCCCCACCATCGTCGCGGGCGGTTACCGGGTGAACATCATCCCGTCCGAAGCGAAGGCGACCCTGGACGTGCGCACGCTGCCCGACGAGGATCCGGCGAAGTTCCTCGACATCGTCAGGAGCGTGATCGGCGATCCCAACGTCGAGGTCGCCTACGCCGCGCGCGACCTTCGGCCCTCCTTCGCGCCCACGCGACTCGATTCGGAAGCGATGGCCGCGATCGAGGCGGCGGTCAAGCGCAACTACAGCGCCACCCTGCTTCCCATGATGAGCACGGGCGCCACCGATATGGCCTACTTGCGGGCCAGGGGCATGCAGTGTTACGGCATCGGCCCTGGACTCGATGCGGAAGATGGACCCCAAGGGTACGGCGCGCATTCGGACCAGGAGCGGATCCTGGAGGCCGAGCTCTACCGGTTCGTCCGCTTCCAGCACGACATCGTGGAGAGCCTGGCCCGGGCGCGCTGAACCGAACCCTGGAGCAGGCGATTCGAGCGAAGCGGCGCGGGCGGTCGGCCCCGGCATCTCCCGTGCGAGAATCATCGAGGTTATGCGAGATCGCGCCAGATTCCTCGCGGCTTTCGTCAAGCGCCCCTTCGACACGGGCTCGATAACGCCGAGTTCCCTGCAACTGGCCGACGCCATGGTCGAAGACATGGGTCTCAGCGAGGCCGACACCGTGGTCGAACTCGGGCCCGGCACCGGCGTTTTCACCCGGGTGATCCAGGAACTGCTGAAACCGGAAGCGCGGTTCTTCTGCTTTGAGATCAACCGCGAACTGGCGAGGTCGCTGTCCGAGCGTTTCCCCCGGATCGAGGTGGTGAACGACACGGTCGAGAACCTGAGCCGCCACCTCAAGGCGGCGGGGCGCGATCTTTCGGACGCGACGATCAGCGGTCTTCCCTGGGCGGCCTTCACCCTGGAGCGTCAGGAACTCCTGCTGGATGCCGCCGTCGAGGCGCTCAAGCCCTCGGGACGATTCGCCACCTTCGCCTACTCGCACGCCGTCTGGCTTCCCCAGGCCCGACGTTTCCGCGAACTCCTGGAATCGCGATTCGGACGTGTCGAGATCTCGCCCGTGGTCTGGCGAAATGTGCCCCCGGCCTTCGTATACCGCTGCCAGAAGTAGAGGGGCAAAGCACTCCTATTTGAGGAAGTAACTCATCGCCCGATAACCGCGCGCTCCGTCGCGGATAAGGGTCACAGACTCTCCGCCATTAGGGTTCTTCTCGAAGACCGACGTGAAACGGACGGTGATGTACTTCCCCGGGGGAAGGTTCGGAAGATTCGGGCGGATCTCGTGATTGAGGTACGTCCGCGAAATCAGCTTGCCCATGGTGGGACGCGCGCCCCCCAGGCCCTTCGCCCATTCCGCCTTCTTCTGGGCTTTCTGAAACGAGGTCGCGGCATCGTCCCAGGTCGCATCGAACTTGGACGCGTCCACCAGGGCGAGCCAGTCGAGGGCGGCCCTCCTGGCCAAAGCCACATCGGGATCCGTTTCGGCCACGGGGGCTAAGGCCGCAGGTGCAGCCTTCTTGACTTCGCCTTTCGGCGCGGCGCCTTGGGCTGCCATTGCACCAGGCAGAGCCAGGCCCAGCGCCGTCACGAGAGCCGCGCGAATGGACTTCAGGAGTCGTTCGGTCATGCCGCGATTATAGGGCTCGCCTCGCGCCGCATGGATCCGGGAGAGTTCAGCCATGCGATCACGAACTGCGGCCTCTCGAAGGGCGAGCAGACAGAGGCTACACTTGTCCGAACCGGTCCATTTCTGGAGGCTCCTCATGCGTTTTTCAAAGAGCGTCGTCGCCCGCGTTCTGATCGTGAGTCTTCTCGCGGTGGCCGCCGTCTACCGGGCGGCGGCCCAGACCCCCCCACTCCCGTCTCCGGACGATCCTGTAGCGACCCTCGTCAAACAACTCGACCTGGAGAAATACAAGGCGACGATCAAGGGTCTCACCAGGTTTGGCGATCGCCGGCAGGGCACGGAGCGCAATCGCAAGGCGGTCGACTGGATCGAGGCCCAGCTGAAGAGCTACGGCTGCACGAACACGGAGAGAATCAAGTACGAGTTCACCGCACCCACCCCGAGACCAACACCCGCGCCGGGCGCCTCTCCCGCTGGAACTCCTCAAGGCGTCGCTTCGCGGAGCGGCGGCTTGGGCGGACCTCCGGGCCAGGGCGGCAGCACTCTGTTCGGGAATCGCGCCCGCACCGGGGTCAACAACGATCCCATGCTCCAGACCGACGAGAAGCTTCGCGCGTTGAACACCGAGCCGACACCTCCGGGCACCACGGAGCGAGAGGAGGTGTACTGCACCAAGATCGGCAAGACGCACCCCGAAGAGATGTACATCGTGGGCGGCCACATGGACGGCATCGGCTGGGGTGAAGCCGCCAACGACGACGGCTCCGGCACCGCGCTGGTGATGGAGTTGGCGCGGATCTTCCACCAGGCCGGGGTCGAGACCGAGCGGTCGATCCGCTTTGCCCTGTGGAACAACGAAGAATCCGGTCTCAACGGGGCTTTCGCCTACGTCGCGCAGCGCAAGGACCTGCAGGGCATCGAAAACCCCGGGGGATCGGGCAGGTACCCCGAACCGAAATGGCTGGGCATGATCCAGCACGACATGATGCTGTGGGACCACGGCATGCCCGTTCCTCAAGTCGACGCGAACGGCAAGGCCGTGGCGGACGCGAACGGCCGGCCCGTCTTCGTCTCGCCGAAGGAACAACGCCTCGAAGCCGACGTGAACATCGAGTTCCAGTCGAGTGCTAAACAGGCGGAGGCTGCGGCCAGGCTGGCCTGGTTCTTCCGGGCCGCGAACGACAAGTACGCGACCGACTATCCGGCCGCCGTCGGCTTCCACATGACCAACACCGACTCCGGCCCGTTCATGGATCTCATCCCCGCCATCAGCCTGCGCGAGAACGAGCGCGGCATGCACATCGGCGCGGGCTGGGATCCGAACTGGCACCAGCCGAGCGACGTGTACTCGACGTATTCGGACAAGGACTTTCGCCTGGGCCTGAACGCCGCGCAGACCACCCTCGCCGCGATCGCGCAGCTCACCGGCGCCACCATCAGGAAGCAAGGACCATGAACAAGCGTGATTTTCTTCGCACCACCTCGGTCGCCTCGATGGGCGTGGCCTTGGGCGATGTGACCTCCCTCTTTGCGGAAATGACGCATGTTCCCGCCGACAACCTCGCCCAGGACGAAGCGTTCTGGGCCGGGGTCCGCGCGAAGTACAAACTGAAGGCCGACTACATCAACCTGGAGAACGGCTACTACTGCATGCAGCCGCAGGAGGTGCTCGAAGGTTTCATCGCCCATGTGCGCGAGATCAACACCGAGGCCTCTTACTACATGCGCACGAAACAGTACCCAAACAAGGAGGCGGTGCGGAATCGACTCGCCGGCCTCGCCGGCTGCCCTCCCGAAGAACTGATCATCACCCGCAACACCACCGAGTCGCTCGACACCGACATCGCCGGCTTCGACTGGAAGCCGGGCGACGAGGCGGTGATGGCCGAGCAGGACTACGGCGCCATGCTGGATCAGTTCGACCTGCAGGCGCGTCGCTACGGGATGCTCAACCGGCGAGTCTCGCTCCCTCTCGATCCGAAGTCGGACGAGGAGATCGTCGACCTGTACGCGAGGGTCATCAGCTACAAGACCCGCCTGCTCATGGTCGGCCACATGGTCAACATCACCGGCCACATCCTCCCGGTGCGAAAGCTGGCGGACATGGCCCACAGCAAGGGCGTCCCGATCATGGTCGATGGCGCCCACGCCTTCGCCCATCTCGACTTCAAGATCCCCGACCTCGACTGCGACTACTACGGGGCGAGCCTCCACAAGTGGCTGGGCGCGCCCTTAGGCGCGGGAATCCTCTATGTCCGCAAAGACCGGATCGAGAAGCTCTGGCCGATCTACGGTGACAAGGGGCTGGCCGACACCGACATCCGGAAGCTCAACCACACCGGCACCCATCCCGTGCACACCGATCTCGCGATCATGAACGCCATCGACTTTCACGAGAGCATCGGCATCGCGCGCAAGGAAGCCCGGCTCCGGTATCTGCAGAACTACTGGACGAAGCAGGTCCGTGGGCTTCCCCGCATCGTGCTAAACACGCCCGCCGAGAAGCGCCGTTCCTGCGCCATCGCGAACGTCGGCGTCGCCGGCATCGCGCCGAAGGATCTCGCGAAGACTCTCCTCGACAAGTACAGGATCTGGACGGTCGCGATCGACACCGCCAACGTCCAGGGCGCGCGGATCACCCCGCATCTGTACACCTCAACCGCAGAACTCGACGCCTTCGTTCGAGCGCTGAAGGACATCGCCGCCGCGTAGTCGCCGGGGACGGGCAGGGCAGGCCCGGCCCACCCGCGGGATCCATTCCCGCTAGGGCCGCCAGGGAACCTGCGGTGATCGGTAGAAGTTGACGCCAAGCGCCTGCCACCGTGGCCCCTGACCTCCCAGGCGCACTCTGAAGTCCCCCCAATCGCGCCGACTCTGCGGCGACCAGCCGATCTCGGCGATCGCGGCGAGGCGCGGAAATGCCATCGACTCGAGGTCGCTCATGGTGGCGAGTGTCTCCGACCAGATCGGAGCCTCGACCCCCAGGATGGCCGGCTCGGTGACGCCTTCAAGCAAGGTCGCGGGGTCCCACTCATAGGCGTCGCGCACCTCGATGCGCCCGGCCCACGAAAGGCCCAGGGCGGTCGCCGGGTCGTACTGCATGTCCAGGTAGGTCCGATTCCCCGGCGACATGATGAGCCTGACGCCCGTCGCCACCGCGCTGAAAAGCGCCGCCCCGGGGCGCCAGTGCTGAACCACCGGCGCGGGCCGAAGTTCAACCGCCGCGATTTCATCCCACCCGATCATTTCTTTCCCGTGCCCGCGAACGATCTCGTGAACCCGCACGATGAACCGCGCGTACTCGGCTTCCGTCAGGGTCTTCACTTCGTCGCCCCCCACATGAAAGAAAGCGCCGGGAGAGAGGGCCGCGATCTCGCGAACCACGTCGTCGATGAACGCATAGGTCCGCTCGTCGGCGACGCAGAGGCTGGAGAAGCCGACCTTGATGTCGGTGTACAGCGCGGGGGCGACGCCGTCGCAGTTCAACTCCGGGTACGAGGCGAGAGCGGCGTTGGTGTGGCCGGGCATGTCGATCTCCGGTATCACCTCGATGAACCGCTCGTGCGCGTACGCAACGATGTCCCGGTATTGCTCCTGGGTGTAGAAGCCGCCGGCGCCCCCGCCCACCTCGGTGCGGCCACCCCACGCGGTCAGATTGGGCCGGCTCTTGATCTCGATCCGCCATCCCTGGTCGTCGGCCAGGTGCAGGTGCAGACGATTCATCTTGTGGAGGGCAAGCAGATCGACGTATCGCTTCACGTCCTCGACGCCAAAGAAATGGCGCGCCACGTCGAGCATGGCGCCGCGCCAGGCGAAGCGGGGATGGTCCGCGATCTCGACCGAGGGGATGACGATGGGCCGGGGCCGTGCGGCTTCGTATTCGAGGAACGGGGGCAGAAGCTGACGAAGGGTCTGGACGCCATGGAAGAGACCGGCAGGCGTTGGGGCGACCAGGGTCACGCCGGCGGGTGTCACCGTCAATCGATACGCCTCGTCCCCCGCCGTACCCGCGTCGCCTATTGCGAGGGTGATGTTTCCGCCCTGAACCGTCACTCCCCCTTCGAGCACGGCTGGGCCGAGGGGTCCAACCGTGGTCAGCAGACGGGCGAGAAAGCGCCCGATAAACATCAGGCGCGGGTCGCCGGAAGGTACGAGGACCGCGGCCGCGGGCGTGATCGCAAAGCCCGCACCCTCGCTGAAGCGAGCCGAGACCGGCAGAGGAACAAGCCCCGGCGGAGGAGCGGGGGCGAGCGCCGGACTCGGGCTCTGAACGGGAGGAGCCGGCCGCGGCGCGGGCGCGGGCTTCTGCGCCGCCGTGCACGACGTCAGGGTTGCCGCCGCTCCCAGGACGCACGCGAACGTCCACCGGCAGCGGGCTCGAAGGAGGTTGAAGGGGGGGCTCATCTGAAGGGGCGCTCGGCTGCCCCGGACTTTACAGGCCCGCCCTTCGAAGGAGGACTGACCGCGTGGTCGATAGAGGAGGGTGAGACCGTGCGACGGCCACGCCAACGCGGAGACATCAAGACAGTCGTACAATCCGACATCGCACTCGTCCCGCCCGCGGCTATGTAGGCCGCAGAGAGGTCTCCATGGACCCAGACCGCGCCGCGAACCGCCGTCCGCGTTTTCCCGTGTGGCTGCTCATCGCCGCCGCGCTGGTCATGGCGGCCGGGCTTCTCTGGCTCGAGCAGCAGTGGCCGATGAGGTCGGGCGCGCCCGCAGCCTCCGCGCTCCTGCCTGTGCCGGCAGGCCCCCCGAGCGGCTCCCTCGCACCGCTCTCCCACGCCGGAGTCGAGACTCTCAAGCTCGTGGCCGCCGGACTCATCGGCGCCCTCATATCGGCCGTGCACCGCCGCCGTCCCGGCGACAAGCCGATCTCGCGCTCCCTGGCCCAGGCCCAGATCCTTCTCTGCGTGGCCGGCGCCCTGATGATGATCATCATCAACGACTCGCTGGCGCGCGCCCTCGGCATCGCGGGCGGGGCCACCATCGTCCGCTTCCGCACTCCGGTGGAGGATCCCAAGGACTCGACCGTGCTCTTTCTTCTCCTCGGCCTGGGCATGGCCTGCGGGCTCGGCGAGTTCGGGGTGGCCGGCCTCGGAACCGCGTTCCTGTGCCTGTGCCTCCTTCTCCTCGATCGGATCGTCGTGCGCAAACCGAGGGCCATGATGCTGGAGATGGTGTCGACCGGCCCCGAGTTCCCGACCGAAGACGTCGACCAGTTGCTCGCCGCCTACCAGGTCCGCTTCGAGTCGCGCGAGGTCGACCACCACGCTCAGAAGGCTACGGTTCGGTACCACTGCACCTTCGATCCCGACACGCCTCTGCAACGCCTGAGCGAACAGCTGACGGACCCCGCTGCGGCCGGGCTCAGATCCGTGTCCTGGGAAACGCTGAGGAAAGAGTAACGGGGGCGGTGACCCGGACGAAAGGCGATCAGGTCAGGGTAATCACATCGACGCCGCGCAACCGGGAGCGTGCGAAAGCCTTGGCCTGATCCTGGGGGAGCCCGAACACGGAGACCGCGCAGGGCTCGGCATCGATGCAGCGATCGGCCAGGACGGTCACGCTGCGGACGTTGGTGCGGCGCGGCGACGCGGTCAGAGGATCGATGAGATGGTGGAACCGCTCGCCGCGATATCGGAAGAAGCGCTCGTAGTCCCCCGAGGTCGCCACCGCTCGGTCGCTCACCTCCAGGGTACGAACCACCGAGCCGAGATCGTCAGGCGACTTGATACCTACCCGCCACGGGCCGCCTTCGGGAGACTGGCCGAGGGCAAAGAGATCCCCGCCCAGGTTCACGATGGCGTGACGGATTCGCAGTTCGCGAAGCACTTTGACCGCGCGGTCGAGCGAGTACCCCTTGCCGATGCCGCCGAGATCGAGGTGCAGGTCGGGTTCGCCATAGCGCACCTCCCCAACCCCCGCGCGACGGCTGATGTCGACGTGACGCCAGAACGCGCGACCCGCGAGTCGTCGCACCGCGGAAGCAGGCGGCGGTTCGTGCCGGTTCGTGACATCCCACAATTCCGAAGCGGCGCCGATGGCGGGGTCGAACCGGCCTTCGCTCGACGACGCCCAGCGCAGGGCCTTTTCGATGACCTCCGCGGTCTCGCGGCCCACGGTAACGCCATCGCGCCAGGCATGAGTGTTGGCGCGGCCGATGTCGGAGTCGTCACGGAAGCGCGTCATGGTGGCGTCCACGAAGCGCAGTTCGGCGATCACCGCCTCCACCGCCCGGAGGGCGAGGGCCTCGGACCGGTCGGCCACGGTGATCTCGGCGATGGTCCCCATCACCGGAAGGGTGCGTCGCGCCACCGCCACATGGCGGCGCAGGGCGATCGGGAGCGAGCCCAGCGCGAAGGCGCCGGCGCCGAGGACCAGGAATTCGCGACGGCCGAACGGCCGCGGGACCCTACGGAGTGTGTCAGTCATGGTGATCAAGCCTTTTCAAACGACCGCAGGAACCGGTGCAACCCGCGCAGGGACTGGCGCAGCGGCCTCGCCGCAACAGGCCGAAGACCGCGAACAGGATCGCGCAGATGACGACGCTCAGAGCCATCCGCATCACTGGCTCCCCAGACCGGCGAAGCCCATGAAGGCCATGGACAGGCACGACGCCACGATCAGTACGAGACCCATCCGCTTCGCCATCGCGGGCACGTCGGCCACGTCCATGCGCTCGCGGATGGAGGCCATCAGGGTCAGGGCCAGGGTGAGACCGAGGCCCGCGCCGAACGCGAACACGATGCCTTCGATCAGGTTGTAGTTGCGGGTGGTCTGGAAGAGGGCCAGGCCCAGGATGGCACAGTTCGTTGTGATGAGGGGCAGATAGATCCCGAGTTCCCGGAAGAGCACGGGCAGGTACTTCTTGATGATCATTTCCACGATCTGCACGGTCGAGGCGATGACCACGATGAAAGCGATGGTGCGAAGGAAGGGTGTCCTCGCGAGCAGAAAGGTATTCAGGAGCCAGACGCTCACCGCGGTGATGACCAGCACGAACGTGTTGGCGGCGCCGAGACGCCAGGCGGTGTCGATCTTCGAGGTGACGCCGAAGAAGGAGCACAGCCCCAGAAACATGGCCAGGGTGAAGTTGTTGACCAGAAGGGTCGAGAAGAAGATCCAGGCCAGGCCGCTCATGCCTTCCCCTCCTTCGCCCGCCGGGCGTCGCGGTCCATGCGCCACCCCATGAACAGGAAGATGAGGCCGAGGGTCAGGAATCCGCCCGGCGGCATCACCATGAAGACCCACGGCTCATAGCGTGGCCCCAGGATATTGAAGCCGAGAAGCGAGCCGCTTCCCAGAAGTTCTCGGAAGGCGCTCACCATCAGCAGGGCCAGCATGAACCCGAGGCCCATGCCGATGGCATCGGCCACCGCGCGCGCCGGACCCACCTTGCCCGCGAACGCCTCGGCGCGGCCCAGGATGATGCAGTTCACCACGATGAGGGGGATGAAAGGCCCGAGGGCCTTGGAGATCTCGGGGAACCACGCGGCAAGCACCATGTCCGCCACGGTGACGAAGGTCGCGATGATGAGGATGTACGAGCAGAGCCGCACTTCGTTCGCGATGTAGTTGCGCACGGCCGAGATGAGAAAGCTCGAGCAGACCAGCACGAAGAGGGTGGCGACGCCCATGGCGAGGCCGTTGGTCACCGAGTTGCTGACCGCCAGCGCCGGGCACAGGCCCAGCATCTGCACGAACACCGGATTGTTCTGACCGATGCCGCTCCAGAAGTCGAGGAACAGTTGCGGGGGCGGCGGCGGGGCGGCCGCCGGCTCGTCCGGGGGAAGCGCCGGAATGGGGGCATTCACTGGACTCCCTCCTTCTCAAGGGCCTGAAGACGGGGCTGCCAAAGGGCCACGGCATGGTTGATGATCTGGATGACGGTGCGCGACGAGATGGTGGCCCCGGTGAGGGTCTGCACGGTGCTCGCGTCGGTCGCAGTGCTCTTCGTTCCCTTGAGGGGGGCCACCTTGCCCCGAAACGCCCCCACGAAGGTCATGTCCTTCTCGACCTTGTCGCCGAGGCCGGGAGTCTCCTTCTGGCCCAGCATCGAGAAGCCGGTGAGCATGCTGGTGGCCGGGTCGAAGCCGACCATCAGCCGCACCTCATCGACGAATCCCGGTTCGGCCGCTTCCACCGCCACGCCCACCCGGGCGCCCTTGTCGTCGAAGCCCACATACGCCTTGGTGACCTCGCGAAGCTCCACCCCCGCGGGCGGCGTCTTGCTGAGCTTGTCGCCGACGAGATAGAGGGTTTCGAGGCGAGCCGGTTTGCCTAGGACTTCGTTCACCGCTCCCTCGATCTTGGCGTCGGCGTATTTCTGGATGGCAGGCAGCGTCTTCTCGTAGACGTAGGCGATCAGCAGACCGGCGAAGGCGCCTCCAAAGGCCAGGGTCATCAAGAGGCGCGAGGCCGGCACCGACGGCTCCGCCTGCGGGACCGCGGGAACGGTCCTGGGTTCCTGGTCGCCGCTCATGAGGGAGTCCTCGACGGGGCTCCGAACACGCGGGGCTGGGTCGCGCTGTTGATGAACGGCGTGAGCGCGTTCATCAGCAGGATCGCGTACATGACGCCTTCGGGAAGGCCGCCCCAGACCCGGATGATGACGACGAGCAGGCCCACGCCGATTCCGAAGACCCAGCGCCCCAGGTTCGTGACCGGAACCGTGACCATGTCGGTGGCCATGTACACCGCGCCCAGCATCAGGCCGCCCGAGAAGATCATGAACAGCGCATCCGGCTTGGTGGCGTCGAGGGCGTGCATGACGCCGCTGAAGACACCCACGGTCAGGACGATGGCCGCGGGCGCGCGCCAGTTGAGACACCCCATGAGCGCCAGGTAGATGCCGCCGGCGATGATCACGAGGGCCGCGGTCTCGCCGACCGACCCGCCGGTCGTCCCCAGGATGAGATCGGTAAGGGGGGTTCCCTGCTTCTCGAATTTCAGGAGCCCAAGTGGGGTTGCCGCAGTGACGGCGTCGGAGACCGGGCGCAGGAAGGGCCACGCGAACAGGTCGCCGCCGAGGGTCCAGAAGGAGGCGCCGGGCTTCGGCCAGGTGGTGATCGCGACCGGAAACGCCGCCTGCAGGAAGGCTCGTCCCACGAGTGCGGGATTGAATGCGTTCTGGCCCAGGCCACCCCACACCGTCTTGCCGAAGCCGATGCCGAAAGCGCCGCCGAGAAACGCCATCCACATCGGGAAGCCGGAAGGAAGCGACAGACCGAGCAAAAGGCCGGTGATCGTGGCCGACCCGTCACGAAGCGCTCCGGGCCTTCCGATGAGGCGCTCGGTGATCACAGCACCCAGAGTGGCGGCGGCGATCACCAGCAACGCGCTGACCCCGAAGAACCATGCCGACGACACGATGACGGGCACGAGGCTCACCACCACGTGCCACATGATCCTCGGCGTGGTATCCGAAGCCTTGATGTGAGGCGATGCGGTGACGATGAGCCGATCGGGGTTCACGCTTTCACCGGGGGCGGTATCCGACGCAGGGCCGCCTTCCCCGCCTGGAAGAGCTGGGACAACGGGATGTTGGACGGGCACACATACGAACACGCTCCGCAGAGCATGCAGTCGGCCAGCTGATGGTCGGCCATGTCGGGGTAACGATGCACCCGGGCGAGGTCTCCGAGCAACGAGGGATTCAGGAAGACCGGACAGGCTTCGAGACAGCGCCCGCAGTGGATGCAGGGATAGACGCTCTCGCCGCGCGTCTCGCGCGCGGCCAGGACCACCACTCCCGTCGTCCCCTTGATCACGGGGGCGTCCAGGTTGGCCTGGGCCATGCCCATCATGGGACCGCCGAGAATCACCTCCGCGGCATCCTTGGTCACACCTCCGCAGTGGGCGAGCAGATCGCGCAGCCGCGTGCCCACCGGCACGATGAGATTGGTCGGACGCATGAGACCGTGACCGGTGACGGTGACGATGCGTTCGATCAGGGGCATGCCGGTGTCGAACACTTCGGCGATGGCGGCGAGCGACCCCACGTTCTGAACCACCACGCCGACACTCACCGGGAGCTTGCCCGACGGCACCTCCACCCCGGTCACCGCCTTGATGAGCATCTTCTCGGCGCCCTGCGGGTATTTCACGGTCAGGGGAAGGATGGTGACGTCGAGACCCGGGGCCCTGGTCCGCTCGAGGGCGGCGATGGCGTCGGGCTTGTTCCGCTCGACCCCGATGACCGCCTTCGACACCCCGAGCGTGTGCATCATGATCCGACAGCCGAAGTGGACGCGCTCCGGGTACTCGACCATCGTCCGGTGATCCGAGGTGAGATAGGGCTCGCACTCGGCCCCGTTGATGATCAGCGTGCGCACCGTCGATCCTTTGGGCGGGACCAGCTTGACGTGGGTGGGGAACGCCGCGCCGCCGAGGCCCACGACGCCCGCCTCCTGCACCGCCTTCACCACCTGGTCGACGGTCAGGCCTTCCCACCTGGGCACCAGGCGCGGACGCGGCACCTGCGGCGCGTACCTGTCCACCGCGAGATGCACGGAGAGGGCCATGGAGCCGTCGGGATGCGGCCACCAGTTGACGGCGGTCACCGTGCCCGCGGCGGAAGCATGAATGGGCACGGACATGAAGCCGTCGGCGAGGCCGATCGGATCGCCGCGCTCCACATGGTCGCCCACCTTCACGCAGAGCTTCGCTTCTTTTCCGGCGTGCTGCCGCAGGGGCAGGACGAGCTCATCGGGATACGGCATGCGCCTTATGGGAAGCGCGCGGGTGAGGTCCTTCTCCTCCGGCGGATGGATGCCGTGGGCGAAGCCGAAGAAGGAAGCCATCAGTTGAATTTCTCCGCCCTCTTCACCCATTTCTCGAGATCCTTTTCGTCGGGGTTGAGCGGCGTCCCGGGATGGATGATCGACACCGGGCAGCGCTCGGCCGCGAGCACCAGCTGCTGGAACGTGCCCGCAGCGGCGTCCTTGATCTCCGCCTGCTTCGCGGCGTTGTAGACGAACATCTTCTTGTTCAGGTTGGTGCACTCGTTGCAGGTGGTGCAGCGCGCCGAGTCGATGTAGGCCTCGAGCGTGAGCGGCTCGTCGTCCTGGGCGGCCACCGCCTGGGCCGGCGCGGTCTCGACCGCGGGTGCCGCGGGGACCGGGAGCGCGGTCGCCGCCGGCGCGGGTGGGGCGGCAGGTGCGTTGACCACGGGAGCAGGCCCTTTGCCCGTGCCGGCTTTGGCGGCAGGTCCGACCGCGGGCAAGGTGGCGAGCAGTTCGGACAAGGCTCCTCCGCCGCCATGCTTCATGAGCCCCAGGGCGAGCTGCCGCGCGATCTGCTTCGGATACTCGCGCTTGAGTTCGGCGATGCGCGCGTCGTACTCGGCGCGCAGGGCGGCGATCTTCGCTTCGAACTCGGCTTCCAGCGCTCCGGACACCTTCCCGCGCGCGGCCTCCGACAACTCGAGGCCGGCCAGCTGGCGCAACTGCGACCAGTACTGCAGCCGCTCCTCCGCCAGTACGGCCAGTTCAGGAGCCACGCGCAGGCGGCCCAGCCGTCGGGCCGGGCCCACCGCGTGAATGAAAGCGGTCTTTCCCTCACGCTCGGCGCGCGGCATGCGCACATAGCGGTCGAAGGGCACGGCGTCGTCCCACTGGTCGCGGGGCAGGTCTGCGAAGTGCTCCTTGAACCGACCTTCGGTGGCGGCCCAATCGGCGACGGTCAGCGGAATCTCGATCGTTTGCGCGACGTTGGCGTCGTTGAGGTGGCGCAGCGTGTAGCGGGGCCAGTCGGTGTCGGGCGAGGGATTGCCGGTGAGGCTCAGGCAATCCGAAAAGGACGGACCGGCGTCCGGATCGTAGGTGAAGAAGGGAAAGGCGCGGCTCTCGAGCGCGAACCGTGCGGCCTGCGACGCGCCGTGATCGGAGAGGCCATGTTCCATGGGACAGGGCGCATAGATGTTGAAGAGCGCAGGACGCCGCTTCTTCAGTCCCCTCAGCACTCCTCCCATCAGGTGCGCCGCGGAGGCCTGCGAGGACTGGTGAACGAAGACGCCGCGATGCGCGATGGAAAGGAGGCCGAGTTCCTTGCGGACCTCCGTCTTGCCGCGCTGCGGCGGACCGAAGGCCGAAACCCCGCCCGCCTGACCGGTGAAGCTGCTGGTGGAGGCCTCTCCGCCGGTATCCGAGTGGCCCTGGGTGTCGAGGACCACCACGCGGATCGGCCGGCCCGAGGCGAGGACGCGCGCGAGGTGCTGGAAGCCCGCATCCCCCATGGCTCCATCGCCGCCCATGGCCACGATCGGCGGGCACAACCAGAACTCCTCGTCGGTGAAGTGCGTCCAGTGAAACGCGGCGAGCGCAACCTCGTCACGGTCCGCGTCGTACGTGCCATCGAGAAGCTTCTCGGCCCGCCGGACCGACCCGAAGCCATCCGCCATCTTGCGCATGTGCCCCTCGAAGAGACCGATGGCGAGGGACGGCGAATCGTGCGCGAGGTGACTCGCCCAGGGGAACGGGTACGGGTTGTAGGGATAGGTGCTCGCCCAGACCGAAGAACAGCCGGCGGAGTTGGCGAGCCCGAGCGACGCGCGCCCCTTGCCGCCCGGCCCTTCCACGTAGCGCCAGCGCAGATCGCGCAACGCGTCGGCCGTCCCCGTGATCCGCTCGAGCCGCAGGCGGAGCCCCTCATCCACCGGCACCGCCACCGCACCCCGGGCATGGGCGGCGGCATGAAGGTCGGCCCCGGAAGCGAGCAGCTCGCGGGCCTTGCTGTCGAGTCCGCCGATGAGGCCATCGAGCCGGACCACGTGGTTCGCCACCCGCGGGGCCATCTGGGCGTGGATGGCCGAGAGAATCAGGTGCGTCGCGGTCTTCTCGCCGCAGCCCTGGCACGCTCCGTCGCCCCCCACCATGGAACGGTACGTCGCCTTCTTAAGCAGCAGAGACGAGAGCACGCTCGTGCCTGCGTCGATGCCGTCCTGATTCACGAATCGGTCATCGGTGTCGGGCAGGCGATTCCACATGGCCCAGTTGCGGCGGAGGCGCTGCAATCGCGGCTCGTCCTGCTTGACCGTGACCAGGGCGCCCTCGGGACAGACCTCGACGCAGAGGTTGCATCCCTTGCAGGCGTCCGGGTTGACGGTGACGGAGAGCAGGCCGCCCGTCCCTTTGGCCTTCGCTTCCGGGACGTCGAAGAAGGGTTTGGTCCGGGCCAGGGGAAATTCGGCGAGCCGCGCCTGCACGACCCGGAACTCCTCATCGGTTTCGGCGCGACGCCCGGCGTCCCAGCCCATCTTCGATGCGACGTTGTCGTAGGCGACCGCGAAGGCAAGGCCCACGGCGACCGAGGGGTCCTTCTGCAGGACCTTCTGCGTCTCCTTCCCCCAGTTGCGCACCATCGGGCGCAGACGGTCCAGTGAAGCCTCGGGCGCGGCCGCTTCGATCGCCGCGCCGAGCACGTCCTCGACGCGGTTGACGAGACCGGGAATGGCGGAGTCCGGACACTGCGTCCAACACTCGGCACAGCCGGTGCACTTCGGCCCGATGAACTCGGGCGCCTCGAGCCGCAGTCCGCTCAGGTCGCGCACCGCCGCGGTGGCCGCGGGAATGGCGCCGATCGCGGCGAATGGATCGGCGATGCCGTCCTGCCCCAGGGTGCTTATGGAGCACACCTGCTCCCAGAAGCGCCCCTCGTGTCCCGGTCCCGGCTGAGCGTTCGGCGACTCGATGAGGACAGGCATGTGCGGCACTTCGCCCCTCCCGTCGTCGACGTCGTCTTTCAACGGAACCACCGTCTTCACTTCATCGAAGCCCCGGCGTATCGCTCGCAGGTTGGCCCCGACCCCCGAGGCCGCGAGCTCCTTGAACCACGCATCTTCTCCTTTCCCCTCGCGCGCGAGCAGGGGCGAGGCCCCGAAGAAGGCGCCCAGGAACGCGGCGCCCTGCGCTCGGTGACGCCGGCGGACGTCCGTGGCCTCGGCCCGCGCGATCGCGAAGGCGTCGAGGCCGCACAATTTGATCCGGCGGTCGACGAGGGTGCGACGCGCCCGTGCAGGCACCGTCTTCCAGAGGGCGTCGGGCGAGAGATCGGTCTGGATAACGAAGAGGCCGCCTTCGGTCAGTCCTTGGAGCGGATCACCGTGACGGAAGACGTTGGGATCGGGACAGAGTACGACATCGACGCGCCTCGGTTCGCAGTTGAGCCGGATGCGCTCGTGCGCGAACACCAGGGAGAAAGTGGCGGGCTGCCCCTTCTTCTCGGAGGCAAACCCGGAACTTGCCTTGACGTGAAAGCCGAGCAGATCGAAGACGGTCATCGCGAGATCCCGGCCCATGGCGTCGACGCCCCAGCCGCCCCGCGAGTGAATGCGCACTACGGTCGCGTCCCTGGGCAGGAGGTTGAGGTCGCCCGCGCTCTGGAGCGCCAGGGCTTTCAGGTGCGGATAGTGCTCCCCGAGCGTGTCCTGCCAGATCTGGAGCTTGGGCAGTCGTGTGCCGCCCCGCACGAAATCGAGGCCAAGATAGAACTGCCGGCGCCGCTCGACGCCGGGGAGCATGTTCGCGACGGCGGCCACAATGTCGCCGGGCTGCAGATCGCGGCCGCCCAGGCCGAAGCACGCCGAGTAGAAGTCGGGCACGTCCCGGGCGCCCAGGGCGGAAAGGCCGGGGTGCGACGCGATCGCACGGCCGTTCTCCAGGCCCTTCGACATGGCGGCACGGATCTCGCGCAAGAGCGGCGGATCGATGGCGAGCGGCTGGTCGACACGCTCCATCACGACCACGCCCTTCTTCGCGGCCAGCATCGCCGTGACCAGGTCGGACGGAAAGGGGCGGAACATGGTCAGGTTCAGCACGCCCACCTTGAGACCACGGTCGGCGCGCAGGTGATCGACCACCGCCTCGGCATCGCTCACCACCGACCCCTGACCCACGATCACCCACTCGGCGTCCTCGAGCCGGTAACCCGAAGCGCGCGCGTAGCCCCGCCCCGTGAGCGCTTCGAATTCACGAAACGCCCGATCGGCGAGATCGGCAAGGTGGTCGAAATAGAACGGCCGCTGCGCGGCCACGCCCTGCGCGTAGCTGTCCCGGTTCTGGGTCGCGCCGAGCATGGCCGGGTAGTCGAGATCGAACATTTCGGGAATGCGCCTGCGGGTTTCCCCGAAGACGAGGCGCTGGGCCGCGGTCGGGCTCTCAATACGGTCCGCCGGATCGCCGAGATATTCCTTGATCAGGGCGGGCTCGGGAAGCTGCAGGGACTCGACCACGTGAGAGGTGAGATAGCCGTCCTGGGCCACGATGCCCGGGTTGAGCGCAAGCTCGGCGATGCGGTGAGCCACCAGGTTCAGGTCGGCCGCGGCCTGGACATCCCGCGCGAAGAGCTGGAAGAAGCCGGCGTCGTCGATCGCGTGATAGTCGTCGTGACCGGATTGCCCGCTCGTCCCTTGCCTGGTCGAGGCGCGCGTGGCCACGTTGAGGACGTAGGTCAGGCGCTTCCCCACCGCGGCGTGAAGCGACTCGTGCATGGAGACGAGACCGGGCCCGCTCGAGAAGCTCGTGGCGCGCAGGCCGGCCAGGCTCAGGCCGGCGGTGACCGCGGCGGAGGCCGGCCCATCCTCGGGATCGAAGGACAGCAGCCTTCGTCCGTTGACGTTCGGCTGCCCAAGGGCGACCGCGGCGGACCAAGCCTTCCCCATCCGCGAGGAGGGGCTGATGAGGTGGACGCCCGCGGCTTCGCTCGCCGCCGTCTCCATGGCGACCACGGCGCTCGAGCCATCGAGGGCTGAGCGGACCCCCGGATATCGCGGAGCCATCGCCGTGACCGCATCGGCCTTGGTCCTGGCCCGGATCTTCATGCCTGCGCCGAACCGCGAAGGGTCGAGTTCCTCGCGACCTCCGCACCCTTCAGCCACACAATCGCACCGGTGGGACAGCGCGTCACCACCCGCTCCTCCGCCAGGGCGATGCGGTCGTAGTCGACGACCGCGACACCACTGGCCACACTGATGAGCCCGGGCGCCCCATCGAGCACGCACTTGCCGCACGCGGTGCAGGCCACGTTGCAGGAAGCCAGCGCCTCGTCTCCCAGCACCAGGTTCTTGCACTGCACCAGCAACCGGTGATCGACGGGCTGAAGCACGAAGAGATCCTTGGGACAGGCTTCTACACAGTCGCCGCAGGCCGTGCACTTGCCCGGATCCACCACCGGCAAACCCGTGGGGCTCATGCGAATGGCGTCGAAGGTGCAGGCGCGCTCGCAATCAGCGAGACCGAGACATCCCCAGGCACATCCCTTGCCGCCGCCCGCCACCGTGGCCGCGGACGCGCAGGTCTGAAGCCCGCGATAGGAGGCTCGCTGAATCGCCACGTCGGCTCCGCCCGCGCACAGAAGGCGGGCCACGCGTTTGACGCCCACGCCCACGCCCACGCCCAGATAGGCGGCCATCGCCGCCACCTGGCCGGGCTCCGACACCGTGCACTTGGCCGGTTGAATCGCGCCCAAAACCGCCTTCTCCGCGAAGGCGCGGCAGCCGGGAAGTCCGCAGGCGCCGCAGTTGGCCTGCGGCAACATGGCCGCCACCACATCGATCCGAGGGTCTTCCCAGACCTTGAGTCTCTGGTTGGCGAGGGCGATGAAGACCGCGAACACGAACCCGGTGCCGCCCAGGATCAGCACGGAATCAACGATCATCGCTTCTCCGCCCGTCTAGGCATCGCGCGGGATTCCCGAAGAATCGAGCAGCCAGCCGGCCAGGCGATCAACGGCGTCGTCGGCCCCGATCGCGGGCGCTCCCCGTTCGCCCGAAGCACCCGGCACGACGAAGGGCGGGCGGGCGAGATCCGCGAGCATCTTCAAGTCCTCGCCCATCTGCCAGGCGCTGGCTCCTCCGATCGCTTTGGCCTTCATGGCCGGAAGGTTCTGCACCGACATGCGTTGCCAGGTCTCCGGCCCTTTGGCGGGATCGTGCATGAACACGGCGGCGCCTTCGGGCACGAGGGCCGCGATCGCCGGACCCTCGAAGGCCGCCATAAGGTCCAGGCCGCGTCCATCCACGGTCTGCATCACGAACGTGCCGGGGGTCACGCAACGCACGAGAGCGGCCGGCGGCATCTCCCCGCGCACCAGAAGGACCAGCTTCTCGCGGCCGTCGGCGAAGTCGAGCAGCGCGCCGGCGTGGAGATCCCCGCCCGCGACCTCGACCACGAGGGGCGGAGCAAAGCGGCGCTCGGCCTTGTTCCAGGCGCGGAACTCCGCGGCATTGAACAGGCTGTCGTGGGTGGCGGGGCGATAGCGTCCCCCGCGCACCAGCTCGGCGACGATGATGGCGCCGAACGCTCGACCGGCCCGCGCGAGCGCCTCGTCGATGGTGGCGCCCAGGCCCCGGCCCGCCGTGACTTCGGCCACGAAGACCGAATCCCCCAGGGCCGAGACCTCGCGCAGGTGGCCGACGGCGTGCTCGAGCGCTTTCTTCGAAGCCTCGGGGAGAGGCGTCGCGTCATGGAAGAGCGCGGCGAAAAGGTCTGCCTTGACCCGCCCCGCCCCGAAGACGCCCAGTTCCCGCCGGGCTCGTTCCGCCTGGGCCTCGGGGGCCTCCGCATGGGCGGCCAGCATGGACTCGATCTGGGCCAGCGCGCCCTGCACGGCGGAACGAAACTCCGCGGTCGACTGTTTGAGCGCGTCCAAGGCCATGGCCGCGCGCGGATCAGACGGCATAGCGGGCGAACTCCTTCTCGAGGAGCGCCACACGCTCCTTGGGGGTGTGCGGGGCCACGCGGCGCGTGTCTTCGTAACGCGGTCTCGATGGATCCTTGAAGAAGAGGCCCAGGTCGATGAAGTCGGTCTGCTCGGCCATGGCCCGCGCTCCCGCGAGATCGTGGGGATCGTGCGGAACTCTTTGGGTGTAGACCTTGTCCATCTCCGGGGCCAGCACTCCCTCATCGTGAACCAGCATGCGGATGCGCGTCGGATCCTTGATCGCCTTCTGGAAGATGAGCGGGGTGAAGACGGGGCAGCGCTGGAGAATGCGCACGAAGCTGAAGCCCTTGTGCTTGTACGCCGCGTGAAGGGTGGCGTACATGTGCGCGGGCGCCCACTCGGCGGTCTGAGCCACGAACGAGGCGTTGGTGACGCCCAGGGCTATCTCGATCGGGTTCATGGGAGGCAGGAAACTCCCCTGCGGCTGGGTGTTGGTCTTGAAGCCTTGCGGGGTGGTGGGCGAGGTCTGATTCTTGGTGAGGCCGTAGATGCCGTTGTCGAGCATCAGCACGGTGAGGTCCATGTTGTAGCGCAACGCGTGAAGCCAGTGGCCGGCGCCGATCGAGGTGCAGTCGCCGTCGCCCATGATCACGAAGACGTTCAGTTCCGGGCGATGCAGCTTGATGCCGGTGGCCACGGGAAGGGCGCGGCCGTGAAGGCCGTGGAAACCGTAGGTGCGCAGATAATGAGGGAAGCGGCTCGAACAGCCGATCCCCGAGACGAACATGGTCTGGTCGGGAATGAGCTGCTCGGCGCTCAACAAGCGCTGGACGGAGGTGAGGACCGAGTGGTCGCCGCAACCCGGGCACCAGCGCGCCTTGGCCCCTTCGTACTCGGACATTTCATATTGGTGTTCGCCCTCGGCCTCGTCGAGCACAGGGAGCAGACCGCAGGAATAACTCACGCGTCACCTCGCTGCGGCATGCGGCCGCGAATGGCCTCGAAAATCAAACCCGGGCGCAACGGCTCGCCGGGCACCCGGGTCCAGCAATCCACGTCCACCAGAGTCGCGGCCCGCAGCAGGAAGGCCAGCTGACCCCGCCTCCGGTTCTCGTCCGTCACGTACGGATCGCCAATGTCGTCGGAGTAGTTGATCTCTACCGTCATCACCCTCTTGAAGCGGCCGAAGATCTTCCCGAGCCCCGGCTCGAGGGGTGAGAGGAAGCGCAGGTGGGTGGACGAAACCTTCATCCCCTCGGCGCGCGCGCGCTCGACCGCCTCTTCGATGGCGCCCTTGGTGCTTCCCCACCCGACCACCAGCAAGTCGCCGCTCTCGTCCCCATTCACCTCGGGCGGGGCGAGCAGACTCTGCAGCACCGCCAGCTTCCGGCTGCGCATGGCCGAAGAATGCTGGTGGATGCCCGAGCTGTACGCCACCTTGCTCCGGTCGTCGTGGGAGAGCCCGGTGAGCGTGAACATCCCTCCCGGCCGCCCCGGGATGATCCGCTGCGACAGCCCGGTGTCGGGGTCCCAGCCGTAGGGCTTCTGGCCTTCGCGGACCGGGGAGAGGTCGAGGGGTGCCGCCTGCCAGCTCTCATCGAGGGTCGGCTGGGGGAAGGGCGTAACCCCGGTGGCGAGATTCGCGTCCGAGAGCACCATGACCACGGTGCGGAACGTCTCGGCAAGCCGGCGAGCCGTCACCATCACGTGGAAGCACTCCTCGATGGTGGCGGGGGCCATCACCACGTGCGGCGCGTCTCCGGTGGAGGCGAACAAGGCGGCGAGCAGATCGGACTGCTCCACTTTTGTGGGCAGGCCGGTGCTGGGTCCGCCCCGCTGCACGTCGACCAGGACCAGGGGGGTCTCGGTCATGACCGCGAGGCCGAGGAACTCGGTCTTGAGCGCCAGTCCTGGACCCGAGGTGATCGTGAACGCCACCTTGCCGGAGTAGGACGAGCCGATGGCGACACCCGCGGCGGCGATTTCGTCTTCCGCCTGATGCACGATCCCGCCGAAGCGCTCGAAGACTTCGGACAGCAGGTGAGACACCGACGTTGCGGGCGTGATCGGATACATCGCGCACAACTCCATGCCCGAGGCGATGGCGCCCAGGGCAATCGCCTCGTTCCCATTCATCACCACCAGCGGCTTGTCGGATTCCGCGGTCTTGATCTCGACCCGGAAGTCGATGTTGTCCTCGGCCCAGCGATAGCCAAGCTCGACCAGGGACACGTTCTGGGTGTAGACCTCCTCGCTCTTCTTGCGGAAGGCGTAGGCGATCTGATCCTTGATCTTCCCCATGTCGCGGCTGTAGATGCGGGCCAGCAGGCCGAGGGCGAACATGTTCTTGCCCTTGCGCGCATCGGCGACCACGGTGAGGCATTGCTCTTCCATGGCCACGGGCACAATCCGGTACTTCCGCGTTGAGAGTTCCTCCATCGCCGCATTCCAGGCGGCCACGATTTCCGGGTCCTCGCTTTTCGCCCACTTGTCCTCGAGGAGAAGGACCGCGTCGTCTGCCAGCGCGTCCACGCGATGGCGCGCCAGGAGCACCTGTTCGTTGAACGCGATCACCAGGTGGGTGCGGTCGCCCCAGTTCGTGACCGTCTTCTCGCCGACCCGGATGCGATTGCCGGAGGCCCCTTCGGGGACGCGGGGGGGCGGCTGGATCTCCGCGGGGATGAGTTCCACCGTCCAGACACCGTTGCCCATCTTGGCGGAGACGGCGGCGAAGATCTGGCCGCACTTCTGGGCCCCTTCGCCCGAGTCGGAGACGACTTCAACCGTATGTTCGGGAACGCGCAGAAGAGTGGGTGGCGCGGGCACCGCTGGAGCGGCCGAAGACGCGGCTTTCATGGTCGGTCGGACACCTCGTGTCTCGATCAGGTTTGACGTCTAGTCTGCCGCCTCGGATCGTCTGAGGAAATAGGCCATATGCCCTATCCGCCGCCCTCTTCGCGGAGGCCAGCTCTTGTTGCTTATGTCAGGAGTGCGGGCCGGCCGGCGCGATGCGACCTGAGCGGCGTCCGTAGAGCCTGGAACAAAGCCTGCGTCCTTTCGGAAGAGCCGGGGACGGTGTCAAGATCGCTCAGCCACCACTGCGCGGCCTCAGGGACTACGGGGTCGATGATCCGGATGAACTATGCCGATGAGCCGGGCCCGGCCGAGAGGCCGGCGAGGGCCGCCCTTCACCAGTTACCTGACCGGGCCGCCTTTGAGCGTCTGGTCGGTCAGGGGGATGGTGATCACCACGCGGTCCGCACCACCAAGGAAAAGACGGCGAGTGCCGCCAAGGCCGCCGATTTTTCAAGCGATGAGCAGATCGGGCCCTATCTGCGCTCCTTGATCCTCGACCACCACGACTCTCTGATGAGCGCGGTTCGATAGGCCGACCCCCTGAAAGCCTGGGGCCGCGCTCCCGAGACTCCGTTCTTCGGGACAAAGGTCGAACACCTCGACCATTGAAGGGCCGGATCGAGAGGCCTGCTAATACTCGCTCTCTATGGTCGCGCCGCCGCTGTTGATGTCCCGCGAAGCCAGTTTCACGCCAAGGTAGATCACCGCGATCACCACCATAATAATGAAGATCCAGATCCCGACCCGGCGCTGCATCTGAAGCTCGTCGGGGCCCCCACTCCGCTTGAACACCTCCGGCCGGGACGGAACGGATGGTCGCGGATTCTTCCCTGGCACGTCTGAACCGCCTCTGAGTATAGCGACACCAGGCCTCGGCGGGATTCAGAAGAAAGCAAACGCCTCATTGACAATCGGGCACGCCTGCAGTAAATAGGTAAATAGGGTCCGATTATCCTATTAGACCTGTCCGGAGGACGCTTCGAGATGCGGATCAGCTCATGGGTGGTGAAACAGCCGGGGCAGCCGATGGTCGAGACGGTCCGGGAGGACAGCCCGGGGGCCGGGGAAGTCCTGGTCCGGGTGGCCGGATGCGGGGTCTGCCATACCGATCTCGGTTTCTTCTTCGGCGGCGTGCCCACGCGGCACGCGTTCCCGCTCACTCTCGGGCACGAAGTCAGCGGGACGGTAGTCGAAGGGGGAGCGGGGGCCGAGCCCTGGGCCGGTCGGGACGTCATCGTGCCCGCGGTGATCCCTTGCGGAAAGTGCGACGCCTGTCTCGCCGGGCGCGGCTCCATCTGCCCGAAGCAGGTGTTTCCGGGCAACGACCTCGACGGCGGTTTCGGCACCCATCTGCGCGTGCCCGCCGCGGGCCTGTGCCCCGTGCCCGATCTCTCCGACCCGAACCGAAACCCCGGGGGTGTCGATCTCGCCACTCTCTGCGTCATCGCGGATGCAGTATCGACCCCTTATCAGGCGATTCTGCGAAGCGGCCTCGCCCCGGGCGACATCGCCGTGTTCGTGGGTGTGGGCGGGGTGGGCGGTTTCGGCGTGCAGATCGCGGCCGCGATGGGGGCGCTGGTGGTCGCGGTGGACGTGAGCCAGGAGCGGCTCGACGCCCTCGCCGCTTTCGGCGTCCGCCTCGCGCTACGCGCCGATCAGCTCGAAGTCAAAGCACTTCGGCAGGCGCTGCGCGACTTCGCGAAGCAGAACAACGTGCCGAGCTTCCGGCACAGGATCTTCGAGACCTCGGGGACGGTGGCGGGCCAGGGCGCAGCCTTCAGCCTGCTCGGCCCGGGGGGATACCTGAGCATCGTGGGCTTCACCCCTAAGCCCGTGGAAGTGCGCCTCTCGAACCTGATGGCCTTCGATGCGACCGCGCAGGGCAACTGGGGCTGCCTGCCGGAGCACTACCCCAAAATCGTCGATCTCGTTCTGGCCGGCAAAGTGGCGCTCGGGCCGTTCATCGAGAAGCGTCCCCTGGCCTCGATCAATCAGACCTTCGCGGACATCCACGAAGGCAAGGTCTCGGGCCGCATCATCTTGATCCCCGAGCGCTGAGAAGAAGGGAAATCCTCATGGACTTCAAAGACCACGATCTGGTTCCGCGGCAGAACGCTCCCGGCGTGAGATACGAAACGGTTCCCCTTCTGGAACCGGGCGGGAAGGCCGTGCCCGGACTTCACGCGGTGTGGATCACCCTCGACAATCCGGCCCAGCTCAACTCCTACACCACCGCGATGGTGAAGGGCGTCATCCTGGGCATGCGCGCGGCCTCGAACGACCGGGCCTGCGTCGCCGTGGTCTTCACCGGCGCCGGAGATCGCGCGTTCTGCACCGGGGGCAACACCGCCGAGTACGCGGAGTACTACGCGGGACGACCCGAGGAGTACCGCCAGTACATGCGGCTCTTCAACGACATGGTGAGCGCGATCCTCGCCTGCGACAAGCCCGTGATCTGCCGGGTCAATGGCATGCGCATCGGCGGAGGCCAGGAGATCGGCATGGCCTGCGACTTCTCGGTGGCCCAGGATCTCGCCCTCTTCGGACAGGCGGGACCCAAGCACGGCTCGGCCCCGGACGGCGGCAGCACGGACTTCCTTCCTCTCTTCGTCGGGGTCGAGGCCGCGATGGAGAGCTGCACGCTGTGCGAGCACTGGAGCGCCCATCGCGCCAGGCGACTCGGCCTCGTCACCCGTCTCGTGCCCGCGCTGAAGGTGGGCGAACGTTTCGTGCCCAATCCCATGGTGGTCACCGATCGCTGGATTTCCGACGAAGGCGACATCGTCTACGGAGAGTTCAAGCAGGGTGCGGCGAGGGATGCGGCGAAGAAGGTGCTCGCGGAGGGGAAAGTGGACCTTTCGCTGCTCGATCGTGAAGTCGAGGGCCTCGTCTACCGCTTGGCCATGACCATGCCGGGTTGCCTCACCAAGACCATCGAGAGCGTGCGCAAGCACAAGCTCGAGCACTGGGACCGCAACAAGGAATCGAACCGCGCGTGGCTCGGCCTCAACATGATGACCGAGGGACGCGCGGGCTTCCGGGCCTTCCAGGAAGGCAGCAAGGCTTGTCGCGAAGCCGATTTCCTCCTCCTGCGAAGGCGTCTGGCCGAAGGTGCGATCTGGTCGGAGCCGCTGGTCGACGAAATACTGGAAAAGGCCCATGGCAAAAAGGCCTGAGCCGCCGCCCGCCCCCCCCCGTATCCGCGCTCTGAGGGCCGAGGATCTGGCGGAGGTCGCGCGGATCGACGCCCTCCACACCGGAATGCGCAAGAGGTCCTACTGGAGCGGAGTGCTCGGACAATTCCTGAAACCGGGCGGCCCCGGGGTGCGCATCGGCCTGGGCCTGGATGCCCCGAGGGGGCTTGCCGGGTATCTGCTTGGAGAAGTGCGCGCATTCGAGTTCGGATCGGAGCCCTGCGGCTGGATCTTCGCAGTGGGCGTCGATCCGAACTCGGAGCGCCGGGGCGTCGCGTCGCAGCTGCTCGCGGAGGCGGTGGCTCGCTTCCGGGCTCGCGGCGTGCCGCGCATCCGAACCATGGTTCGCCGCAACGAGGTGCCGGTGCTGGCCTTCTTCCGCAGCAACGGCTTCAGGGGCGGGCCCTTCGTCCAGCTTGAACTCGACATCGCGGAGGTCTCATGACGGAAACCCAGTCGTTTGTGAACGTCGAAATGCTGGAGACGGGCGCCCTCTGGCACGTGACCTTCGGAGCCTCCAAGGGCAACGTCCTCGACGCCGCCCTGGTCGCGGAGCTTTTCGCCGTGTTCCACCGGGCCGCCACCGACCCGAACCTCAAGGCCATCGTTCTCGAGGGCCAGGGTCGTCATTTCTCGTTCGGGGCCAGCGTCGAGGAGCACCTTCCCGCTCGGGCGGCGGGAATGCTGCGCGGATTTCACGAACTCTTCCGCGTCTTCCTCGACGCCTCGGTCGTCACCGTGGCGGTGGTGCGGGGCGCATGCCTCGGCGGAGGCCTGGAGCTTGCCGCCGCCTGTCACCGCATCTACGCCACCCCGGACGCGAAGCTCGGCCAGCCCGAGATCACGCTCGGTGTCTTTGCTCCCGTGGCGTCGCTTCTGCTCGCCGAGCGCGTGGGCCGGACCCACGCGGAAGACCTTCTCTTCAGCGGCCGCACCATCGATGGGGAGCGAGCGCTGGGGATCGGTCTCGTCGATGGCCTCGCCGAAGATCCCCTCGTTCCCGCTCTCGACTACGTGCGCAAAAGGCTTCTCGCCCACTCGGCATCCAGCCTGCGGTTCGCGGTTCGCGCGGCCCGGGGGGAGCTCACCGAGCGCTTCCGCGCCGAGATCGCGAGACTCGAGCGGCTGTACCTCAAGGAATTGATGAAGACGGCGGACGCGGTCGAGGGTTTGAACGCCTTCCTCGAGAAGCGCAAGCCCATCTGGAGCAACTCATGACCGCAGAACGACCGGAAGAGGTCGCGGCCGAGGCCGAGGCGCTGTCGCGCGACTATCGGCTGTCCGCGGTGCGGGACTGGAAGGCCGAGACCGGCGGGATCGCCATCGGCTACATGCCGATCTATGTGCCGCGCGAACTCCTGCACGCGCAGGGCGCCCTGCCGGTGGGACTCATGGGCGGCGGCGAGGACCTCGAGATCATCCGCGGCGACGCCTACTACCAGTCCTACATCTGCCACATCCCCCGCAGCACGATCGAACTCGGCCTGAACGGGAGCCTGGATTGTCTCGACGGCGTCCTGTTCCCCGCCATCTGCGACGTCATCCGCAATCTGTCCGGGATCTGGAAGATGCAGTTCCCCACCAGGCTCGTGCGCTACCTCGATGTGCCCCAGGACTTCGATCCGGAGATCGGCGGTTCGTTCTATTGCCGTGAACTTCTAGAACTCTCGGCTCAGATCGTGGAGCACGGCGGCAAGCCGCTGCGCCCCGAGGCCCTGGCCGCGTCGATCGCGCTTTACAACGAGAACCGGCGCGTGATCGCCGAGGTCTACGAATTGCGGCGCCAGCAACCCTGGAAGGCGCCGACCCACGAGGTGTATTCGCTCATGCGGGCTGGCCTCGTGCTCCCGGTCGAGAAGCACACGCCCATGGTGCGCGCCTATCTCGAGGCCGCGAGCGGGTGCGCCGAGCGCAAGCCCCTCGATCAGGCCCGGGTGGTGGTGACGGGCTCGTTCTGCGAGCAGCCGCCCATCGGTCTCATCAAGACCCTCGAGCGCGCCGGCTGTTACATCGTCGACGACGACTACGTTCAGGTGCACCGTTTCATCGAAGGCGACATCAAGACGGAGGGCGATCCGCTCGAGAATCTGGTTCGCGCCTTCCTCACTCAGGCCGTCGCCGGCCCGACCCGTTACGCCGAACACGGAAACAAGGGGGGCGCGCTCGTCGAGCGGGTGAAGGCGAACGCCGCCGAAGGCGTCCTGTTCTGCGCGGCGAGTTTCTGCGATCCCGCCCTGCTCGACCAGCCGATGGCGGTCAAAGCCGTCGACCAGGCGGGGATTCCGTGGACGGCGTTCAAGTATTCCGAGAACGGCGGTCAGTTCCAGGTGATCCGCGAGCAGGCGGGCACCTTCGCCGATTCCATCAAATTGTGGAGCGAGGTCTAACCATGGCAACCGCAGCCGCCGTGGCCGATGTCGAGAAAGACAGAAGCCAACTCCGTCAAAAGGAGATGATCGCCTCGCACTTCGATCGCCTCGCCGAAGCGCCACAGACGGGCGAGAAGGTGGCCTACACCTTCGTGCCCGGCAATCTCACCGAACTGCTGCTCTCCTTCGACATCCTGCCGGTGTTGCCCGAGATCAACGCCCTGCAGGCGGGCATGCGCGGAAAGTCGAAGGACTACATCGCGCTGGCGGAGAAGCTCGGCCACTCCGAGGATGTCTGCACGTACGTGAAGAGCGACATCGGCATGCTGAAGTCGGGGAACATCGGCCCCACCGGCAAGCGGCTTCCGAACCCCGATCTCCTGCTGCTCTCGTACACCGGCTGCTTCACCTTCCTGAAGTGGTTCGAACTGCTGCGCGAGGAGTACCAGGCCCCGGTGGTCATGCTGCACGTGCCCTACCAGGGCGACGGGAAGATCACCGACTCCATGCGTCAGTACGTGGTCGAGCAGATCAAGAAGAAGCTGATCCCGAGCCTCGAGAAGATCACGGGCAAGGCCTACGACGAAGACCGGCTCAAGGAGATCCTGACCCGCTCGGCCCGGGCCGAGGACAACCTGGTGTGGGTGCTGCAGTCGGCCAAACGCCGTCCCTCCCCCATCGACGCCTACTTCGGCGGCGTGTACTACATCGGCCCCATCTTCACCGCGTTCCGAGGCACGGAAGACGCCGTCTTGTACTACGAAGAACTGCGCGCGGAGATCGAGGAGCGCATCGAGGCCGGAGCGGGCCCGGTCACGCCGGAGGGCGAGATGACGGAGGAGAAGTACCGCATCGTGGTGGAAGGGCCGCCCAACTGGACGAGCTTCAGGCAGTTCTGGAAGATGTTCGTGGACGAGGGTGCGGTGGTCGTGGCCTCGACCTACACCAAGGTCGGCGGGGTCTACGACCTCGGCTTCCGCCACGATCCGGCCCACCCGCTCGAGACCCTCGCGGACTACTGCCTCGGCTGCTACACCAACCTCAACCTGCCGAGCCGCGTGGACATGATCTCGCGCTACGTGAAGGAGTACCAGGCCGACGGCTTCCTCATCAACTCGGTGAAGAGCTGCAACTCCTTCAGCGCGGGCCAGCTCCACATGCTGCGCGAGGTGGAGGGCCGGGTAGGCAAGCCCGGCGGGTTTATCGAAAGCGACCTGGTGGATCCGCGATATTTCTCGGCCGCCAATATCAAGAACCGGCTCGAGTCGTACTTCCAGATGCTCGAGCAAAAGAAGGCCAGCGGAGGTGCGGCATGAAGTGCGCGATCGGCATCGACCTCGGCTCCACCACCACCAAGGCAGTGGTGATGGGCCTCGATGGCCACGTGATGGGCCGCGGCATCACCAACAGCCGCAGCAACTACGACGTGGCCTGCCAGGTGGCGTTGAGCGAGGCCCTCATCAACGCGCGCTTCTCTCTGGTGGCCGCGGAGCTCCAGGCTCGCGGCGTCACCGAACAGGTTCAAGCGCCCCTGCTCGAAGATCTCGAACGCGGCATCCGCATGCAGCAGTACCTCGCCCAGCTGGGTGTGCTGCGGAACGTCGTCGAGCGCCTCGCCCGGGAACGGGGCGCGAGCCCGGCCCTTCAAGCGGGCGCCGGCGAATTGCTCTCGCGCATGGAGGAAGAGACGCCGAACCTCTATCGGCGGGGGGCCAGTCGCAAGAGCGACTTCTTCCGCGACCTCGCGGGCAGCCGCTATCTGCGCCTCGCCGAGAAGGAGGCCCCCAAGCGGAACCTGCCCTTCGACGTCCTTGCCGGCTTCTTCGACACCGCGGTGCTCGAAGTCGAGAACGCCGCAGAAGTGGCGGGCCGCTTCGAGGATCATGCCCTCAAGACCGTGGCCGACCTCCCGGGAGCGCCGCCCGAACTCGCGCCGTCGGTGCGCGCGGTGGTCGACATCCCGCTCGAGCAGATGTCGAGTGTCGGCACCGGCTACGGCCGGGCCCGACTCCCCTTCCCCAAGAACCAGATCCGTTCCGAGATCCTCTGCCACGGGCGCGGCGCCCACGCCATGTTCGGGGGGACGCGGACCGTGCTCGACATCGGCGGCCAGGACACCAAGGCCATCCAGGTCGACGACGTCGGTGTCGTCACCTCGTTCCAGATGAACGACCGGTGCGCGGCGGGCTGCGGCCGCTATCTCGGCTACATCGCCGACGAGATGAACCTCGGTCTTCACGAACTCGGACCGCTGGCCTGCAACTCGAAGCGGACGGTGCGGATCAACTCGACCTGCACGGTTTTCGCGGGGGCGGAGTTGCGCGAGCGTCTCTCCCTCGGCGACAAACGCGAGGACATCCTGGCCGGGCTCCACCGCGCCATCATCCTGCGCGCGATGTCGCTTCTGGCCCGCTCCGGAGGGGTGAAGGACGAATTTACGTTCACCGGCGGGGTGGCCAAGAACCCCGCGGCGGTGGGGGCCCTGCGCAAGCTCGTTCAGGAGAACTACGGCGAGGTGACCATCAATATCTCGCCGGACTCGATCTACACCGGCGCCCTCGGCGCGGCGCTCTTCGCGCTGCGCGAGGTCACCCCCCAGGCAGCGCATTGAGGACCACATCATGAGCGAAATGCTGAGCGCGGGCATCGACGTGGGATCGGCGGCGGTGAAGATCGCTCTCCTCGCGGACCGCGACCATGGCGAGGCGACGCTGCTTTCCTGCATCAGCGAACGCATCCGGCGCCGCGATCCGGTGCAGGTGGCGGAGGGCGCGTTTGCGCGGGCGTTGATCGAAGCGGGGGTGCAGCGGAAGGACCTCGGCTACATCGCCACCACCGGCGAGGGCGAAGCGATCGGCTTCCGCACCGGGCACTTCTACGGAATGACCGCGCACGCGCGGGGAGGACTGTTTCTCGAACCCGAGGCCCGCGCGGTGATCGACATCGGCGCCCTGCACGCCCGCGCCATCCTCATCGACGACCGGGCCAAGGTGATGGGTCATCGCATGACCAGCCAGTGCGCCTCGGGGTCGGGTCAGTTCCTCGAGAACATCGCCCGCTACCTCGGGGTGACCCTCGAGGAAATCGGCGGCCTCTCAGTCCAGTCGGACAAGCCGGAGCCGTGCTCGTCGATCTGCGCGGTCCTCGCAGAAACCGACGTCATCAACATGGTCTCCCGCGGCATCTCCATTCCCAACATCCTCAAGGGCATCCATCAGTCGATGGCCGGCCGCTACCTGCGTTTGCTCACCTCCGCGGGAGCCAAGGGTGTGGCTCTGGTCACCGGCGGTCTGGCCGCCGACCTGGGTCTGCTCGCGGCGCTGCGCGAGGCCGCGGCCGAGCAGAAGGCGGCGATCGAAATCCGCGCGCACGAACGCTCCGCCATTGCCGGGGCCATCGGTGCTGCCATGTGGGGAGCGTTCCGGGCGCGCAAACTCTCACGCAAAGGTCTTTCCTTCGCGGCCAGCGAGGCGGGCGCATGAGTCTCGATCCGGTCTCGCTCGCGGGCAAGGTCGCCCTGGTGACCGGCGGAAGCGGGGCCATCGGGTCCGCGATCGTCG
>JANODX010000168.1:0-4480 GCA_031412915.1 Vicinamibacteria bacterium | reverse complement strand
CGTTACCGGTTTTCCATAGGCAGAGGAGCCTTCCACGCAGCTACAAACAGGGCGTTGACGTAGTGGGCCAGCGGGGAGCAAGGCCGAGTTGGGATACTCCAAAATTCCTCTTGACTCGTTGCAGGAAGTCCTTGGGCCACGCGGGGGTGTGGGGGGCTCGGGCCCCCCACCTCAATCTACGACGTCCAGCCGAACGCGAATTTCACCAGGAAGATGTTGTCCGCCCTGGCGTCGAGGAGAGTCGAGAACGAACGTCTGAGCCTGAACTCGCCGGAAGGGTCGGAGTCGTCGCGGTTCTGCGTCCACACGAAGTAGGCGGCCGAACCGGGACGAACCTCCCAACGCAAGACCGCATTCCCGCGAATCGACTTGAAGGTGAAGTCCGGATTGGAGACTCCGGGAGGGAGTGACCCCGCGGCATAGCGCGCGAACTCGTAGGACCGGGGCCGGACGAGATCACCATACTCCGAATACTCGCCGGAGGAGATCAGCGGCTGGATGTAGGTCTGAAGACTCAGGGCAGGGGTGAACGTCCAGTTGAGCCGGATCCCGGCCGAGAACGTTTCCTGTTTCAGACGGGCGAAGACGTGCCGCGTTCCGTAGGTGGCAACCGCGGCAGGGTCCTCGATGTTGGCCACGAACTGCGCGCCGTTCCTCTGGTACTCGTACTCGGGGCGCACGCTCACCGACAGCTTGGGAGCGGGCTTCCATTCGAGGGAGACGTAGCCGCCGCGCGCGAAGGTCGAATCCAGTCGTCCGCTCCCACCCCGCATGCCAAAGCGCACAGTAAGGCTCTTGCGAGCGTCCGAGTTCACACCGACATCAAAGCTCAACTGGGCCGGCCGAAGCATGGCCACACCGCCGCGGGTCTGGGTCGTGGTGATGGACTCCGGGTTTCCGAAAACGCTGCCCTCCACCCCCCAGTAGTTCTTGAAGCCCATCCAGTACCAGGAGAAGAGGCCGAGGCTGGTCATGTTTCCGCCGAAGTCGTTGGTGCGGAAGGCGCCACCCTGCACGCCGGCATTGCGATAGAACCGCCCCGGCTGCGTCCAGCGGTAGCCGCCGGAGACGTGGCCATTGATCTGATCCGTGCGGAAGGTGATGCCCACATCGTTTGAATCGAAGCCGGGCGACGTCGCGCCCAGAGCGGCGTTGAAGAGGACCGGTCCCTTCTCGCGATTCAAGGCCACGCGGAAGGTGTAGCCGGAGAGCGAGGTCTGCAGGGGGTCCACTTCCACATGCGACGCATCCGGACGCTGGAAGTAGTGTTGGGAGGCGCGCTGAACCGAGGCGATGCGCGCGGCGCTGCCCGCAATGTTCGATACCGCGAGGCGGCCGGTCAGCGCCCAGATCCTCTCGTTCCCTTTGCCGTGACCAAGGGTGGTCCAACCATCCACCCCGAAGGTAGAGGCTCGTCGATTGAGTTGATTCACGAGCCCGGCGCCCGCGAAATCCCGGTCGACAAACGTCCCGATGAAGCCGAGACCCTGCCGGCCCGCGTTGAAGTCGCGCTGCGCGCGCAGGACGCTGTAGGAGGCCCGCGGCTCCACCACCTCGGAGGAGAAGCGACCGGAGGACATCAGGTCCGCCTCGGCCCGGCCGGTGAAGGCCTGAAGCACACCCACGTTCCAGGCCCCAAGGATCTTGCCCGTGATCTTGGCCGCGGCATCGATCCGCACGCCCTCCGGCACGCGGGCGTAATCGGCGACGCCGGGAGACCCCTGGGGGGTCCGCCCGATGCGGCGGGAATAGAAGAGGTTCGGACTGGCGAAGTTGAAGTTCATGTTGTTCGAAGCGCCGCCCCAACCGAAGCCGAAGGTGTCCGAGCCTTCGATGAAGAACGGTCGCTTCTCGTCGAAGAACGATTCGACGTCCGAGAGATTCACCACCGCCGGGTCCACTTCCACCTGGCCGAAGTCCGGATTGAAGGTGGCATCGAGGGTCAGGTTGGAACCAAGGCCGAGCTTGAGGTCCGTTCCGAAGGCCGCCTTGCTCACGCGCCCATCGTTGAAGGGGTCGCCCGGGGTGGCCACGGTCGAGAGGGTTTTGGCCGTGACATACGGAGTCACCAGATAGCGGCGCTTGGGCTCAAGGCCGGTGAGGCCGACCAGGGGCAGAAAGCGCGAAACGAAGCCGCTCTCCTTCTTCGGTCGAAGGGCGGCGTAGGCCTGCTCGTTCGTGCGGGTGATCATCCGCTTGAAGTTGACACCCCATCGCGCCACCTCCTCCTGCTTGAATCGCAGCTGCGAGAGGGGAATCCGGAACTCCGCCGACCATCCCGTCTCGTCGTGCTTCGCCTTGCCCTCCCAGATCCCATCCCAGGCGTTGTCGTCCCAGTCATCGTTGAAGAGGGTGCCGTCGGAGAGGGTTCCCCCCGCGGAGATCCCGAAGTAGAAGCCGGTACGCTTGTCGTTGTAGGCGTCGAGATAGACGGTGAACGAGTCGGACGTCAGCTCCGAGTCGCGCCGGCCGAGCAGGGCCTTGATCGCTTTGGGCTGCGAGTCGGACAGGCGCGCGCCGATGTAGATCGAGTCGTCGTCGTACAACACTCGCACCTCGGTCTCCTCGGTCGCTTTCTGACCTTCGTCCGGGTCGCGCTGGGTGAAGGTCGTGTGAGGCGGCGCCTCCTGCCACTCCGCTTCGTCGAGTTTGCCGTCGATGGCGATAGCGCCCTGGGCGCGCACCGCCTTCACCTGGCTCAGGGCTTCGGCCATCGCGACGGCATTGTTGGTCTGGGCCGGAGCGGAAGCCAATGCCGCCGCCGTCAGTATCAATAGATTGAACATCGCCTTCACTCCCATTCGGGGCGGGCTCGGAACATGAGGCCGCGCGTCTGTTACATGAGACGCCCCGAGGTCGGTTTAGGTTCCCAAGAACCAGGAGAAGTCTGCTACGAAGGCCGGGCGGCGACGCGTCGCCAATAGGCGAAGGCGGGAAGTCCGAGCAGGAGTATGCCGAAGCCAAAGAGCGACTCGATGGGCCGCTCGAGCACGGAGTTCACCACGAAGGCGAGCGAGGTCAGCACGAACACCGCGGGCACCAGCGGGTACCCGGTCACCCGATACGGCCGAGGCCATTCCGGTCTCTTCGCCGGCCCTCGGCATCATGGCGCCGAGTTCGCCGTAGGTGAGGGCGCCCGCAACCGTGAGCAGTCCCCCGCACACCCAGGCGACCAGAACGAGGCCGGCGTGAGGCAACGCCCGAGCCACATCGGCGGTGGTCAGGAACGCGCCCGTGCCCAGGACCGAGCCCACCGTGATCAGGATCGCGTCGGTGACCGACAGACCTCGGATCAGTTCGGTCTTCGCGGGCTCGGCCATCCGGGCATCCTACAGAAGTCCAAGGGTCCGAAACCGCTTGGTTCCCGAAATCGGTCAGTGGGCCCCGAAGGTCACCGCACGCATGGACAGCGAACCGAGGTCGAAGCCTGTGATGGCGAAACTCAGGGGATCATCGCCCGCTCCCGCGGCGTAGAGAAGAGGCCGGTACTGGTCCGGCGGCGGTTGCCACCCTGCGTCCCTTGACGTCTCGATCAGCCGGGGGGCAATCTATTCTTCGTGCCCCACCAGGACGCGGCCAGCGTGCGTAACGTTGGCATCAACGATTGTCTTCCCGCAACCCAGGCACTTGCCGCCAACGTCGAGGTTGTCAAGCTTGAACATTCCCGGCCAGCGGATGCGCACGCGCCAAACCATCCAAGTGCTGTCGGTGTGGACAACGTCCACCATGATTCGCACACGACCGGCAGGGCCGTCGAACCAGAGGTCCGCATCAACCTTGGGCTGGCCCTTGATGGTCTCGGCGGAAACGCATTGGGCGGCGATAGGAAAGCCGCCGGGAACTTCGAAGACCAGCCAAGGATCCGGAATCGGTTCCGCCATTCGTTCTTACCTCTTCTCGTCACGCGATAATATTGCTCGCACGGCGATGCGAAGATTCTAGGCGGGAGGGACAGCTTCTCGCCTCAGTCGCCTTCGTCGGCGTCGGTCGAGAAGTCGACCGGCGCTCAGGCGAAGCGGCCGGGCTCGACTTGACGGGCCAACCTCGCATGCTCTACCTACGCTCACGCCTGCGCGGGTCCGCAGACCCCGGCAGACACTCGCCGTCCTTCGGACTCCCAAGGCACGCACAGTGTCCATATGCCACGCGCAACGATAGGGGCATTGGGGACGCAGGCGATGGCGCCACTCGGCGCCCGGGGAAAGGCGAGGTGGAAAGCGTGTCCACGGGCCGAGTTCCCGTGGGGGGAAGGGGCCATCGGTATGAAAGGCTGCTGGGCGGCGGGCCTCGGGGATCGCGCGGGCGGATCTCCGATGAGCACGGGATCTCCAAAGCGCTTCTAGCAGGGTGCTGAAGAACGGCTGTTCTTCGCGAAAAGTGCGGGTTGCGATGCGTCTTTTCGTTGTCCGTCATTCCGGCGAAAGCCGGAATCCAGGCGAATCACTGGGACCGGCTCGACGGGCAGCTTCTCGGCAGCATC
>JANODX010000167.1:0-8148 GCA_031412915.1 Vicinamibacteria bacterium | reverse complement strand
CAAGCCATGAAAGAGCCGATGAACGGACCGAAAAAGCAGGACCTGATCGCCCAGTGGGCCTTCGATACGCGCCCGTTGCTCTTGCGCTTCCACCTCTGGCTCGAGGACATCGAAATCGAGTGGCGAAAGGGTTCGAACAGCGGTTACGAGGCCTTCGACTTCGTCCCCGCGGAAATCCGGCGATCCCTCTCCATGACCGCGGCCATCACCGCCCTCGGCACGCGGCTCTTCGCCCGCTTCGGCGAAGGCCGCGACGCCGACAAGCACACGTTGAACCAGGTCAAGAAGGACGCCGATGCGATCTCGGCCTATGTGACCAGCGAGGCTTTGTGGCACTTCAGCCGCAAGCTGCCGGAGAACCACGCGATCATGGTGTGCCTCGGCGAGGGCCTGATGCCCAAGGCGGGCGAGACCCCGGAGATGGGGGCCAATCCCCTGCTTGGCTTCGGCCGCGTCTACGCCCGCCCGGAGGTCGCCCGGTTCATCGATTCGCGGGTACACCGGCTCCTGAACGACCCCTCCTATGGCTGGGACGGCTTCTACAAGAAGATGCGGGACAAGGGCATCACGATCTGGGGCGCGGCCATCGACACCCTCGAGAACACGTCCCGCTTCGCCAAGGGTGAGGAGATCGGGCCGATGACCGTGATCCATCTTTTCAACCAGCCGCTCACCGTGGCTCGTCCCTATGAGGCCTACATGGGGACGCTCACCCTGCCCCGAACGGTCTTCGACACCGCCCGCGACCATTCGATTCACCTGGACCTGCTCTCGCCGCGCAGCCGGCTGGTCGAGGCGATCGAGCTGGCCCTGCCGGGCATCCGCCGCGAGCACATCCATGTCTGGACGCTCGGCGGAAAGAGCCGCGAGACTCGTCTCTGCGAACTATGGGCCGAGTGGAAGGCACTCGGCGTGCATCTGGTCGAGGACGGCTGGCTCTGCCCGAGCGGCCTGCCCGCCTTCAGCGACTCCGGGACCTACGCCCCCACCTACCTCGTGGGTACCTGGAAAGACGAGGGCGGAGCGCCCCACCTCTTCCTGTGCGACGGCTACGCCGCCTCCGCCGAGGCGCTGCAGGCGGCAAGCCTCAGCAGGGCGCTCGACCTGGACGTGACCATGGCCCTCTACTCACCCCGCTTCGAGCGCCCGATGCAGGACGAGCAGCGGTTGATGCGGCTCGATCCCGACGCCTTGGACTTCGTGGAGAAACTCGCCCGCCTCCTGGGTGAGACCACCCTCCCCCCGGAACGCGTCGCCTATTATCGCCAGTGCCTGCGCGAGAAGACGACCGCCAACCTGCCCGAGTCGGACCGGGTGATCCGGGCGGACGACTTCTTCCCGGAGAAGAACTGGCGCGTGCTGGCGGCGAGCGGCTACATCGGGGCTGACCCCTACACCGGCCTGCCCGGCGTGACCAGGCTTTCCGAGGACACCTACGCGGTCACCACGCATCTCGCGTCTCGCGGCGCCGGGCTCGTGGCGCGCTTCGTGTTCCGCTTCCTGGCCCCCCTCGAGGAGATGCGGCTGATCTTCAGCCCCCTGCTCGAGCGCTTCATCGCCGGCGAGGACTACCGGCGCCGCCCGGTCAAGGTTTCCGACTCGGGGCGCATCCGCAACGAATTGCAGACGCTGTGCTCGCAGGCCCTCGAGTATCGCGACGACACGATTCGCGTCCACTTCGACCGCATCGAGCCGGACGTGATGCCTTTGGCCAAGCAGAAGGTCGTGCGCGAAGTGCTGACCTGGTACAAGCAGAACCACCCCGTCTGGTTCTCCTGGCTCGACATCGCCTGAGGGCGGCAAGCGACGGATCGAGCCGGGCGCGGCGAACTCTCTCAGGCCAGAGCGTCGAGGGCGTCGAGGGCCAGGATCGTCGCCATCAGGACGTCCGCGCCCTGCGCGATCTCGTGCCATCGTGAGCGTTCGCGCGGCGAATGCGAGATGCCATCCACGCTGGGCACGAAGACCATGCCCATGGGCCCGAGCGTCGCAATGGCCTGAGCGTCGTGGCCGGCGCCGCTCGGAAGTCGCATCGACTGGAGGCCCAGACCGGCCGCCGCTTGCTCGATCGTGGCCTGGATGGCGGGGGTCGCTCGCGCGCCCAAGTGCCGGCTGGTGAAGGCGACTTCGACTTCGGCGCCGGTCGCCTTCGCGATCTCGGCGCAACGCTGCTTGAGCGAGGCGCCCAGGCGGGCCACCTTCGCGCCATCGAGGTCCCGGAACTCCACGGTCAGCTCGACCTCGCCCGGGATCACGTTGGGCGCGTTCGGCTTCACCGTCATCTGGCCGACCGTCCCCACCTGTGAGCCCGCTTCGCTGTTCGCGATCTGCTGAACGGCGGCCACGATCTGCGAAGCCGCGACCAGAGCGTCGCGCCGCTCCGCCATGGGAGTGGTGCCCGCGTGGTTCGCGAAGCCGCGCACGTGGACGTCGTAGTCGTCGATGGTGACGATGCCCTCGACCACGCCGATCGGGACCTGCGCCCGATCCAGCTTGCCCCCCTGTTCGATGTGGAGTTCGAGGTAGGCGTGGAACGAGCCGGGCGCGCGCCGTGCTTCGGCGATCCGCGACAGATCGCCGCCGATTCTCTTCACCGCCTCCCGCTTGGAAACGCCGTTCTGGACTCGATCGAACTCGTCTCCCTCGATGAGTCCGGCGGCCATCCGGCTGCCGTGGAGGCCGCTCCCGTAGTTCGATTCCTCGGCCGCCCACACCACGTACTCGAGGGGATGGCGTGTTTTCACTCCCTTCTCGATCAACGTGGCCATGACTTCGAGGGCAGACATCGAGCCCACCTGTCCGTCGAAGTTGCCTCCGCCGCGTACCGAGTCGATGTGGGAGCCGAAGAGAATGGGCTTGAAGCCGGGAACCGCGCCCGCTCGAAGGGCCGAGATGTTCCCCGCCGCATCGATCCTCGGCTCGAGGCCGATCGCCCGAATCTCACGTTGCAGCCAGGCTCGCCCTTCAATGTCCGCCTCGGAGAAACCGATACGGCTGACCCCGTCCTCGAACGTCCCGCCCGCCGTCCGGCCGAAGACGCTCAGATCCTCGAGGCGCTTGCGGAGGCGTTCTAAGCCGACCCGCACCGGCGTCGTGGTCTGACCGGTCGCCTTGAGTGAAGGGGACAGGGCCAGAAGAGCGAGACCTCGGGAGAAGTGGCGGCGGTTCATGCCCCGATTGTATGGCCGTGCATGGCCAGGTGATGTGTGGCGCGGCGAAGCCGAGCACCTCGGCCTGGCTCTGGAACACATCACCGGGTCATTTGCCGCGCTGCGGCTGGGCGCCGGTGCGGGTTTTTTCTTTGACGGCGCCGTAATCCTGGAGATACTGGTGCTACGCTCGGGGAAACGGCATTGCACACCACGTTCAAGGAGGTCGATATGTTTTCTTCCAAGCATCTCTCTTTTTCCAGGCGCATGGTCCGAGGTTTCGTGGCTCTGGGCCTCCTGGCTCTCGCCGCGACCTCCGGCGCGCAGACGTTCCGCGGTGGCATCTCAGGAAGGGTGGTCGACGAGAGTGGCGCGGTACTACCCGGCGTCACGGTGACCGCGATCCACACGGGGACGGGCGCCACTCGCACCACGACCACCTCGAGCGCCGGCGCCTTTTCCCTGCCCGATCTGGCCCTCGGTACGTACAAGATCGAGGCCACCCTTGCCGGTTTCCAGGGCCAGCGCGTCACCTTGGAGGTGGTCGTGTCGAAGATCTCGGCGGTCGAGTTCAAGATGGGCGTGTCGGGGATCTCCGAAACCGTCGAAGTGACGGGCACCGGAGCCAAACTGGACACCGTCTCGACGGCACTCGCCAACGTGGTCGGCCCGCAGCAGGTGCAGGATTTCCCGCTCAACGGGCGGGACTTCAGGCGCATGCTCCAACTCACCCCCGGGGTGGCGCAGAACAATTCGGTGAACGGGGCAGGGACACGCGGCAACAACTATCAGATCGACGGAGCCGACAACAACGATGCGTTCCACAACACCTCGGCGGTCAACCAGGGCGGGGTGTCCGGCATCGCCGGAACCCTGCTGCCCATCGAGGCCATCGACCAGTTCGCGGTGCAATCGAGCGGGAGTTCCGAGTCGGGCCGGAACGGGGGCTCGACCGTCAACCTCGTGATCAAGTCGGGCACCAATGCCTTCCACGGAAGCGCCTTCTACTTCAATCGTCACGAAAGCCTGTCGGCGAGTTCGCCGGTGTTAGCACCCGGCATCCCGAAGCGGCCGATCCGGAACAACCAGTTCGGTTTTTCGCTGGGCGGACCGATCGTCAAAGACAAGACCTTCTTCTTCGCGACGTTCGAGGGCCAGAAACTCACGGCCGGCAACACCCTCGTCACCACCTCGCCGTCCGACGCCTGGATCGCTTCGGCCCGACAGAGGCTGGCCCAGTTCGGGGTCGCCGAGAACCCGGTCTCCTTGAACCTGCTCAGCCTCTGGCCCGCGGACAGCCGGACCGCGCCCGCGACCGCCAACAACTTCACCAGCACCGACAACAACGTCTACGACAGCTACAACGGTGTGGCCAAGCTGGACCACGCGTTCAACTCGAAGTACTCCGTGTCGGCGCGCTATTTCGGAGGAACCGGCGATCAGACCGCGTCCGACGGCGGCTCCCCGTTTCTCCCCTATTACCAGTCCGTGCCCAGCCGCATGCACAACGTGTCGGTCGTGCCCACCGCCATCCTGTCGCCCAACCTCGTCAACCAGCTGGTGATCGGATACAACTACTTCTACCAGACCTTCGATATGAACGACGCCAACGGCAATCCGGCCGCCCTCGGGCTCAACACCGGGGTCACCGATCCAGAGCTTTACGGCCCGCCCCGCATCGCCATCAGCGGGTTCGGAATTGTGGGCGGCAGCGCGCTCCTGCCGGCCGGTCGCATCGACGCGACCTGGCATATCACCGACACCCTCTCCTACTCGACCGGGGCGCACCAGATCAAGGTGGGCGGCGAGTACCGGCGGGCCAAGCTGGACATCTTCTACGACAGCCTCAAGCGCGGCGGCTTCACCTTCGATGGCACGGTTGGGCCATGGGGGACGTCGGGGACGGCGGCGGATCGGGCCCTTGCCGATTTCCTGGCCGGGTACGTGGCCGTCGGCAACATCCTCCGCGGCCCCACCCGGCACGACTACTACCAGAATTCCTTCGATCTGTTCGCGCACGATGCGTGGACGATCCGGCCGAGCCTGACCGTCAACTTTGGCCTTCGCTACACGAATCAGGGCGTGCTGGGGGCGGTGGGCGAGCAACTGACGAATTTCCAGCCCGACCAGGGACTGGTGCGGACCGACCAGCTCTATCCCAAGGACAACAACAACCTGGCCCCCCGCGCTGGGTTCGCGTATACGCCGGGCAACGGCAAGACCGTGTTTCGAGGCGGCTACGGGATCTACTTCAACGTGCTGCCGGGGAACTACTTCACCGCGAATACGTTCCCGAACGGCGGCTCGCTCGGGGTCGGCCACCAACCGGGCGGCCCCACGCCCGTGTACACGATCACACAGAGGCGCTTCACCCTGGTCAAGGACGTCCCCGTGTTCGGCACGTCGCCCTCGCCCCCGTATGGCGCTTTCTCGGTGAGCCAGGACCTGAAGCTACCCTATCTGGAGAACTTCAACTTCAACATACAGCGGCAGCTCACGAACTCCACGGTCCTGCAGGCGGGCTACGTGGGCATGCGAGGCCACGGGCTCGGGCTGATGCGCAACATCAATGCTCCCGCGCTGGGCACCGCGGGCACGCTGCAGTCACGGCGACCCTTCAATGCCCGCTATCCGCAACTGGGCGCGATCAACGAGTTGTCGACCACCGGACGCTCGCGCTACGACTCGCTTCAGGTGTCGCTCGTTCAGAGCCGCTTTCACGGGGTGTCCGGGCGCCTCAACTACACGTACGGACACGTCAAGGACGATGTCTCGGACGCGCGCAACAACGTGGTGATGAACGCGTACGACGTCGCCGCGGACTTCGGCGACTCGACGGGTTCCGACGTTCGCCACATCTTCACCGCCGGCTTGAGCTACGAGGTCCCGGTATTCCATAACTCGCGCCTCGGCGAGGGCTGGCAGCTCAACCTGATCGCTTCACTCGAGAGCGGCATACCCTTCAACGTGACCACCGGGACCGACACCAGCCGGAGTGGGGATCTCGTCGATCGCGCCGCCCAGGTCGGCGATCCCTTCAGCGGGATCGTTCAGCCCGCCGGTCTATTCCCCCGGTTCTTCAACGCGAGTGCCTTCGCAGCGCCTCCCTCCGGCACATTCTCCGCACTGGGCCGGAACGCCTTCCATGGTCCGTCGTTCAGGACCGTGGACCTCTCCATCTTCAAGACGACCAAGCTCTCCGGGGGAGTCTCGGCGCAGTTGCGGTGCGAGATCTTCAACATCCTCAACATCACCAACTGGGCCAACCCAGGAAGTTCGCTCGCCAATTCGACGACCTTCGGGCTGCTGACTGCCACTCGAAATGGCGGCGGGGCGCCGGGCATCGGTTCGGGAGAACCCCGGAACATTCAACTTGCGGTGAAGGTTCTGTTCTAGGAAGGCCGCCGCAACGGCGGCTGAGCCTGCCTGCCGTGAGCCTGTCGAACGGTTGAAGCCACCCCAAGGTACCCGTCGGTCGCATGCGTTGCAACGGTGGCTGAGCCGGTCGAAGCCACCCGAGGTCACTTCGGCAGACTTGAAGGGTCCCTTCGACAGGCTCAGGGACCCCCGCTCACGGCAGGCAAGCTCAGCGCGGGCAAGCTCAGGGACCAACGATCTCTCGGCCGTACCCTCAATTGCGCAAACGCACCTTCTTCACGCCAGGCTGCCCATGCCGGCCGAACCGCCGGTGCCGCGGACCTCCGGGGGGATGGGGGAGTGCCGCCGGGCCAGCCCCTTCCGTTTAACATCGGCGCTGCCTCGATCAAGTGTCTACACAAGTCGAGGGAATTCTGGAGGGTGCATGAACCGTTTTTCGATCGTTTCTCTGTCCGCCTGTCTCCTTGGCGTTGCCGTAAGCGCCGACGATGCGGCTCTGCGGGGCTTCAAGCCCGAAAACTCGGTGATGCAGCGCGAATGGGAGGCTAAGTTGCAGGCTATTCCCGAGGCGTCCCGCTTGCGCGAGTCGATGAAGCTGCTCTCGGCGCGACCGCACCACGTTGGTTCCGCGTACGGCAAGCAGAACGCGGAGTGGATCCTTGCCCGCTTCAAGGAATACGGATGGGACGCAAAGATCGAAACCTTCCACGTCCTCTTCCCGACCCCCAAGGAACGTCTGCTCGAGATGATCGAGCCGAAGAAGTTTGTGGCCTCCCTCGACGAGCCCGCCCTTGCCATCGACCCGACCTCCGGCCAGAAGACCGAGCAGCTTCCGACCTACAACTCCTACTCCGTGGATGGCGACGTCACCGGCCCGCTGGTCTACGTGAACTACGGCCTGCCCGAGGACTACGACCGGCTCGAGCGCCTCGGCATTTCCGTGAAGGGCGCCATCGTGATCGCGCGGTACGGGAACTCCTGGCGCGGGATCAAGCCCAAGGTGGCGGCCGAGCACGGCGCCATCGGTTGCATCATCTACTCGGATCCGCGGGATGACGGTTACTTCGTCGACGACGTCTTTCCGAAGGGGCCGATGCGGCCCTCGACGGGGGTGCAGCGGGGGAGCGTCATGGACTTCGCGGCGTCGAACCCCGGCGATCCGCTGACTCCGGGGGTGGGCGCCACCGAAGGCGTCACGCGACTCGCCATCAAAGACGCGAAGAGCATCACGAAGATCCCCGTGCTGCCCATCTCCTACGGCGACGCGCAACCGCTGCTCGCTGCCCTCGGCGGTCCGATGGCCCCGGTCGAATGGCGCGGCGCGCTCCCCATCTCGTATCACGTGGGCCCCGGGCCCGCCAAGGTCCATCTCAAGCTCGCGTTCAACTGGGACCTCAAGCCGGTGAACAACGTGATCGCGCGACTGACCGGCTCGGAGCAGCCCGACCAGTGGGTGGTGCGCGGCAACCATCACGACGCCTGGGTCAACGGCGCCGAGGATCCGACCTCGGCCATGGTGGTCCTGCTCGAAGAGGCGCGCGCGATCGGCGAGCTGGTCAAGCAGGGCTTCAAGCCGAAGCGCACCATCGTGTTCGCGGCCTGGGACGGCGAGGAGCCGATG
>JANODX010000166.1:0-13993 GCA_031412915.1 Vicinamibacteria bacterium | reverse complement strand
ATGACTCCTGCCAAAGCTGTTGTATTAGTAGAACTTCCAGTGTAGATACCTATTATGGTTGATTTATCAAAACCCATAAAGTAGTATATCCCCACAGTTAAAAGTGCAGAAAGCACTAACATGAGGATCACAAAACTTATATCTCTCCAACCATTTTTACGGAAGGATTCAAAAAAGGCAGGGCCAGATCTTAGGCCGATTGTGTACACAAAAAAGATAATGCCGACCTGAAAGATTATATCCGGAACATTAAACGCTGGATTTGCGGCTCCAAAAGCCAATCCAACAAATAGAACAGCTGCCGAGTGGACTTCTCGCTGCGATCGAAGACCAGCAGAAGCAGCAGCGGCAGGGTCGCGAGCAGGGCCAGCGCGGAGATGATGGGCGGCAGGACGAAGTGGTTGAAGAGAGAGTGAACCGGGATGACGAGGGCGAGGCCGGGCAGGAAAGCGCCCAGTCCCGGGCGACGGTCGTGGAAATGTTTGGCCAGCATGGCCGCGGTGGCGGTGGTGGCTCCGTGAAGGATCGCGGTGCCGCAGCCGCGCGCGAACCACAAAGACAACCCCGCCGACTCCAGATGCCGCAGATAGTCCACGTTCTCGACCAGCGCGAATCCCGCCCCCACCGCGAATCCCAGGATGGCCGCATCGACCAGGAAACCCACGCGCTGTCGCCGGATTAGAAGAAAGACCCACCCGGCCTTCAGCATCTCCTCCACCCACGGAGCCCCATAACGGGAATAGGTGGTGAGCTCGAGGTCGAGGCGGTTGAGCAGGGCTCCGTTGACCGAGGCCCCGATCAGGGCGGCCACGCCGCCGGCCGCGATGGCCTGAAGGACCGCGCGCAGGCGCACCAGCTTGAAGCTGTCCAGCAGGATCAGCGATCCGAGGAACAGCAGAACGGGCAGGAGGGCAGCGGTGACGCGCATCGCGGCGACGAGGACTATCTCAGCACTTTGAGGGAGACCATGGTCTCGTAGCGCGCCTTGCGACCCTGCTCGAAGGCCACCGCCTGTCCGAAGGAGAGGGTGAGATCGAGGGCGGAGAGAGTGGTGATGGAGAGATCGAGTTGCGCCCCCGTATTCCAGATGGTTCGTCGGGAGGACGCGCGGTCCGGGTCGGTGACGGCCACCGAGGCGAAGAGCGCGGGGCGGATCCAACTGGCATAGAAGCCCGCGGTTCCCGCGTGAGCGAAGCGAAGCGGGGGGAGATTCAATTCGGCCATGGTGCGGGCGAAGCTGCGTCCCGCGAGTTCGTTGAGTTCGATTCCGGGGAATGCGTACCACTTCCGATAACGCTTCTCGTCTTTGTGGTCGACCCAGTTGTTCCCGAATCCCCCGAGGTAGAAGGCGGCGAGCGAACTGGCCTCGTCGCCCCACGCGTAGCCCGCCGCGGAACGGAGAAAGAACGAGGAATGACCGAGGGGCAGAGGCTGTCCGATGTCGAAGCTTCCCTGCACTTTCGGGAAGCTCTGCCCCGAGGCGCGCTCGACTCCGGCGGCCAGGTCGAAGCGCATGCCCTTCTCGGAATCGACCTTGCCCAGCGACCCGCGCAGGTTGCTATACGAAAGCCGGGCGCTGAGCGAAGCGATCGACGTCGAGGTCGAGGGCACGTTCTGGTAACCGGGCAGGGTGTCCAGGTTTCCAAAGAAGTCGGCATCCACGACCAGGGACATTTCCCGGGGCTCGTCCCAGATCAGGCTCCGCTTGTGCGTGAGGCCGGCGGTGTAGCCCTTCCGGCTGGTCTTGGTGGGGCCGAAGAGGTCGTAGAAATCGGCCCCGTTCCATTTGAAGCGCGCGGTCCAGTCGTAACGCTGGAACTGAAAGCCCACGTGGAGCCGTTCCGACGAAGGCAGATCGTCGTCGGGAGTGTAGGACGCGGCGAGGGTGACCCGGTTCAGGCTGGCCGGATCGGCGAACGTGAACGAGAGGCCGGGAGCCGCGAAGTCCCGGTAGCCCTGGACGATCGGGTACGCGGACTCGAGGCGGAGGCTCGCGAAGGAGCGGTACGGCCCCTCCGGTTTTGTGACCTCGAATGGGAGCGCGGCCGGAGATCCGACGTTCCAGGTCTTCAAGATCGGGTGTTTCTCGATCACTTGCTGTCCCAGGAAAGTGATGGGGTTGACGTCCTCGAGCACCTTCGGCCGGATGCGGGCGGGCACGAAGCCCTCTCCGGTGAATCGGAAGACGATCATCTCTTCGTCGCTCACCGGGATGGGCCGGAAGAAACCGGTCTCGGCGTTGCTCATCGCATCGACCCTGCCGCTCGCGATCTCCACCCGGAAGATGTTCGACGCCCCGGTGTAGTACGTGCTGCCGTAGATGAACCGGCCGTCCTTCGAGAACACGAAATTCGAGGGAATGGCGCTGCCGAAGTCGTGCTTCACCACCGGCGTCACATCGCCTTTGAGGAGCGTCTCCGTCTGAAAGACCTGGACGGAGTGAAGACCCGTGACCTCGCCAACCGAGGCTGAGACCTGCGTCCCGTCAGGCGACACATCGAGGTCGTAGACCTCCGGACCGTAGGGCCAGGACTTCACCTGATTCCACTCCTTCCACGGGTAGGGGATGCGGACGATGGTGCAGATGCCGTTCAGATGGCGGATGCCCCACAAGGAACGGTCCCCTGCGTTGAAGGCGAGGTCGCCGATGCGCGCGTCCTTCAGAAGCACGCGGGTCTTCTTCGTAGCCGGATCGAGGGCGACGATGTCGCGGAAGGCGTTGTTGTCCGTGGTGTAAAAGACGGTCTTGCTTCCCGGGTCGTAGGCAAGAGAAGTGACGGTGTAGAGGACCGGCCCTTTGATGTCGACGAGCCTCTCCACGGACCCGTCTTCGAGGGAGATGGATCCCACGTGGGCGACCACCCCCGGGTAGTTGAAGGCCGCGTAGAGGCGCTTCGTCTCGGGATCGACCCACGCCCGGGACACCGATCCGAGGGCGCGCTTCGACAGGTCGGTGTAAGGGGTTGTGGGGTACTTGCGAATGGCCTCGAGGTTGGTCTTCTGAAAGTCCCGCTCCCATTCCACCCAGTCGTGCCAGGCGTCGTCGAGAGGCTTGCCGAACACGTGAAGGAACTGTGAGGAGTAGTAAGCCTTGCTGCCTTCCTTGCGCGACACCCACTCGACTACTTTGTCCGGCGAATACTGCCAGGCGAGCCAGGTGATGAACCGGGTGCCGTACAGATACGCGTTGGCGGAGAGCTGAAAGTCGATCTTCGTTCCTTCCGACACCAGGCCGAGCGGATCGTAGAAACGGCTCCCGTCTTTCACCATGGCCCGGAACACCATCTCATCGTAAGGGCCCTGGGCGCGGCCGATACCCCCGGCCATCCAGGTCTCGAAGAAGACGGCGCTGCCTTCGAGATACCACCGGGGCACGGCGACGCGGGGGGAGGTGAGGAGGAAGTAGAGAATGCTTTCCGGGTGTTCCGCCACCGGCACCACCTTTCCGCCGAACGCTCCCCGGAAAAAACGCTCGCTGCCTCCCGGACGATCCATGGTGGCCACGTGGGTCAGTTCGTGGTTCATGTAGGTGTTCATCCGCTCGTTCGAGGAGAACGTCTCGAACGCGTAGCTCAGGGGAGCCATCTGGAAGGTCATCCCGTTGTTGGGCACGCTTCCGGCACTCGCGTTCCCGCTGTCGGAGAAGTCGACGAGCAGGAGATTTACCTTCTCCTTCGGGTCAAAGTCGAAGATGCGGCGCTGGAAGTTCAGGGAGTTCGTGAATGTCCGGCCGAGATAGGGGATGACGAAAGACTCGGCGCCCCCGGGGTAGACGATACGGAGGCGGTCGGTCTCGGTCGTCTGCAGTTGAGCCGACGCGCGTGTCGAGGCGAAAAGGAGTCCCAGCGCCGCGGCGATCCGGAGGCGAAGTTCCATTCTTGCTCCCATCACGGAAAGAAGCCCGCCCCGGTCGGGGGGCGAGCCTTTCTCCGAAGACTCAGGGGCCTTCTTTCCGGGTGGTGTTGCGCGTCTAGTTTTCGCGCGCCGCGGCTCGGGCCAGGGCTTCCTGGAAGGCGGGCTTGGCGAGCGCCTGAGCGAAAGCGGGCTTCGCGAAGGCCTCCATCGCCGCGGGACGGGCCAGGGCCTCCATCACGCCCGGTCGCGCCAGAGCCTCCATCACCGCAGGCTTCGCGAGGGCTTCCATAACTGCGGGACGGGCCAGAGCTTCGATAACTGCGGGACGGGCCAGAGCCTCCATCACCGCAGGACGAGCCAGAGCCTCCATCACCGCGGGGCGGGCGAGCGCTTCCATCACCGCGGGCTTCGCCAGAGCTTCCATGACCGCGGGCCTGCCGAGGGCTTCCATCACCGCCGGCTTGGCCAGGGCTTCCCTGACCCCGGCGCGAGCGAGGGCTTCCTGGATATTGGCTTTCGCCAGGGATTCCATGACCGCGGGCTTGGCCAGAGCTTCCATCACGCCGGCTTTCGCCAGGGACTCCATGACCGCGGGCTTGGCCAGAGCTTCCATCACGCCGGCTTTCGCGAGGGCTTCCATGACCGCGGGCTTGGCGAGGGCTTCCATCACACCGGCTTTCGCCAGGGATTCCATGACCGAGGGACGAGCCAGAGCCTCCATCACCCCCGGACGGGCGAGGGCCTCGATGACGCCCGGACGAGCGAGAGCCTCGCGCGCGGCAGGGCTCGCGAAGACGGCGTGGAGGGCCTTCTGCTTGATCAATTGATCGAAGGTATCGCTCTGCAGAAACGCCTGGACATCCGCGTCCGAGATCTGAACGTCACCTTCGGCGATCTGGGGGGCCTGGTAGCGAGCGGCCGCTCCGATGGTGCCCGCGGCGCCTCGTTCTCCCGGGGGAAAACCGTTGAGCACGAAATAGCCGATACCGGCGGCGGCAACGACCGCAATTCCCACTCCGACCGTAATCGAGGGCTTCATGGACATGGTGACTCTCCATATCTGCGGGCGGGGCTTACGTCGCCCGTGATAAGTTTTTGGTTGGAAACAACGTCTCGCAACGAACTTCGTGCCGGGCAATATGACAGTGGTACGGGCACGAGTCAAGCGGGGCGTGACGGGCGACACATGACTTCGATCAGTTTGAGCGTCTCCGGGGCCGCCGAAAGCGTGCGCCAGGTTGCCCGGGCCTTCGATACGTTCAGCGCTTCTTGTGGGATCGCGGGACCGGTCGCGCAGGCCGTGCAGGTGGCCCTCGACGAGATCCTTTCCAATACGGTCCGTTCGGCCTTCGCGCCCGGTCAGACCGGTCGCATCGACGTCCGCTTCGAGGTTGCCCAGGGCGTCCTCGACATCCTGATCGTCGATGACGGCATTCCCTTCGATCCTCTTGCCCGCGCCGAGCCCGACACCAAGGCGCCCCTCGAAGCGAGGCCGGTCGGGGGGCTTGGGATCCATCTGGTGAAGCGGCTCATGGACGACGTGGCGTACCAGCGCCTTGAGGGCGAGAACCGATTGCGCCTCAGGAAGAAGATAATCGGGAGTTGACATGGAAATAAGGGAAGAGCGACGCGACGCCATCTTCATCGTGGCCCCGGTGGGCCGGGTGGATTCCAACACTTCGAGCGCCCTCGAAGCCGTCGTTCTCGCCCACGCCCGGGAAGCCCGCCTGCTCGTGGACCTTTCGGGCATCGAGTACATCAGCAGCGCCGGCCTGCGCGTCTTTCTGATGCTCGCCCGCAGAGTCAAGGAAGCGGGAGGACGTCTCGTCCTTTGCGGCATGGGCGCGTCGGTCCGGCAGGTGTTCGACCTCGCGGGTTTCACCGCTCTGTTCGCGGTGGAAACGTCGGTCGAGCAGAGCCTCCTCCGGCTTTCCCCGTGAAGCCGGAGGAGGAAGCGCCGGACGCGCGCGCCGTCCGCCATCTGGGATCGTTGCTCGAGGTGTCGAAGGCCCTGGCGGTGCAGGTCGAACTCGACCCCCTGCTCACCGTCATCCTGAACAAGGCCACCGAAGTGATGGAAGCCGAGCGCAGCACGATCTTCATGCACGACGATAAGTTGAGAGTGCTGCGCAGTCATCTCTCGGGACAGATCAAGCGGGATGCGATGCACCTCCATCTGGGCGTGGGCATCGCCGGCCACGTGGCCCAGACCCTGGCCTTGCTCAATGTGTCCGACGCCTACGCGGACCCGAGGTTCAATCCGAGGTTCGACAAGGAGACCGGCTTCCGCACCCGCAACATCCTTTGCGCGCCTCTGCTCTCCCAGGATGGCCGGCTCCTGGGTGTGATCCAGCTTCTCAACAAGCGGGGTAGTGCTGCCTTCTCTACCGACGACGAGACCCTGCTCCTCGCCTTCGCTTCCATCGCCGGCGTCGCCGTCGATCGCGCCCGTCTGGTTGCCGCGGTGGTCGAGAGCAAGCGCATCGAAGAGAGCCTTCGCCTCGCCCACGACATCCAGATGGGGATGCTGACCCGGCGCTTCCCGACCGGAGGCGTCCGGATGCACGCGGTTCTCGAGCCGGCTCGCGGCGTCGGTGGCGACTTCTACGACCTGCTCGAACAGGACGGACGAGTCTGGTTCGCGGTAGGCGACGTCTCGGGCAAGGGGATGGGCGCGGCCCTGTTCATGGCCATAACCCTGACCCTCTTCCGGGCTTCCACGGAATCGGCGGAGGGACCCGCCGAAGTTCTGGGCCGCATGAACCGCGCCTTGTCGCGCGACAACGAGCGGGCCATGTTTGTTACGGCCTTCGTGGCCCTTCTCGATCTGGCCACGGGAAAGGTGAGTTACGCCAACGGTGGGCACAACCCTCCTTACGTCCTGCGCGCGACCGGCGGCCTGGAACTGCTGGCGAATGCGGACTGTCCCGCGTTGGGCGTGCTCGAGGAGGCACGGTACGCGAACTCCGAGCTGACTCTTGAGCCGGGCGACGGGATGCTCCTCTACACCGACGGCGTCACCGAAGCTCAAGCACCCGATGAGTCCTTTTACGGGATCGAGCGGCTGGAAGCTCTTCTTCGCACCCTGGCCTTGAAGACTCCGGCCGAGTGCGTGGAGAGTGTGGTCGGCGCGGTGAGCAGTTTCGCCGCGGGTGCGCCCCCCGCGGATGACCTGACCGTGCTTGCTCTTCGCCGCCCTGAGGCCTGAACTCCGGGGAGCCGGGGATCAGACCACGGACTTGCCGGTCGAATCCGGGGCGAGCATTTCGCTCATGCAGTCGAAGAACGGTCGGATGCTCTTGTACGTCCGGTTCTGAGTATCATCAGGCGATGGGCCCCGACGATCTGCGCACGTTGCGCGAGTTGTTGCGCCAGCAACGGCTCCTGTCTCTCGCCGTCGTCGTCGACGGCCTTCCGGTCATGGGCCTCTTGCCCTTCGTGGCCGCGCCCACCTTCGCGGCCCTGGTCGTACACGCGTCGCGCCTCGCGCCCCACACCGCCGGTCTCGGGGACAACCGGCCGTGGAGCGGCGGAGTTGCGGAGCCCGACGCGATCGAGCGCGATCCCCTGCAAACGCGGCGGGTTCTGCTGCACGGCCGCTCGCGCGCGATCGACGACCCTGCGGTGCTGGCGAGGATCCGGAGTGTCTGGCTCGATCGCTATCCGAGCGCGGCCATGACCCTCGATCTGGCGGACTTCACCTTCTTCAGTCTCGATATAGAAGGAGGGCGGCTGATCGCGGGCTTCGCGCGGGCGCTCAACCTCTCCACCGAGCACCTCGCCCGGGCCGCGGCCATATCGAGTTGAGCCGCGGAAGGACACAGAAGCGGCCCCACGAAGGTCGGCGCCGCTCTTGATACACTCCTCGGGTGAGGCGGACGCGGATTCCCGCCAAGGGAGAATGCGATGGCGCGAACGCGAAAGGGCGACGGACAGACGGCCCTCGTCACGGGAGCCTCGGCCGGGATTGGCGTGGATCTGGCGGAGTGTTTTGCCAGCGACGGCTATAACGTCATTCTGACCGCGCGCAGAGAGGGCGCCTTGCGGGAAGTCGCCGATCGGCTGGCGAATGCCTACGCGATCTCCGCGACCCCGATCGCCGCGGATCTGGGAGCTATCGGCGGCGGCCAGAGACTGGCGGAAGAGATCAGGAACAAGGGTCTCCCGGTGGACGTGGTCGTGAATAACGCGGGCTACGGCCAGGCCGGTGCGTTCAACGGATCGGATGCCGCGGCGCAGCTCGGCATGATCGATCTGAACGTCCGCGCCCTCGTCGAACTCACGCATATCTACTGGCCGACGATGATGGCCAGGAAGCGCGGCGGCGTCCTGAACGTGGCCTCGACCGCGGCCTTCCAGCCCGGGCCGTTGATGGCGATCTACTACGCGTCCAAGGCCTTCGTGTTGTCGTTCTCGGAGGCGCTTTGGGAAGAGGCGCGCGACACCGGCGTCAAGGTGAGCTGTCTGTGTCCGGGTCCGACGGTGAGCGAGTTTCGCGAGCGCGCGGGCACGGGGCGGACCCGGCTGAGTCGCGCGGGCACGCCGATGTCGTCGAAGAGCGTGGCGCGCATGGGATACGACGCCTGGCAGGACAACAAGCGGGTCGAGATCACGGGCCTGCGCAATCGCATCACGGCGTCGCTCGTGCCGTTCCTGCCCCGCACGACCGCGCTCCGCATCGTGCGGAAACTTCAGTCGCCGATCTAGGTCGCAGCCTCGAAATCGTCGGGCAGAGTTTCCTGGACCTAAGGCTTCTTGAGGCTTGCCAGGAGTCCGTCGTGTCGAGGCGGCTCGCGTCGTAGACTCCCCGCGACTTGACAGCCCCCGAGGTGCTCGAACCCGTCCGCCCTGAACCGAGGAGATCGATACAGATTCTCTCGTGGGCCCTGCTCCTGGCGGCTCTCCATCAGGTTTACGTTTTCCTGTCCGTCACCCTGGCCAGACGCGGCGTCGACCTGTGGTTCTTCTTCTCGTCCGATACCGTGCAGTACGGCCTGCTCTATCGGGACCTGTTCGAGTTGGGGTTTCACTACGCGGGCTGGAACATCTCGCACGCCCCCGAATATCTCCAGATGGTCTGGGCTCTCCTGCTGAACGCATTCGCGCCGACTCTGGCTGCAGGCCACGTGCTCGAAGCCCTGGCCCAGCCCGTTCTTCTCGCTCTCGCCTTAAGGCGCCTTCTCGCCCGCACGCTCGGCCGGGACCGGATCCTGGCCCCCCTTTCCGTCGCGCTCATGCTGACCCTGATCGCGAGAGGGGCGGGACTCGACTTCATCGCGTTCATCTGGAGCAACCGTCACGGGTTCACCGCTCTTATCGGGGTGATCTGTCTCAGCTTCCTCGTCGAGACGATCGGCTCGAAACCGCGCCCGCTGATCCTGGGCCTGATGGTGACACTCGGGGTGGCGTCGGACCTGCTGTTTCTCGTCTGGTTTGTCTTCCCCGCGGTGGGAGCACTCGTCATCGTAAGCAGGGCCGTGAAGTCCGACCAAGAATCCCGGATGGCTCGATCGTTCGTCGCCCTTGTGGGGGGCGCAGGGTTGGGCCTTGGCCTGTTCTGGGTCGCGACCCCGGTCATTACCGTAGGCGGAAAGCTGGCCATCGACTTCAGCCAGACCGGGGGTGCCTTTGGACGGATGGCGGACGACGCGTTTCAGTCATCCAGTCCGCACCGCGCCTTGAGCGCTCTCCTGCTCGCGGGCCTGGTCATGGCCGGGCTGTCGCTCAGACGGTCGAGCCGGATCGAAACCCGGTTTCTCGCGCTGTACGCCGCCATCCTTCCCGTCGTCACCATCGCCGCGATGGCGCTGGTCTCCGCTCCCTTCCGAGAAAGCGGTTACACGCGCTACCTGCTTGGTCCGGAGCTGGCGGCTCTGGTCACGGTCCTGATCGCCATCAGGACGGCTTTCGGCCGGTTTGGGGAGAAACTGTTACTCGCGGGCCTGGCCCTCGCCCTGCTCCCCGGCTTCAGGCTCCTGCCCGGAGGCGTCCAACCAGTCGACCGCTACGAACCGCCCCTGGTGAAGTGCTTCGACGCGGTCGCACGGAAACACGACCTGCACTACGGAGTCGCCGACTATTGGCTCGCGAAATACATCACGGCCTTCTCGACCACGGACCTCAGGGTGGTGTCGGTCACGCCGCGGCTGGATCCCTTTGTGAACTTCGCGAACACGGAGTGGTTCCTCGGAGGCGTGGGGGCGAGGCGGCATGACCGACCCGTCTATACGTTCGCAATTCTTGGCTCAAGGACGCCCGCTGAGGCCGGGGTTTCTCCCGTCGCCCTGAAGACCCTCGGGCCGCCCGTCGCGGTGGAGTCTTGCTTTGGCTACGATGTCCACGTCCTTCCGCCAGGCTCCGACGCGCGGATTCGCTCGCAGTTCGCTCAGAACCCGAGAATTCGTGCCTACTACGACAAGCGCGGCCTCCCTCTTCCCGCGCCGTAGCTCGGCCGGGTTCCTGGTTCCGCCGCGGCTCTCAGCCTCGGTATTGAGCGTCCCCGAAAGCCAGCATGGGGAAGAACACGAACGACAGACACACCAGTCCGATCCCGAAGCCCGTGCCCTTGCCGAACTTCTCCGCCAGGGGGATCATCACCAGGAACGCGGCGATGAAGTTCACGAATGGGATGCAGAACAGGACGATCCACCAGATCGGCTTGCCGGTGATCTCCAGCAGCACGACGATGTTGTAGATCGGGATGAGCGAAGCCCACCCGGGCTTGCCCGCCTTCACGAAGACCTTCCAGCCGGAGGCGATCATGAGGACCACGAAAGCTCCCATGAACAGGAGGAAGCCTAGGCCGACCAGGCCGCCCACCAAGCCCGGCCCCTCACCGCTGCCCCCGTCCTGAAGCACCGCCAACGCCAAAGCCAGCTTCACCATTGTCCGCTCCATTTCCACGTATGAGGCCGTACATCGCAGGTTGGCGACTACCGCCGGTTGATCAGGCAGCCGATTGTAGTCTCAAAAGAGGCGGGAAGGTCGTTGGCCGCGGTCGGCGATCGGCCCTCTTCGACTAACCTTTCTTGATGCCTCGCTCCCCGGTCCTGGTCCTTGGTCTGGTCCTCGTTCCCGCCTTGTTCGTTCCTGCCCAGGACCGGCCCAGGCCTCCGATCTTCGGCGCGGGAACGGGTCTGGTGCTCGTCGATTTTGTGGTGACCGGGAAAGGGGACCAGGTGATCGGCGGTCTTTCCGCCGCGGACTTCGTGGTGAAAGAAGACGGCAAGGAGCGTCGCATCGTTTCGTTCGTCGCGATGAGCGGGGGCGCCCCTTCGGCCCAGGCCGGTCCGGCCGAGGTCGTCGTTGTTCCATTTCCATCGGACCCTGAGGAGCCGGTCGCGAAGCGCCCCGACGCGATCACCGTTCTCTTCGTGGATGACGGACAGTTGTCTCCCCGGCAGGCCATCCGCCTGAGGCCGGCCCTGAAGAAACTGATCGACATCATCGCGGAACGAAACGGCGCCCTGGCTTTGATTGCACCGTGGTCGAAGGTGTCGCAGGCCAGTGAGGTCCAAGGCAACCGGACGGTGTTCGGGGCCGCGGTTGACAAGATCACGGGCCGCCGCACCGACGATCGTTCCTCGTTCCCCATCTCCGACGCCGAGGCCATCGCGGTGGAGCGCGGCGACGCCTCGATGCTCTCGCGCCTCACCCTGCGCTTCGTGGCCCTGAATCCCGGCATGGACGTCGACCAGGCGGGGATCACCGCGCGTGGCCGCGCCACCGAGGTAGCCCGCGACGCGCGCATCCGCCGCGAGGATGCTTACGGGGTGCTTCTCCGATCCCTCGACTGGCTGGTCAAACAACCCGGACGACACAGCGTGGTGATGGTGTCGGGTGGCTTCGCCTACGACACCGATGATTCGAAGCAGCGGGAAGTGGTGACCCGCTCCCTCCGGGCCAATGCCCCCATCCATTTTCTGGACGCGCGCGGGCTTGAGAGCCTGGGCCTCTTTCAGGGCGTCGAGTACGGTCCGGCGCTGGACCGCGATGCGGGGGAAACGCCTTTCGCGTTTTCCGATGCCGGGGAGGGCTCTTCCAATCTTGCCGCCGACACCGGTGGCCTCACCATTCGCAACACCAACGATATGGCCAGGGGCCTCACTCGAATGCTCGACATGACCACCACCTACTACCTCATCGGCTACGAGCCGCCCGAGCACAAGAAGCCCGGTTTCCGCAAGATCAAGGTGGAGGTTCTGACCAGGGGTCTGAACGTGATTGCGCGCAAAGGTTATTTCGACGAAGCCACTGCCGCTCACTGAGGCCGGGCGATGGCGAAACGCACGCGGACCGGTGGGGGAGAGGACGAAACGTCGGCGCAGATGAGGGTGTCGTTCCCGATCCGCCGCACCTTCTGCGGCACGGCCGTGTCCCTTGCCGTCAGATCCTCGGCCATGCTTCCCTGGGGAAGCACGGAACACGCCTCGGCGATGGGGGTGTCGGCCTGCACGCTCAACTCGATGGCGCGAGCGGTGACGGTCTGGCTTACGATGAGCCGCACCGTACCGGCGCGCTGCGGAACCTCGAACGGGAGCACGGTTTCCCCCGCCCGCATGACCACCGAGTAGCCTGAGGAAGAGCGGGAGACCCCGAGCAGACCCTTGACCACCGCGTTGTAGATCGATGCCGCCGACGCAGCGTAGGCGGCGCTCCCTTTGGGCAACCCATCCTGGCCGTACCACTCGTGTAGGCCCGGTCCGCCGCGGAGGGTGCGGGAGACGATCTGGTCGAGGTGAAGGCGCGCGAGTTCGGCGTGCCCTCGTTCGAACTCCGCTTCGACCAGCGCTCCGCCCCACCAGTCCCACTGTCCTCCGTTCTGATACTCGAACGGTTCGCGCATGGCCGGATGTTGAAACACCCCGGCTGAATAGGGAGGGATGAGCACGGTGGAGATGGTCGAGAAGTTCTGCGCGAGCCGCAACCGTTCGGCGGTTTCGAAAATCGCCGCGGCCTGAAAGTCGTCGGCGACCCCGAAAAGAGCGGCGAGCGCGTTCCCGCCCAGGGCGAACCGGTCATCGTCATCACGGAAACCCTTCGGGACGGGGTCGAGGGGTTGTCGAATTCGAAAGTAGCCGCGGTCTTTCATCCAGAACAAGGAGCGGATCCGATCCTTGAGCCTGGCGGCGCGAGCCCGAAGCGCGTCCCGACCCCGCCTCGGACCGTCGAGCGCGGCCAGGCAGTCGAAGGCGGCGTAGACCATCACGTTCGTGTACAGGGCGAGAGTCCGTGGCGTCCCGGCCTCGAAGTAGATCGCCCGTTGATCGGGATACCCCGGGCTCACGTCGCCCCAATCGGCGGTGAGGCCGCTCCAGACGAGTCCGGTCCTCGCGTCCGTGCGATCGCGGATCAGGGCCGTCATCGCCGCGATCAGTTTCGAAACGCGCGCGCTTCGAGCGCGATCGTCCGGTGGAATTGCCGCACCCAGAAGCCGCTCGGTACGACAGTAAGCGAGGGCGGCGCCGGGCTCCTGATCCGACTCGTTGGTGTTCGTGTCGAAGGCGATGCCCTCTTTGGCTTGCGCGCGCGGAGCCCATTCCCGGAAAGGGTCGGCCGGGCCTTTGGCCACCCAGTCTCTCAATCGACCGCTCTTCCCGGCACTGGCCAGATGGAGGTCGAGCCAGGAGGTGAGGGTTTCCCTCGGGTAGTACGCGGCCGCGGCGTCGACGATCCACGAACTATCCCGAAGCCAGATCTGCGGGTAGGCCTCGCCCGCGCCGAATCCGCTCACCGGACCCCCTGGCCCCTCGAAGGTCTTGTGGTTCCTCGCGAGGGTCTGGGGAACGCGCGCGAAGATCTGTCTGATTCGCCTGAGAGAGGGACTCTCCTCAATGGCGGGTTGCTGCCGGGTCGGCGCCTGCCCGTTCGTGCAACCGGGGAGGAGGTACCCCAGGACCAGCGCGGTGGAGGCAAGCCGCAACCGGAGGGACACCTGGCCCCGCGCTCCCGCGTGTCCCGTCGGTACCAGACGCGGCCGGCTTCGTCTCATCACCATTGTTCCACGATCGTTGTGCGTGACCGGAGCATACCCGCCTCGCATATGATCCCCCCGGCCCTCTGGGTTGTTCGTTTTTGGGGTCGGTGGACCGAGGAACCAATGTCGCTAACTCGGGGTCCAACAGTCGTCTTGCGGTGT
>JANODX010000165.1:0-15752 GCA_031412915.1 Vicinamibacteria bacterium | reverse complement strand
AAATTCAAGTAGGCCTTGCCCACGCGGATCATGGCCGCGGTGGTGATGGCGTTCAGGATCGCCTTGGTGGCCGAGCCCGCCTTGAGCCGGGTGGACCCGGTCAGCACCTCGGGTCCGGTTCTTATGGCGATGACCACGTCCGCGAGCGCTTTCAGCCGCGTTTGGGGGGCGCAGGTCACGAGCACGGTCTTCGCCCGGCGCGCCCGGGCCCTCTTGAGGGCGCCGCGCACGAAAGGGGTGAGAGAACTGGCCGAGATTCCTATGACCACATCCCGGGAGCCAACCCCTTTGACCGCTCTCTCACCTTCGTCGGCGCGGTCCTCCGATCCTTCCCGGGCCCGGAACACCGCGTCCTTCCCTCCCGCCATCACGCCCAGGATCATCTCGGGCGGGGTGCCGAAAGTGGGGGGGCACTCGGCCGCCTCGAGAACACCCAGCCGTCCGCTCGTTCCCGCACCCACGAAGACGACGCTGCCGCCTTTCGAGAACGCCTTCGCGACCAGGCGGGCGGCGGAAGCGGCATCGCGGGACTTCTTCCTGGCCTCGACAATGGCGAGGCGATCCTCGTCGAGGAGAAGGGCGACGACCTTCTCGGTGGCCATGCGATCGAGGTTGAGCGACCGGGGATTCCTCGATTCGGTGAGGAGTCTCGACCATTGTGAGTCGCGCAGCGCCCGCCCCCGGTTCCCGGCCGTCCGCCCCAGAGTATTCATGGTTTCACCGCGATCTTCACAAGAAGCGCTTGTCGAAGGGCTCGGGGAGAAGGGCCGAGAGACGCATCGTCTTCTTGTGGCCCTTGAGATCGGCGATGTGGACCCAGATGTCGCCGCAGAGTTCCCACAGGACCTGCCGGCACGCGCCGCAAGGCGGGGTCACGGCATGCGAGTCCGCCACCACGGCTATGGCCGAGAACTTCTTGAAACCCTCGGACACCGCCTTGAACACCGCGATCCGCTCCGCGCACAATGTCAGCCCGTAGGTGGCGCTTTCGATATTGCAGCCGGTGATGATCTCTCCGTCCACGGTAAGCAGGGCCGCGCCCACCTTGAAGTTGGAGAAGGGCGCCAGGGCGAGCTTGCGGGCATCCCGGGCGTAGTCGGAGAGGCCCTGAAGAGGCGGGGCGGCCGCCGTCCGCGGTTTCACTGGATCGCCCTCACCGTCGCTTGAAGGGCCGCGACGAAGGCGCTTTCCGCTTTCCGGCCCTCCTCGAGGACGGACGCGTGGGAGAACGTCTCCTGTCCGAACTCGGAGGCGGCGTTGGTCAGACACGAGATGCCCACGACCTTGATGCCCATGTGTCGGGCCGCGATGGTTTCGAGGACGGTGGACATTCCCACCGCGTCCGCGCCCATCTGCCGGAACATCGAGATCTCCGCCGGCGTCTCGTAGCTCGGTCCGAGCAGGCCCACGTAGACGCCTTCGTGGACGGCCGCTCCAACGCTGCGAAAGGCCGCGATCGTTTTCGCCCCAAGTGCTCGGTCGTAGGGCTCGGACATGTCGGGGAAACGCGGACCCAACTCGGGGTCGTTCGGGCCAAGGAGCGGATTCCGGCCGGTGAGGTTCAGGTGGTCGGACAGGACCATGAACTCCCCGGTTCGGAACGACTTGTTCACCGCACCCGCCGCGTTGGTGAGGATGATCGTCTTCACCCCGAGGCGGCCGAGCACGCGCACGGGGTAGACCACCTGCTGATCCGAGTATCCCTCGTAGAAATGGACGCGCCCCGACATAACCGCGACCCTCACCCCCGAGACCTGGCCTATGACGAGCTCGCCCTTGTGTCCCTCCGCGGTGGGACGGGGAAAGTGGGGGATCTCGGCATACGGAATGCGGGTTGCCGTCTCGACCGCTTCTCCGAGAGCGGCGAGTCCGGAACCGAGCACGACGCCGATCGTGGGAGCGAGCGCCTCCGGTCCCGGAATGGATCTATGGATGGCCGCGACGGCCTCGTCGGCTTGCTGCGAGGGACGGGCCAACGCTTCGGGAAGACGGGGCTTCGATGAAGAGTCCATGGACTGGCCATCATATGCGCTCGTAGCACCCTCGCGGCCAAATCAGGCCGGGGTATGCTGCGGAAGATTGCGAGGCCGGCCCGCCCCCTGCGGACACCCTGGCTGCGCCCTCTCCCGAGAAGGAGTCTCGTGACCCAGAACTTCATTTCGTTCATCGGCCTTTTCGTCCTCATCGGGATCGCCTGGCTGATCTCGGAGGACCGAAAGCGTTTCCCGGTCCGGGTGGTGGTGTGGGGACTGATCCTCCAGCTCGGCTTCGGCTTCCTGGTCCTCAGTTGGGAACCGGGCGAACGCTTCTTCTCGAAGCTCAATGACGTGTTCACCGCCCTGCTCTCCTTCAGCACCGAAGGCGCCAGATTCATCTTCGCTTCGCTTGGAAGTGTTGGCTCAGGGTCGCTTCAGGATTACCTGATTCGGGTGGGGAAGTCGTCGACGGATCCCGCCGTTCAGCAGGCCATTGCCTACGGAACCGTTCCCGGCTTCTCGTTCGCGTTCCAGGTCCTGCCCACCATCATCTTCTTCTCCGCGCTCCTTTCGATCCTTTACTACCTCGGCATCATGCAGAAGGTGGTCGTGCTCTTCGCGAAGATCATGGCCAGGACCATGAATGTCTCGGGGGCCGAGTCGCTCTCGAACTCCGCGAACATCTTCGTAGGCCAGACCGAAGCGCCCCTGGTGGTGGCGCCTTACATAGAGAAGATGACACGGTCGGAGCTCATGGCCATCATGGTCGGCGGTTTCTCGAACACCGCGGGCGGGGTTCTGGGCGCCTACGTCCTGATGCTTCAGGGCTATTTTCCGAAGATCGCCGGCCATCTCATCACCGCTTCGCTGCTCTCGGCCCCCGCCGCCTTCATCATCGCCAAGGTGATGGTGCCCGAGAAGGAGGAGCCGCTCACCCGGGGTGAGGTCAAGATGGAGGTGAGGGTGCAGGACGCCAATATTCTCGACGCCGTTTCCACCGGCACCACGGTCGGCTGGAATCTGGCCATCAACGTGGGCGCGATGCTCATCTCGTTCGTGGCCATCGCCGCCTTGATCAACTACTGCTTCGCCTGGTTCGGCGGTTATTTCCACGATGCCGCGGGCATCGCGCAGTTCGACCTGATGCTTCTGACCGCGGCCGCGGGCCTCGTCTACATGGATCGCGCGAAGCCCATTTCGGAAGACCACGGATGGTGGGCGCTGCTGGGTGTGGTGGTGGCTTCGGCGATCGCGAAGTGGGCCTTGGGCCCGGCCGCGGGTGCCGCGGTCGGGTTCATCGGCGTTTTCTCCTGGATTCCTCTCTTCATGCGCTCGGGGGAGGATCGGGGCTACGGCAAGGCGGGCTACGTGGTTCTCGGCGTGATCGCCCTGGTCGCGAACGTGGCCTTCTTCGGTTTCGGCCCGATGGCCGAAGGCAGCAGCCTGTCCATGCAGCTGGTCCTCGGATGGCTCCACTGGCCCATCGCGTTCATCATGGGCGTCCCCGCCCAGGATTGCCTGGCCGTGGGCAAACTCCTCGGCGAGAAGCTGATCCTCACGGAGTTCGTGGCCTATCTCGACCTCGCCAATCAGCTTGGCCAGGCCGCCCGTAACGAGATCCCCGCACTCGATGATCGGTCGATCGTCATCGTCACCTACGCCCTTTGCGGTTTCGCGAACTTCGCCTCGATCGGCATCCAGATCGGCGGCATGGCCCCGCTTGCTCCTTCAAGGCGTCACGACATCGCCCGGCTGGGCTTCAAGTCGATGGTGGGGGGGGCGCTCGCCACCTTCATGATCGCCTGCATCGCCGGCATCTTCTACGACCCTTCGTCCACCATCGGCCGGGTGCGATGAACCGCCTTAGCGGGCAAGAACACCGATGACCCTCTACCGCGCGCGCCACGGGATGATCGGCGGGGTCTGCGGCGGCCTCGCCGAGGCTCTCGGCTGGACGCCCACGCGTGTTCGAATCATCTACGTGCTCGTCTCCGTTCTTTCCGCCGCGTTCCCCGGCATCCTGGCGTATCTGATTCTCTGGGTCGTCATTCCCAAGAAGCCGGCCTAATCCATGGCGCCGCTGCTTCGGGCGCAGGTGGCTCTTCTGGCCGCCACCGCGGCCTGCGCCACCGTTTCGGTTTTTGCCGCCCAGGTTGGCCTGGGCCTCGTGGGCGCCGTGCATCTGGTTCGCACGGCGCTTCGCGAAACCCGAGGCTTCGCCCTGCCCATCGACGCCGCGGTGGGAGCGTTCGCGATCTGGACGTTCATGTCCGCCGCGTTCGCGCCCTCGCCCATTGCCGCCCACGAAAGCGCCAAAAAGCTGGTTCTCTTCCTCCTCCTGTATTTCGCGGCGGAAGCGTTGCGGAGTGACGCGTGCCGCGAGGTCTTGCTCGACGCCATGCTGATGGGAGGCATTGCTCTTGCGAGTCTCGCCGTTTTTCAGTACGCATTCCTCGGGTTCGACACCATGGACACGCGGCCGCGGTCGTTCCTCGGTCACTACATGACGGCCTCCGGAGTCATCGCCATTCTCCTGGTCGTGGCCGCGGACCGGATCCTCGCCATGTCCCGGCCGCTCGAAGTGGCGCGGCGCTCGCTCGGTCTGTGCGCGCTCCTCGTGGGTGCGGCCGGCGGCGTGGTGATCGCCTATCGCCTCGGGCTCCTGCCCACCGAAGTCGAGCGAATGGCCGTTCTCGGGGTGGCGCTTCTGGCGGGGAGACGGGCCTTCAAGGGAACGGCCTGGCCCGACGCCGGATTGTCCAACACCCTCGCCCTGGTGATCGCTCCCATCGGGGGCCTCGCTCTCCTGCTGACCCGGACCCGAAGCGCCTGGCTCGGCGTGATCGCGGGCCTCGCCACCCTCGCCTGGATGAAGAAGCCGCGTTTGCTGCTCTTCCTCCCCGGCCTGCTCGGCCTCGTCCTGCTCCTGTCTCCGCGCACCATCCTCGACCGCATGACCGTGACCGACGCGAGCAGCCGGGACCGTTACTACATGTGGCAGGCCGGCCTGGACATGATCCTGGACGAGCCGGTTTTCGGTCAGGGCACGGGAATGATCCTCGACGTCTATCCGAAGTTCCGCTGGCAGGGCGCGCCCAACCCCAATGCGCCCCATCTCCACAACAACTTCATCCAGATCGCCGCCGAGCGGGGCCTGCCCTGTCTCGTGTTCCTGTGCTGGATCCTGTTCCTGCTCGGGCGAGAGGCCTTTCGGGTGCGCTCGTCGTCGCGATCGGGAGCGGTGGTGCTTGCGAGCCTCGCCGCCACACTCACTTCGGGAATGTTTGAATACACTCTGGGCGATTCCGAGATCCTGATGCTGATCCTGCTCCTGAGCGCCCTGCCCTTTTCGACTCGCTCGTATTCGAAGGAGCCGGACGCGGTCGCAGCATTTCCCCCCGATACGAATCAGGCGCCCTCGCCGGGTGAATCCGAGTTGGTCCTCGAACAATGAAGACCGGCCTCGAGCGGGCACGGATCGAATCGATCCTTCGTTCCTTCAAGGGGAGCCGGGTCGTGGTGGTGGGGGACGTGATGCTGGACGTCTTCGTGTTCGGTCAGGTGACGCGGATTTCGCCGGAAGCCCCGGTGCCGGTGGTGCGCGTGACTCGGGAGACCGAGCGTCTGGGCGGGGCCGCGAACGTGGCCATGAACGTGAAGTCGCTCGGGGGAACGGTGGCTCTCGTGGGGGTGCGCGGAGACGATCTCGCGGGCGCCCGTCTGCACCGGGCGGCGCGCGCGCGCGGCATCGACGCCCGCCTGGTGAGGCTGGCCGGCCGTCCCACCACGGTGAAGACCCGGATCATGGCCCATCACCAGCAGATGGTGAGGACCGACCGCGAGGTCAGCGAACCCATCGACTCGGTGGTGGAAGCGAGGCTTCTCGCCCAGGTCGGCAAGGTTCTAAGGAAGGGCTCGGCCCTCATCGTTTCGGACTATCGAAAGGGTGTCGTGACCGCGTCGTTCATGCGCGGTCTGATCGCCCTCGCCCGGCGCCACGGCGTCCGCGTTCTCGCGGACCCCAAGGTTCGCGACATTGGTCTCTTCAGGGGCGCCTATCTGGTCACCCCAAATCAGAAGGAGGCCGAGGAGATCAGCGGCATTCTCATCGGCACGGACGACGACGCGGAGCGCGTGGTGCGCCGGATCGCGCAGCGCGCGGGCACGCAGGGCGCTTTGGTCACCCGCGGTGAAGAGGGCATGACCCTCGGCCTGCGCTCGGGCCGGAAGTTCAACTGCTGGCACGTGAGGGCGACCGCGCGCGAGGTCTTCGACGTGACCGGCGCGGGCGACACCGCGATCGCGACCCTGGCCCTGGCCCTCGTGGCCGGCGCCCTGCCGCACGAGGCCATGGTGCTGGCAAACCTGGCCGCGGGTGTCGTGGTGGGGAAGCTCGGCACCGCGAGTGTGACTCGGGCCGAGATCCGCGCGGCCGTCTGATGCGAATCTGCATCGTGGGCGCCGGGCCCGCGGGCTCGATGGCGGGTCTCGAGTTCGCGAAGCGGGGCGCCGAGGTTTCGATCTTCGATCCCTCGCACCCTCGCGAAAAACCCTGCGGGGGCGGCCTCACCGGCAAGAGTCTGGCTCTTCTGCCGGACGGCCCGGATCAGGATCTGCTTCCCGCGCGCCGCGTGCAGACCTGCCGGTTCGACGGGGCGCGCGGCCGGACCCTCGAACTCAACCTGGGCGAGCCGGTGGGTATCGTCGCCCGCTCGGAGTTCGATGCCTGGCTGCTCCGGCGAGCGGTGGATACGGGGGCGAGGCACGTCAACGACCGGATCACGAGGGTCGACGCGACCGGGCGGGTGAAGACGCTCGCCGGCCTGGAGGAGACGTTCGATCTGATCGTCGGCGCCGATGGCGCGAACTCCCTGGTACGCCGGACCTTTCTGAGCACGACCCCAAAGGAGCGACGCTGGATGGCCTGCGGTTGGTACGCGCGCGGCGATTCCGACATGCTGGTGCGCTTTCTTCCCGGCCTCGAGGGCTACCTCTGGCTTTTCCCCCGCGCCGGCCATGTGGGTGTTGGCATCGGCGCGCCCCTCGGCCACCCTCCCACCCGCGACCTCCTGGCTGTGCTGGAGCGAGAGGTCGTCCGCTCGTTTCCCGCATTGGCGCGCGACGAAGACACTCCTTACTACGCGCACACCATTCCCTCACCCGGAGAAGATGGCGCGACGCTGCGCGCGATGGCGGGGGACAGGTGGGCTCTGATAGGCGACGCCGCGGCCCTTGCCGATCCCATTACCGGCGAAGGCATCTTCTACGCCCTCCGCTCGGGTCAGTTGTTGGCGGATGCGGTCATGGGCGGAGGCTCGCCGCAACGTTATGAAGAGCGCGCGATGGCGGAGTTCGGTCACGACCTGATGCGCGCCGCTCGTCTCTGCAAGCGTTTCTTTGCGCCCGGCTTCACGGATCGGATGCTCGACTATGCGGACCGGTCGCCCGCACTCGCCCGCGTGTTGGGGGACCTGGTTCTCGGAAAGCAGGACTACATGTCGCTCAAGCGCAGGCTCGTGCTGATGCTGCCGCGCTTCGGCTGGGATCTCGCGACCGCACCGGCGCGCAGGGCATTTCGCCGGGCCGAAGCGTCGAAGGGTGGTCCCTGAGCTTGCCCGCGCTGAGCTGGTCGAAGCGTCGAAGGGCCGCTCAGCCTGCCCGCGCTGAGCTGGTCGAAGCGTCGAAGGGTGGTCCCTGAGCCTGTCGAAGGGTCGAAGGGCAGCGGTCGCAAGGCTTCTTGGTGGTGGCCCGCGGGCCCAGGGAACGAGTGGGCTTGCTGCACCGGGGACGGCGGGTGGTTCACACTTGGACGCTCCTCGATGGAATCGTGTGTTCCTTACCCGCCTCGAATCGGCGAAAAGACGCCTTTCGATGGAGTGACTCGCCTCCACGCCCCGGCGCATGCAACCCACTCGCTCCTCGGTCCCGCTCCATCTTTGCTAAATCATCGGACGGAGGCTCGCCTACGCGAGCGGCCCACATCAGCGCCCGTCCCCGCTGCATCCTCACCTGAATGGGCAGGACCGGAAGCCGCCACCGTATCTGTCGACAACCCACTCGCTCCTCGGTCCCGCTCCATCTTCGCCAAATCAGCGGGCGGAAAATCGGACCTCCGGCCTGCGCGCCTTCGGCCGTCTACTTCTTCTTCCCTTCCGTCAATGCCGAGCGGAGCATGGCGAGGCCTGTGTACAGGACGACTGCGGCGACACCCCAGCGCAGGGTGTCGAGAGGAAGCGACTTCACGATGTAGGCGGCGATGAGGACGGCGGGGAAGCCGCCGAGGGCGAGGCCGAGCGCGGCCTTGAAGCTGTAGACCCCGGCGTCCACGAAGGGCTTGGTGGCGCCGGTCATCAGGAACGCGCAGGAACCCATCATGATGGGGAAGGCTGCCCGCTCGTTCATGCCGATGAAAGAGACGAGAAGCAGGCAGGGTGCGTAGAGGCCGATGCCGATGGTCATGAGCGCGCCCAGAACCAGGTTGCCCAGGACCGCCACCACCAGCATCGTCCCCACCACCCCCGACGCCTCGCCCTTGCTCGCGAGGTATCCGAGGTTCTTCGCCGCGAAGAGAGCGGCGCCTATGAGAAGGGCCGTGCCCATGCCGAGCTGGATGTAGCGCCGCGACCACGAGGCGACCACCCGGGCTCCGAAGAAGGCCCCCACGAATGCCGCGCCGATCATGAGCACCAGAGTCACCGGATCCACCAGGACGCCCCCGATGAAGATGAAGGCCTGCGTGATGGTGGGGATGGTGTGGCCGATGTTGAGGGTGCCGGGAATCCATTCGTCCTTGACCAGCTTCCAGGCCTTGAACATCGCGGTGGTGGGCGCGAAGGAGCCGATGCCGAGGGTGTCGAGGAAGTTCGTGACGAAACCGATGCCAAGGTGAACCGGCCCGGGGAAGCCCTCGGCGCTCTTCGTCTTGCTTCCCTGATAGACCGTGACCAGATAGAAAGCCGTGAAGACGCCGAGGCCGATGAGTAAGCCGGTGATTGGATTCATATAAGCGGAAGGTTACCTGTGGTTCGGTCCGGTTTGTGGAGATACGCCCCGAAAACCAAAGGGCGGTCCGGCTGCGGCTTCACGTGGCGCTTGCGTGCCGCCCTGACTCCGTGGCATGGTCGGGCGACTTCACGTCGAGAAGGGACCTGATTCATGAAGAAGCTCTCGTCGACGGCCGGCGCATTCGGAGTTGGCCTTGCGCTGTTCCTCGGCGCCCCGGGCCTGCAGGCCGAGGAAGGTCCGGTTAAGAGCGCAGGGCTTCAAGGCTCCATCCTCGTCCCGCCCCAGTCGGTTGGCCTTTCGCTCGAACGCGTGGCCCGCATCTCGCAAACCATGCAGCGCTACGTCGCGGAAGGGCGCGTGGCGGGCACGGTCACGTACCTGAGGCGGCGCGGCGAACTGGCGCATTTCGAGGCTACGGGTCTCGCCGATGTCGAGCGAAACGTGCCGATGCGGAAGGACACCATCTTCCGTATCGCCTCGATGAGCAAGGCCGTCACCAGTGTCGCCGCGATGATCCTCATCGAAGAGGGCCTGCTGAGTCTGGAAACGCCGGTGTCCCGCTACTTCCCGGGTTTCAAGAAGACGACGGTGGCCCTCGCTCCGCCCACAGGAGCGGTGACCGGATCGCCTGCGACCCTCGTGCCCGCGAAGCGAGAAGTCAATGTGCGCGACCTGCTCACCCACACCGCGGGGATTTCCTACGGATACGGCCTGGGCGCTGCGCAGTGGAAGGCCGCGGGGATTCAGGGCTGGTATCTCGCGGATCGCCCCGAGCCCATCGCGAACGTGGTCGAGCGCATCGCCACATTGCCTTTCGACGCCCAGCCGGGCGAGGCGTATGTCTACGGCTACGGCACCGACATCCTCGGCGCGGTCGTAGAGAAGGCGTCGGGCAAATCCCTCGACGTGTTCTTCCGGGAAAGGATCTTCGAGCCGCTGAAGATGGTCGACACCTCTTTCTTCCTGCCGGTGGAGAAGCGCGACCGCCTCGCCACCGTCTATTCGGCAAAAGAGGACGGTTCGATTCAGCGGGCTCCTGATACGGGCTCTCTCGTTCAGGGCTCCATGGTGGCGCAGGGCGCCTATGTCGACGGTCCGCGCCAGTGCTTCGGGGGCGGGGCCGGCCTCCTTTCCACCGCGGCCGACTATTCGCGGCTTATGCGCATGCTCGCGAACGGGGGCGCCCTCGACGGCGTCCGCATTCTCGCGCCCAAGACCGTGGTCTTGATGGCGTCGAATCACGTGGGCAACCTCTACAACGAAGGCCGCACCGGTTTCGGTCTCGGCTTCGAAGTGATCGAGCATCTCGGCCGCGCCGGACGCTATGGCTCCGAAGGCGCTTTCGGCTGGGGGAGCGCTTACTACGCGAACTACTGGATCGATCCCCAGGAGGACATGCTGGGCCTCTTCCTTCTGCAGTTGATCCCAAACGGCGGCCTCGATCTGCAGGCGAAGTTCCGCACCATGGCTTACGCGGCGATCGAAGTGCTCGGGGGGGCGCGATGAGCAGGCATCTGCGATGCCCGCAGTAAACCCCCGCCGCGAGTGCCCTTGTCGATCGGACCCCCTGCTCACGGGAAGGTCCGAGGAGGAGGCCGTGGGCAGAGGTCCCTTCGCCGGGCTGGCGGTCGCGGCCGTCGTCCTCGCGCTCGCTCCTATCTTCTTCGTGCCGGGATGGGGATGGATCGCGTGGGCGGTGGCGCTCGGCCTCGATCTCGTGTGGGCCCTCCTTCTCTGGTTCTACATCGACGAAGCGCGGGCGCAGGGACGCCACGGCCTGGGCTACGTCCGCCTCGACGCACCGTCCTTCACCATGGGCGGGAGCCTGGGATTGCATGTGGGGGCGAGTCGGGGTCTCGGCGGGTTGCGCGGCATCGAGGTCTGGCTCCGGTGCATCGATGCCTTCATGGAGGAACGGGAGATCGAGGGGGAAGACCAAAGAGGGATCGAGACAGTGCGGGTCTGCTATGTCGTCTGGGCGGACCGCCGCGAAATGGAGGCCGCCCAGCTTCCCGCACAGGGAGCGGCGAGTTTTCAATTCACACCGCCCTCGGAAGGGGATTTCGCGGGCCGCTGGGGAACCTGGCGGGAGCGGTATTGGGAGATCGAGGTCGTGCGCCACGGGGGTCCATCGGCCCTCCGCTTCCGCGTGCTGGTTGAGCCGCAAGCCCCCTGATAGAATCCCCATCCCTTTGAGCGTGGCGCTATCGTCTAGGGGTTAGGACGGTTGGTTCTCAGCCATCAAACCGGGGTTCGAATCCCCGTAGCGCTACCATCGAGATCAAGGCTTGGATAAAGGACAGAATCTATATCGACGCGCTTGGTCTATAGCTCCGGCCTCGCTCTGCGGGGCCACCACGGGGCCAGCGTGCAGGGGCAGTGCCTATTAGCGGCCTCCCTCAGTCCACCTACCGAGATGTCCCCTCCCCCCGAGCCAGCCTCGCCATCTGGCGGTAGTCGTAAGTCCCCATCCGCATCGCCTCGCCGCGTGAAATAGCCTCGATCACATCAAGCTCCAAGCCCACCACGAGATCGCCTCCCGGCCCGGTAGTGGGCTAGTTGACTCGGACCGAGCTGAATCGGACCGCGCTTGACGGGTCGGCGTGCGACGCGGGACAATGCCGACCATGCCTAAACGCTCAAGCATAGGAGACGAGAACGAAACCGCCTTCGCCATCCTCCAGCAGGTTACCGCCGAGGCCGAGGCCCAGCCGACAAAGAATCCCGCGGCCGTCGCCCTTGGGCGTATGGGTGGCCTGAAGGGCGGGAATGCGCGGGCGGCCAGTCTGACCACAGCCAAGCGAAAGGCCATAGCCAAGAAGGCCGCGAAGGCGCGGTGGGGCTCAAAGCCCTAATGCCATTTGCTATTTTTTGCCGTGTGGCTGTTGTTGCACCTTCACTGTAAGGAATGCTCTACATGTATACCAATAAGATGATCAAATACAGCAAGTTACCAGATTGCATTTGTACCCAATCGGGTCTGGTTCTGATCGTTCTGATATGGCTGTCGATCCATAGTAACGAATTGCAGAAACTACGTTTATAGGAACTATGTCGACTGCGCTGACTGCCTTGACTGCTTTCTGCGAACTGCGGTAAAGTGGGTTCCTGTGGCTGACATCTCCTTCGTGATTGACGGCGTCCAGGTGACGGCGAAGAACGCCCAGGACGCCTTCGCAATGATCCAGCTCTATAAGCAGCAACGGCCTGGATCGAACCAAGCGGTGCCCGCTCAGAAGTCGCTGATTCCGGCACCCAAGCGGACGGCTCGAGCAATCGACAAGAAAGTTCTTGCCTTGGCAGAAGCGCTAGCGAAGGCGGGCGACACCGGCCTCACGTCTGCGGAACTGGCCCCTACGGTCGGTCTTGAATCTGGGCGCGGACTGAGCGCATACATCACGGGACTTTCGAACGTGGTCAAGACGAAGTGGCCCGATGAAGAGCTGCTATTCCAACGTGAGGATGACCACGGCGTAAAGCGCTGGTTTGCGCCTGATCCTCGTGTAGAGCGCGAAGCGAGGCTTCGATGCTTATAGAACGTGCGAGCGGAAGCGCTGCTGCTCGCTGGTGCGCCGACACCACAGGCCAGGACCCTCCGATGAAAAACATTTAGCCCTCAAGCACCCCCCGGAACTCACCGGCTGACAGAGGGCATAAACGACAACGCCCCCAAAAGGTCTTCTGCTCCTGCGAAGAAAAGCAGACCTTAGGGGGCGGGTGAGAACGCTCTTAGACGTGAATCAGCGAACGCTTCAAACGGCTCAAGGGACGCCTTGGGCCGTTTGTCGTTCGGCGGCATCGTAGCAAATGACGGCCGAATCGTCCAGAGATTTTTAGACTCAGAGATTTTTAGACTCATGCAAATTTACTGCTTGACATGCTTGAGCGCTCAAGTATACAATCCTCCTATCATGAACAAGCTCAGCAACGACAAGCTCCGCTCCGTGGTAGCAGGCCTCGTAGAAGGAAGCTCAATCCGCGCCACGGTCCGCATGACGGGCGTCGCCAAAGCCACCGTAAGCAAGCTCCTCGTTGACCTCGGCGCGGCCTGCGAGAAGTTCCACGACGCCACCGTTCGAAACATTCGCTCCAACCGGATCGAGAGCGATGAGATCTGGGCTTTCGTGGGCGCGAAGGCGAAGAACGTTCCCGCTGAGAAGGTTGGCTTCTGGGGCGATATCCGCTTCGGCGGCGTACCCGGATCAGTCTAAGGCCGACGATGCCGGGCGGGCCGTCCCGGATTTGTGGCGTGCGTCTCGGTTGGATCGGACCTGCACCGAACCCTGAACCGCCTACCGTCCCCTCATGGCGAAGCTCACCGACGAAGAAGCCCGGGAGATCGAGGGGGGGCATCCCAAAGCTTCGTGGACCAGCCCTAATGACTTGGATTCGGAAACTGCTCCAGGATCGCCGCAGGCGGGTCGCCGAGGCTGCGGCTGTGACGTCCGCAGAATCGTCGCAAGCGCCACAGGCAACTCCGGCGCGCCGAAGGGTGTGACTGTCGAGCCCGCCTTTGCCTGGTGGCGACTACAAGTAGCGACGGCGTCCGACGGTGACGATCGCTTCGTGAACATGATTGCAAAGCAAGACGGAGGTGAGGCCCGTTGGCAGGGCTCACTCCCAGGCGAGGCAGCACACGTTGACCGCTATCTCCGCTTCGCACTACTCCCGCGGGAGATGCCCGACGCACCCAGCCCGGGCGACGGATCGCTGTCGCCCGACGTGCCTCTTTGCAGCGAATGGGGCGCAGGGTACTCTCTCGGGCGTGGACATTCGGAGTGCAGATCCCGCAGCTTTGCTCCAACTCCCGCCGAATTGCCGCATGCTGGACGCAGAGGCGTTGCGCGTCTACCTATCAGCACTCCATTACTCGCTTTCAGACTCGCTCCTGATCGCGTCTAGTCAAGATATTCGCTGTTTGAAGGACATCGCAGTCGAGCCTTATGTGCACCAAGTCGAGAACTTGAAACAATTCGTCAACCATCACCAGCCGCGCATGATGCTGTTCGACGAAGTCGGACTGGGCAAGACCATCTCCGCCGGGTTGATCCTTGCAGAACTTAGCCAGCGAAAGCGAATTTCGAACTTCTTGATCGCCTGCCCAGGCATTCTTGTCGAGCAATGGAGGGAGGAGCTTGAAGGGAAGTTTCGCTTCCGGAATGTTCTCGCTGGGAAGTGGGCTGATATAGCAGAGAGGCTGCAGGAGTCGGACGATGACACGCTGAAAGTGATCACCACGTACGACGCCGTGAGAGGGCACCAGGAGTTCTTTGGATCAAGAACCTGGGATTTTGTCGTAGCAGACGAGGGCGATTATCTGGCGCGTGTGTATACGGGTGCCGGTTTCAACCCGTCCCAGCGCGCTCGAGTGTTCCGCGACATGCTTCACACTGAGCGTGTCGGCTTCTTTCTTCTGCTGACGGCGACTCCGCTGCGGAAGAACCTCTGGCAGGTATACAGCTTGGCCGATCTCTCAGCCCTGCCCGGCGAGAATCCCCTTGGCCCACACGACTCCTTCGCGAGTACCTTCATACAGGGCAACCCGCAACAAGCTATCCGGATTAAGCCGGCTCAGCACCCATTGTTCCGGCAACGGATGGCGGAAATTTCTTCACGTACCAGTAGGAGGGACCTCAAGCTGCGGCAGCAATTGGTCTTCCCGGAACGCCGGGTGGAGACCATCCGGGTGCCGTTGGATCCCGCAGAGCAGGATCTCATCCTGTCGTACCAGTTGTTCCTACTACAGCGGTCCAACCTCTACCGAAACATCACCAAAGACGCCCTCGAAGAACTCCTGCGTAACTGGGTCCGTCTAGTCGTGAAGCACGGGCCCCGATCCCTGCTCGAACTGACGCGAGTTTCCGAAGCAGTTTGCGAGACCCTCGGCGACTTCCCATTTAGCGTGATCGATGAGGACGGCCATTCTCATGAGACGAGTCTCAGCTATCGCCTCGTCTCGGAAGCGTTCATCGCGTTTGCGAAGCGTCACCTTCCTCCGGACGCAGAAACACCGAACGCCAGTCTGTCTGCGCTGATCCAGAGACTCTTCCCCAACCTCGTCGAGCAGTTCTTTAAGGCCGAAATCGAGAAGAAGCGCCGGTCGAATCGACTTGAAGAGATTAGCCTTGCGCAGAGTGTATTGAGCAGCCCAGCCGCGGCCGCGAGAGCGTTCGCTAGGAAGTTGGAAAGGGTCCACACGTCGTTTGAGCAGGAAGCCCTCAAGTCGCTGGTCGAGAAGGCCGAGGCGATAGGAGTTCCCCAAAAGGCCAAGAGGCTCCTAGAAGTAGTTCGAGGACTGGCCATGGCACGACCGGATGACTATCGTCTGTTGGTCTTCACTACACGTCGGGCCACCCAGGACTTTCTCGCCGGCTACTTGCAGGCCAACGGATTTGACGGGCAGGTCTGTGTCATTCGAGGAGGCGTTCCTCCAAAGGAAACTAAGCGTACACAAGACGACTTCAATGGCCCGGAACTCCGACCCGGCCCCGGCTACGGCCTTCCCCGAAAGCACATCCTCGTCAGCACCGACGCTGGCGCCGCGGGTGTCAATCTCCAGTCCTGCAACACAATGGTCAACTACGACCTGCCTTGGGTTCCGACGATCTTGGAGCAACGAATCGGTCGCATTTGCGTATTCCGGCGATGCCAACCACCCGTTCCGGTTGATGTCGGCCACCGATTCCGGCTGAAGAAGACCACCGTTCCGGTTGAGACCGATCGAAGGTTCGGGAGGGGGTGAGTTTGGGTCTTTGGGGGACCAGGAGTCAA